>JAEWIV010000172.1 GCA_023386865.1 Pseudomonadota bacterium
CCGCGCTACCGCGTCGACGATGGCCGCGGCATCGAGCTTGTAGGTCCGATAGAGATCAGGAATGCCGCCTGACTGCCCGAAGGCCTCGATGCCGAGCGGCACGACACGCTGGCCGCGCACCGAGCCCAGCCACGAGAGGGCCAGCGGATGGCCGTCCAGCACCGTGACGAGGCGCGCGTCACGCGACAGCGGCGCCAGAAGGCGCTCGACCGGCGCCGCGCTCCGATCGACCAGGCCTGCGGTACGACCGCGATTGCGCTGGGCCGAAAGCCAGTCGGCATGCAGACGGTCGGGCGAGGTCAGCACCAGCAGGCCCGCGCCGGCGAAGTCTCGCGACACGCTTTCGTGGGCGGCGATCGCCTCCGGGGTGACCGCGCCCATGCAGACGATGGCAACGTCGCTGTCGGCTTGTGGCGGCGCATACCAATAGCCGCCGGCCACGATGTCGGCTTCCTGCTCGGGCGAGAGCGTGCGTTGCGGCTGCGGCAGGCTGCGGGTCGAGAGGCGGAGATAGACCGAACCGCCCTTGTCCTGCTGCATGTAGTCCAGGCCATGACGCATCAGCACGGCGAGCTCGTCGACGTAGGTCGGCTCGTAGGAGAGCAGGCCGGGCTGGCCGATACCGATCAGCGGCGTGTGGATGCTCTGATGGGCGCCGCCTTCCGGCGACAGGGTCACGCCCGAGGGCGTCGCCACGATCATGAACCGCGCATCCTGGTAGCAGGCGTAGTTCAGGGCATCGAGGCCGCGGGCGATGAAAGGATCGTAGAGCGTGCCGATCGGCAACAGGCGCGCGCCGAACAGCTGGTGGCTCAACCCCATCGCGGCGAGCTGGATGAACAGGTTGTTCTCGGCGATGCCGAGCTCGATGTGCTGGCCGCGCGGTGTCTTGCGCCACAGCTGGGCCGACACGACCTTCAGCTCGCGGAAGACGTCTTCCGCCTCGGTGTGTGCCCACAGACCGCGCCGGTTCACCCAGGCGCCGAGGTTGGTCGACACCGTGACGTCCGGCGAGGTCGTGACGATGCGCTTCGAGAGCTCGCTGTCCTCGGCGGCGATGGCGTTCAGGATCTTGCCGAAGCCCGCCTGCGTGCTCGATTCCTTGTCGCTGGGCTTGGGCAGCGAAGCGGGGATCGCCACGACCGGTGCCTCGGTGCGGCGGCGGCCCTCGGCATTGAACGGCGCTTCGGCGAGGAACTGCTGCAGTTCGGCCGGGGTCGCCTTCAGCCCGGCGAACTTGTCCCATTCCTGTCCGTCGGCGATGCCCATGCCTTTCTTGAAGCCCGCCATCTGGTCGAGCGTCATGAGGCCGGAGTGGTTGTCCTTGTGGCCGGCGAACGGCAGGCCCTGGCCCTTGATGGTGTAGGCGATGAAGCAGGTCGGCTGGTCGCCCTCGACGCCCTCGAAGGCGTCGAGCACGGCCTGCATGTCGTTGCCGGCGAGATTGGTCATCAGCCGATGCAAGGTCTCGTCGTCGTGCTGGTCGAGGATACGACGGATGCCGGGATACTGGTTGAGGTCGCGCGTCAGCGCCTCGCGCCAGCCCGCGCCGCCCTTGAACACCAGCGCCGAGTAGAGCGAGTTGGGGCAGTCGTCGATCCATTGCCGCAGATGCTCGCCGTCGGGCTGGGCGAAGGCTGCTTCCAGGAGCTTGCCGTACTTCAAGGTGACGACGCGCCACCCGACCAGCTCGAACATCTCGCCGATGCGGCCGAACAGGCGGTCGTTGACCACGCCGTCCAGGCTCTGGCGATTGTAGTCGATCACCCACCACAGGTTCCGGACGTCGTGCTTCCAGCCTTCGAGCAGCGCCTCGAAGATATTGCCCTCGTCGAGCTCGGCATCGCCGACCAGCGCCACCATGCGTCCGGTCGGCCGCTTGCCGTCGCCCAGCTCCTTGAGACGCACATAATCCTGCACCAGGGAGGAGAACAGCGTCATGGCGACGCCCAGCCCCACCGAGCCGGTCGAGAAATCGACGTCGTCGACGTCCTTGGTGCGCGAGGGATAGGACTGGGCGCCGCCCAGACCGCGGAAACGCTCGAGCTTGTCCTGCGTCTGATGGCCGAACAGGTACTGGATCGCGTGGAACACTGGCGAGGCGTGCGGCTTCACCGCCACGCGATCCTCGGGGCGCAGCACCGAGAAGTAGAGCGCCGTCATCACCGTGGCGAGCGAGGCGCACGAGGCCTGGTGGCCGCCGACCTTCAGGCCGTCGCGGTTGGGCCGCAGGTGATTGGCGTTGTGGATGGTCCAGGCGCTCAGCCACAACACCTTGCGCTCGAGTTCGCGCAGCAGTCTCAGACGTTGAACTGGAGCAAGCGTGGTCATGGGCACGGGATACGCCTGGTGCGGGGGAAAGTCCTTGCGTTTGGACCCTTAGCAGCCCTGTATAGGGCAGAATTGCGCCAAAAGCAGGAAATTCGAGCAATGATCTCCCTCGATGCCATAGACCGGCGCATCCTCGACCACCTGCAGAAGGACGGCCGGGTGAGCAATGCCGACCTCGCCGAGCAGGTCGGCCTTTCCTCGTCGCCGTGCTGGCGGCGGGTCAGGGCGCTGGAGGAGGCGGGCGTCATCAAGGGCTATGCCGCGCAGGTCGATGCCAAGTCGGTCGGCTTGTCGGTGAATGTCTTCATGAGCGTGTCGCTCTCGACCCAGGTCGAGAAGGCGTTGCAGGCCTTCGAGCGCGCCGCCGCGGCGCGGCCCGAGGTGATGGAGTGCTACCTGATGACGGGCGACAGCGACTACCTGCTGCGCATCGTCGTGCCCGACCTCGAAGCCTACGAACGCTTCGTCATGGACTTCACCAAGATCGCCGGCATCGCCCAGATCAGGAGCTCCTTCGCGCTGCGCACGGTGAAACAGGGAGCGGCGCTGCCGCTTGGCGTCACCAAGGCGGGACGATGAGGAGGAGCGACGGCAGGCTCAAAACGGGCTGGGATGGATCAGGCCGCGCCACACCGCCTTGGCGACGGCGTGCTGGCGATTGCAGACCTTGAGCTTGGTGACCGAGTTGTTGAGATGGAAGTTGACCGTGCGCTCCGACAGGCGCAGCAGCCGCGCGATCTCCCACGAGGTCTTTCCGTCGGCCGCCCAGCGCAGGCATTCCCGTTCGCGTTTGGTCAGCCGTGAATCGTCGTCGGCATCGGCCAGACCGAAGACGCGGCGCGCGGCCTCGTGCAGGTGGCCCGCCCAGACCTGCAGGTAGGGCAACGCGCGCTGCGTGATCGAGTGCGCCTCCGTCGGGTCGCGGTCGAGCGCGACGCTCAGCACCCCCAGCTCGCCGTTCGGGCTGTGCATGGCAACGCTCGCGCCGGCGCGCAGGCCGAAGCGCGCCGCATCGGCCATCATGGCCGCTGCCTGCGGGTCGTCGTGCGGCGCGAGATCGAGCCATTGGATCGGCGCGACGCGGCGGCTGCAGTAGGCGATCACCGGATCACAGAGGTGATAGGACCGTTCGAAATAGCGATCGACCCAGCCCTCGGGGTAGCCGTTGATCAGGCGAAGCTCGGCGTCCGCGAACTCGGTCGGCGCGCGCAGGGCGTAGACGAAGTACTCGAACCCCAGCAGCTGGCAATGGGCGCGGCAAAGGGCGGCCACTTCGTCGAGATCGTCGAGAAGGGCGAACTTTCTTGCCGATTCGTAGAAAGCGGCGATCGTCGTCGGATCGTCGTCTCGGACGCGAGGGACCTTCGCCGGGGGCAACACCGGCTACCCACTGACAAATCGACGTGCGGCAATCAAGCGCCGAACCGACGCATGCTTGCCTGCCGCGTCAGAGATTAGCGGCGTCGATCACCCGGCAGAGAGCGCTGCGGACGTAGCTGGCGTTGGTCATCTGGCCGGGCTGGATCATGAACACACCGTCGACGCGCGTGCCGCCACCGACGTTCCTGGCCGAGACGCGCAAGGTCTGGGGCCGGCCCGAGCCGGACGTTTCCTGAACCGCCGTCAACGCGCCGCCGGCGGCGTCCACCGCGATGTTGCTGAACCCTTCGGCCAGCATGGCGGCGCGCAGGTTCTTGAGGGCGATATCCGGATTGAGGCCGGTGAAATTGCGGAACGTGCGGAAATTCATCGCCGTCACGCCGGCGGTGCCTTCGACGCGGTAGTTCTGGAAACATTCGCTCTGGCCCGCGCCTTGGCTCTGTGCCGCCTGCTGGTCGCCGCAGGCCGTCGCCGCGAGCGACAGCACGGTGGCGATGGCGATTCGCAGCTTCATCGGGGCTCTCCTTGGCTGAATGTCGAAAGCGGCGCGCCGCCCTCGCGGCCCCGCCGGCGCGACCTACGACGAAATCGGCCGCGGCGAAGCTGTCACATCTGTCAGGGGACGCCCCGCCCTTCGACAGGGCACGAGCCTGCCGAGCCCCCGGAACCCCTGTTTGCGATATCGTCGGCGGATGAAGGATCAAGGTCTGCCGTACGGCGCCATCGCCCTGCTTGTCGTCGCGTTCTTCCTCTACGCCGGATTTCTCGCCAACCTCCTGGGCTCGCGCGGCACCGATCTCGCCGGTCGCGGCATGGCGCTGGGCTTCGCCGCGACCATCGGGGTCGCGCTGTGGCTGGTGCTGACGGCCCTGTTCGTGGTGGCCTGGTTCAACGGCCGCCTGCCGGGCTGGCTGGCCGTCACGGGGCTGATCTTCCTGCCGCTGTCGGCCATCGCGGCCGCCGCCGCCGCAGGCCTCGCCGAAGAGCGTGGCGGATGGCTGATGGCGGCACCCGTGCTGTTGCCGCCGCTGCTCGCGTTGCTTGCCCTGTGGGGCCGGCTGCCGGCCTTGCACGACATGTTGCCTGTCGGGCCCACGAGCGCCGTCCTGGGCGGTGCCGTCGTGCTGCTCACCGTCGTACCGCTGGTCATCGGCTGGATCGAGACCGCGCCCGATCCCGAGCGGGACGCGGCGCGCGCCGAGCAGCGGCGCCTCTACGAGGAGGAGGCGCAGCGCCGCGAGCGCCAGGCCCGCGACGAGGAGGAGGCCCGCTTCGCGCGTCTCGGCCCCGATGCCTCGCTCGCCGATTATCTCGACTTCCTGTCGCCGGGCAGCCCGCACCATGCCCAGGCGATGGACGGCGTGCGGCTGGTCAAGAGCCGCAACCAGGACGCGGTCGCGCTCCTGCGCGAGGGCCGACTGAACGACCTCGAAGCGCTGTGGCAGCTCGACCTCGATCCCGCGCAGGTCTGCCAGGCCTACGGCGCGGCGCTGCAGGCACAGGCGATGAAGATCGATCGCAGCCAGCCGGGCTACGTCTCGGCTGCGCTCGACGTCGAGTGGCAGCTTCCCAACATGAAGTGGCTGGCGGCGGCGCGTTGCGATCTCGGTCGGGCCCTCGCCCTGGTCGAGCCGCGGGTACGGGCGATCGCCGACAATGCCCGGCTGACCGGGATTGCCGACCAGGTCGCCGCGTTGCGCCCCAAATAGGTCAGCCGAGGTCGATCGTGCCCTTGAGCATCGGCACGCAACGGCCGCCGATATAGGTGTCGAGCACGCGCCCCGCCTTTTTGTCGGCGGAGCCCTCGAGAATGCTGGGCCGGCCCATGTCGACGCCCTGGCCCATCGTCTTCGACAGGCTGAAATCCGTCTCCGGCCGGAAGTGGGCCAGCAGGCCGATCAGGGCCACATTGGCGCTGCCGGTCGCCGGATCCTCGGGCACGCCGAACAAGGGGGCGAACATGCGCGACTGGATCTCTACGCCATGCTCTTGGACATGAGCGTAGAGATGCACGCCGACCGCACGGGTCATCGGGATGTGCTTCGCCATGGCGTCGGTCCGCGCGGCCGCCTTGGTGAGCGCCGCTCGCGACTTCACTTCGGCGAACGCGAAATTGTTGCCGCACGAGGCGATCAAGGGCCGATGGGTGCGCGTCTCGATGTCCCCGGCATCGAGGCCGCAGATCTCGGCTACGACCTCGGGCGCGATCTCCTCGCCGAGGGTGAGCTTCTGCGGCGCGGCCAGGCGGGCGGCGACGACCTCGCCCCGCTCGCGCGTGAGGTCGAGCGGCACCAGACCGGCCTTTTCCTCGAAGACCAGCCGGTCGCCGGCGATCCTGCGGCCGTGGCACTCGCCCGCCCGCGCCAGCACGAATGCCGTGCCGACATTGGGATGGCCGGCGAACGGCATCTCGGCCTTGGGCGTGAAGATGCGCACATGGGCTGTATGGGCGGCGTCCTGCGGCGGCAGCACGAAGGTCGTCTCGGCGAGGTTGAACTCGGCGGCGATCGACTGCATCTGCCCTGTGCTGAGGCCGCGCGCGGCGGGGAACACGGCCAGCGGATTGCCGCCGAAACGGCGGTCCGTGAAGACGTCCACGGTGACGAAATCGAGTTTCATGATTTCAAATCTGCCATGTCGGGCTAAGCTCATCGCATGACGATTGCTCACGCTGCTCCCAAAATCTCTTACGACCACGGTGTGTCGACCAAGAAGCTGATCGGCGAGACCATCGGCAATTTCTTCGACCGGACCGTCGAGGCCCATCGCGACCGCGAGGCGCTGGTGGTGCGGCACCAGAACGTCCGCTGGACGTGGGGCGAGCTGGGTCGGCGGGTCGACGACCTCGCCGCCGGGCTGCTGTCGCTGGGGTTGGAGCGAGGCGATCGCATCGGCATCTGGTCGCCCAACCGCTACGAATGGACCCTGGCCCAGTTTGCCACGGCCAAGGCGGGGCTGGTGCTGGTCAACGTCAATCCGGCCTACCGGCGCGCCGAGCTCGAGTACGCCATGAACAAGGTCGAGTGCAAGGCGCTGATCCTGGCGCCGGCGCTCAAGACCTCCAATTACCTCGAGATCACGTCGGACCTGGTGAAGGCGGGCAAGCTGCCGCATCTCAAGCACGTCGTGCGGCTCGGTGCGGAGAAGACGGCGGGCATGCTGAACTTCGACGATGGCGCGACGGCCGGCGGCAACGCCGAGAAGATGAAGGTCGCCGAGCTCGGCGCGAAGCTGCAGTTCGACGACGCCATCAACATCCAGTTCACCTCGGGCACGACCGGCCACCCGAAGGGCGCCACGCTCAGCCATCACAACATCCTGAACAACGGCTATTTCGTGGGCGAGGGGCTGAAGCTCACGCCCGACGATCGGCTGTGCATCCCCGTGCCGCTCTACCACTGCTTCGGCATGGTGATGGGCAATCTCGGCTGCCTGACGCACGGCGCGACCATGGTCTATCCGGCCGAGGCGTTCGATCCGCTGGCGACGCTGCAGGCCGTCGCCGAGGAGCGCTGCACGGCGCTCTACGGCGTGCCCACCATGTTCATCGCCCAGCTCGACCATCCGGAGTTCGCCAAGTTCGACCTCAAGAGCCTGCGCACCGGCATCATGGCGGGCTCGCCGTGCCCCATCGAGGTGATGAAGAAGGTGCAGAGCCAGATGAACATGAGCGAGGTCACCATCGCCTACGGCATGACCGAGACCTCGCCGGTGTCCACGCAATGCGCCACCGACGATCCGTTCGAGCGGCGCGTCTCGACCGTCGGCCAGGTGCTGCCGCACATCGAGATCAAGATCGTCGACGCCGAGGGCAAGGCGGTGCCGCGCGGAGAGACCGGCGAGTTCTGCACCCGCGGCTACTCGGTGATGAAGGGCTACTGGAACGACGCCGACAAGACCGCCGAGGCGATCGACGAGGCCGGCTGGATGCATACCGGCGACCTCGCCACCATGGACGAGCAGGGCTACGTCAACATCGTCGGCCGCCTGAAGGACATGGTGATCCGGGGCGGCGAGAACGTCTATCCGCGCGAGATCGAGGAGTTCCTGTACCGGCACCCGAAGATCCAGGACGTGCAGGTGATCGGCGTGCCCGACCCGCGCTACGGCGAGGAGATCTGCGCCTGGATCAAGCTGCACCAGGGCAGCACCGCGACCGCCGAGGAGATCCGCGAGTTCTGCAAGGGCGAGATCGCCCACTACAAGATCCCGCGCTACATCGAGTTCGTGCCCGAGTTTCCGATGACCATCACCGGCAAGATCCAGAAGTTCGTCATGCGCGAACAGACGATCGAGAAGCTGGGGCTCAAGAGCGAGAAGACGGCGTGAAGCGCCGGCCGGCGGCTTAGTGCTGCCGGTGTCAGCGCCGTGTAACGCGGCGGTCGCAATGTCGCCCCGCCGCGACGCAAATCTCCGATGCTCCATCGTCGAGCATTGGAGGTATCAGATGAACACCTTTTTGAAGGGCCTGGCGGCAGTGGCCGTCCTCTCGCTGCCCAGCGT
Organism: Pseudomonadota bacterium; assembly: GCA_023386865.1. GTDB lineage: Bacteria > Pseudomonadota > Alphaproteobacteria > Reyranellales > Reyranellaceae > Reyranella. The sequence goes on from JAEWIV010000172.1 coordinate 8,215, forward strand.
GGCCGTCGCGCAGATGACCGATGCGGCCTATTGCAGGGCGCTGAGCGTGAGCTACAACAAATACGTATCGACCGCGCTGACGGGCCAGAATCCGGCGCCGCCGCCGGTCGACGTCCAGTATGCCATCTCGCAATGCCAGGCCGGCAACACCGCGGCGGGCATTCCCGTGCTGGAAGAGAAGCTGCGTGCCGCAAGGGTCACCCTGCCGTCGCGCGAGGAGGCAGTCGCCCCGTCGAAGGCAGCGGGCGAACCCGACAAGGCGGCGACGTCCAAGTGCGGTCCGGAGACCTGGTCGACCGACAAGATGATGTATGTCGGCACACCGTGCACCGACGCCGGCGTCCAAGCCACTCCCCCGATAACGCAGTAACGGCGCCGGCACCCGGCACCCCCGTTGGCCGACGAGCCCCGCACGTCGGCAGCGGGGGCGCTGTGCTGTCGAGCCTCGGCTGCCGTCGCATTGCCGGGATGCCGGATGACCGACGCCTGGTCGCTTCGGGTTCGTCATGCGCTGCGTGGCGACTCGATTCTCATGGGTGTTGAAAAGCATCGTTCGATCAGGCCCAATCCTCTCGTTCGCGAAAATCAAACAAGCAAACGAGAGATGCGACCATGAGACAGAACAAGATCAAGCAGATTTGGCGTGACGGGCGATGTGCAACGCTTGGCTGGCTTTCCGTGTCCCACGGCTTCAGCGCCGAGGTCATGGCGCGTCAGGGCTTCGACGCCTTGTGCGTCGACCTGCAGCACGGAACGGCTGAAATGAAGGACGTTGCGCCGATGCTGCAGGCGATCTCGCAGACGGAGACTGTCCCGGTCGTGCGCGTCGCGTGGAACGAGCCGGCGGCAATCATGAAGGCCCTCGACCTCGGCGCCTATGGCATCATCGTGCCGCTGGTGAACACCGCCGAGGAAGCCGCGATGGCGGTTGCCGCGTGCCGCTATCCGCCGGTCGGCATGCGCTCCTCCGGACCCGTGCGCGCCATCCACTACGGCGGCCCCGACTACATGGCCCATGCCAACGACGAGATCGTCGTCATGGCCATGATCGAGACGAAGGAGGGTCTCGCCAACCTCGAGGCCATCTGCGCCACGCCGGGCCTCGACGCCGTCTACATCGGTCCGGCCGACCTGTCGTTCGCCCTGGGCCTGCCGCCGCGTGGCGACAACCCCGATCCGCTCCACCTCGCCACTTGCGACAAGATCCTGGCGGCCGCCCACAAGGCCGGCATCAAATGCGTCATGCACTGCGCCGGCGCTGCGTTCGCGGCCGGTGCGGTGAAGCGCGGCTTCGACATGGTCATGCTGACGTCGGATCTGTCGTGCATGATCGCGGGCGCGCGCGCACAGCTCGATGAGCTCAAGGCCAAGACGGCCTGACGCAAGACATCGTCGGGAGCGGCGCCGGCGGATCAGTCCGCCGCCGCGCGCTGCTCCATTGCCGCGGCCACCGGCCGGTTGGCCTTCAGGAAGGTCCGGATGTGCCGCACCGCCAAGGGGATCTTCTCCGGCGTGTCCTTCCAGGGATACATGCTGACCTGCGAATTGGGCGCCAGCATCGCCACCTCCATCGCCACCGCGTAGGGATGCGGTGGGATGTCGTCGGGCAGCACCAGGATCGGGATCTGGCACTGACGCACGAAGTCGCGCGTCACCGTGAAGACGAAGTCGGGGTTGGCGCGGTACATCTTGGCGAGGAACTGGCTGACCTGCTCGATGGTGATGTCGGGCCGGCGCGCGACCAGGGCGGGACCCCAGTTGTTCATGTTGTTCTGGTAGAACTGGTCGGGCAGCTCCGGCCGATGCCCGCTGGGCTGCGTCAGCACGGCGGCCACCACCCGGTCCGGCGCGCGCTTGATCAGGTTCCAGATGAACGGCTGGCCGATGCAATAGCCGAGGACCATGAACTTATCGATGCCGAGGTGATCCATCAGGCCGATATGGTCGTCGGTATAGGAATCCCACGGCCGGTCGATCTCGAGCGGTCCCGACGACTGGCCGGCGTTGGCGTTGCGCAGGTCGGCGCCGATGCAGCGGAAGCCGTCCTTGGCGAACTCCTTCATGGCGTTGAAGGGATGGCTGGTATCGAGCCCGGCGATGGTCGAATTCAGGCCGCCACCCGGGATCACCATCAGCGGAAAACCCGAGCCCATCTCTTCGTAGTGGATGCGGACTTTGCCCCGTTCATAGGTCGGCATGGCGCTTCCTCCTCACGTTCCGGCCAGTATGGGCCTCACATCCGGCGCGTCCAGTCGTCGTCCTGAACAGGCGTCCGACGCTGGCGATCCTGCACCTGCTTCAGGGCACCCCGTATGTCGTCTTGCCACTTGCGAAAGCCCGCGAGGGTGCGGGGCTTCAGGGCGCGATCGCCGTCGTCGGACAGGTAGGGTGCGGGATCGGCGAATTTTTCGTCGACGATCGTCGAGAAGTGCAGGTGCGCGCCGGTCGATCGTCCGGTCATGCCGACATAGCCGATGACCTCGCCCTTCCGTACGCTGCGGCCCACCGCCATGCCGGCGGCAAAGTGCGACATGTGGGCATAGAGCGTCGTGAATTGCGGAGCGTGCCGGATCTTTACAGTGAGGCCGTATTCGAAGTGCGTGCCCTGAAGCTCGATGACGCCGTCTGCTGCCGCCAGGATCGGCTGTCCCACGCGCGCCTCGTAGTCGATGCCATTGTGGAAACCGCCGCCTGAAGGGCGCCCGTAGTATCGGCGCGGTCCGAAGGGCGACGACATGCGCGAGCCCGGCCTCGGCGGCGTCAGGGCGGCGCCCAGTCGTCGGCCATCCTGGTCGAACCAGCCCGCGGGCTCGTCATCCGGCGCAAACCGCCAGAACGTGTGTTTGGCGCCGCCCTCCGTGCCGATGGCAACGTAGAGGAGGCAGGGAGCGCCGTCGGGCGTCGCACCTTGGGCGACCCGGACCTCGCTCGACGAAGCCGCAAAAGCCTCGAGAAGAGAAAGGATCTCCGGGCTGGCCGTCGCGCCAGCGCGCACACCGCGCAGGCTCACTTCGGAGATCGTCGGCGCACCGATCGCGCCCGCGGCGAGAAAACCTCCGGCGGCCGGCCGGCCGGTGCCGCGGGAGAAGCCGCAGGCCTGGCCGGATACGGCAGGAACCTCCTTCGATTCGCGGCGCTGCTCGATGCGGCTGCGGCTGTCGGGCTCGGGCAGGAAGCCGTCGAGATTGCGATCGAGGCGACCGAAGTCCGGCGTCCGGACATGCGCGGAAGCATCCATTGCCGAAAGGCCGAGCAGGCAAACGGCAGTCGATGCGAGTCGCAGTATCGGCGGGCGACAAGATCCGCCGGCAGGACGCGCAACTGTCGTCATGGACGCTGCTCCCTCTCGTGCATTGATGACTGGATTTCGGGAACCTAGCGCCCATTGGACGCCGGCTCCACTCGAATCTCAGCGCCGATTCATGGCGCCTGAGTCGCCGGTCAGCCGCTGCACGACATCGAGCTGGATCCGGGCGGCCTCGACCATCTCGGCAATCGGCACCGATTCGTTGGCGGCATGGCCCTGCGCGCCCGAGCCTGGCCCGAAGTTGATGATCTCGATGCCGTCGTCGGCGTAGTAGCGGCCGTCGCTCACGCCGGTGGCATTGAGGAACTTCACCTTGCGCCGGGTCTGCTGCTTCACGGCGGCTTCGAACGCGGCGACGGTCCGACCGTTCTCCGGCGCGAAGAAGCCGTTGGTGCCGGTGAGGAACTCGACCGAGTACATGTTCTTCGGCTCGCCGACCTTGTCGATCACCGACTTCAGCTCCTCGAACGCGTCCTTCACCTTCTCGTTCGGCAGCAGGCGGCGGTCGATCTCGACGGTGCAGGCCGAGGGCACGACGTTGGTGTTGTGCCCACCATGGAACATGCCGAGATTCACGGTCGACCTCATGGCGCCCTTCGTGCGCTTGGGCAGGACCTTGTCGTAGTGCGCCTGCAGCGCACCGACCAGGCGCATCATGCGCAGGATGGCGTTGTCGCCGGCGGCCGGATTGCCGGCGTGGGCGGCCTTGCCCCTGGTGGTGATCTTCGCCCACATGACGCCGCGCTCGGCGACGATCAGGTTGTTCTCGGTCTGCGCGCCCAGGATCAGCGCATCGGGCCGCACGCGGCCGCTCTTGCGCAAGAACGCCATGCCGTCGGGCCCGAGATTCTCCTCGTCTGCGACGAAGGTGAAGATCAGCTCGCCGTTCTGCGGTCCGCCGCGACGGGCGATCTCCTCGGCAAGCCAGATCTGCACCGCCATGCTGCCCTTGCAGTTGCCGGCGCCGAGACCATGCACAAGCCCGCCCTTGACCAACGCCTTGTAGGGGTCGCTCTTCCAGTTGGCGCGCTCGCCCACGCCCACCGTGTCGACGTGGGCGTTGAAAGCGATCACCGGACCCTTGCCCTTGCCCTTCATGCGCGCCACGACATTGTCGACGCCCTTGGTCTTGGTCGCGATCTCGACCTTGTAGCCCGCCTTCTTCAGGCGCTTGGCCGCATAGGCGCAGATCTCGACCGAGGTGCCGGGCGGGTAGGGGCTCGGCAGGGCGATCAGGTCGGCCAGGATGGCGACGAGATCGGATTCGAGTTTCCTGGACATGACGCTCCTTACAGTAAGCCCGGCCGCGCTGGAGAACAGCGGTAGGCTATCGGTTCGCCAATTCTTCGAGCACCTCGACCAGCACGCGCGCACCGGCGGCGAGGTCGGCGGGCGTGGCGTTCTCGGCCTCGTTGTGGCTGATGCCGCGCTCGCAGGGCACGAAGATCATGCCGGCAGGGCACAGCCTGGCGATGTGCATGGCGTCATGGCCCGCGCCCGACGGCATGTCCATGTTCGAAAGCTTCAGCGCCTCGGCCTTGGCGCGCACCAGGTCGATCACCGCGGGATCGAAGTCGGTCGGCGCCACGTTGGTCACGCGCTCGATCGCCGCCGAGCAGGGGGCGGCCTTGGTGGCGACGATGTCCTCGAGCTTCGCCTCGTGCGCTTCCAATACGGCATTCGAAGGATGGCGCATGTCGATGGTGAAGCTCGCCTTGCCCGGCACGGTGTTGGGCGAGCCGGGCTGCACCTCGACGCGGCCGATCGTAAAGCGCAGCGTGTCGTCGGCATCGGTCGTGGCCTCGTACATCGCGGCCGCGATGCGCGTCGCTGCGGCGAAAGCGTCCTTGCGGGCGGCGCGCGGCGTCGTGCCGGCATGCGCTTCCTCGCCTTCGGTCGTCACGATGTAGCGTCGGCTGCCCTGGATGCCGGTGACCACGCCGATCGTCTTGCGCTCGTTCTCGAGCCGCGGCCCTTGCTCGATATGCGCCTCGACATAGCCATCGAGCGCAAAGCCCGGCCTGCCGTCGCGCAATGGCGCGGGCGCGGCCGCGAGCGTGCTGGCGAGCGCGTCCTTCAGGACGACGCCGTCCCAGTCCTTCGCCGAAAGCATGTCGTCGAGCTCGTAGTGGCCCGCGAACACCGCCGATCCCATGGCGCCGGGCTGAAAGCGCGAGCCTTCCTCGTTCGTCCAGGCAACGGCGACGACCGGCCGCCTGGTCTTCACGCCGGCATCCTCGAGCGCCTCCAGCGCCTCGAAGGCGGCCAGCACGCCGTACATGCCGTCGAAGCGGCCGCCCGTCGGCTGGCTGTCCATGTGCGAGCCGCTCATCACCGGCAGCGCCGTGGCGTCGCTGCCCTCGCGGCGCACGAAGAGATTGCCGATGGCGTCGGTGAAGATCGCAAAGCCGCGCGCCTTGGCCCACGAGGTGAGCAGGTTGCGCGCGGCCGCATCCTCGGCCGACAGCGCCTGGCGATTGACGCCGCCCTTGGGCGTGCCGCCCAGCCGGGCCATGTCGGCGTGGCGCTGCCACAGGCGATCTTCGCGAACGGCTTTGGCACCGCTCATGCATTCTCTCCGCACTTGTTGGCCGAGCTATAGCGGCCCCATAGTCGTGCATCAATCGGGAGGGTCCCTTGCACAAGCACCTCGATCGCAATCTCGTCGGCTACGGCGCCAACCCGCCCGATCCGCAATGGCCGGGGGACGCCCGCATCGCCGTGAGTTTCGTGCTGAACTACGAGGAGGGCGGCGAGAACACCATCCTGAACGGCGATGCCGCCTCCGAGGTGTTCCTGACCGAGACGCCGGGTGGCACGCCGATCGTGGGCGGCCGCGACCTCTCGACCGAATCGATGTACGAGTACGGCAGCCGCGCCGGCTTCTGGCGCGTCATGCGGCTGTTCGCCGAACGCAACATGCGCTTCACGTCGTGGGCGGTCGGCCGGGCGCTCGAGCTCAATCCCGCCGCCGGCAAGGCGATGGCCGAGGCCGGTCACGAGGTGGCGAGTCACGGCTGGCGCTGGATCAACTACAAGGATTTCACCCTCGAGCAGGAGCTCGACCACATGAAGAAGGCGGTGAAGGCCATCGCCGATACCGCCGGCAAGCCGCCGGTCGGCTGGTACACCGGCCGCTTCGGCATGCACACGCTGTCGGCGGTGATCAAGCACGGCGGGTTTCTCTATTCGAGCGATTCCTACAGCGACGACCTGCCGTACTGGGTGACCGTCGACGGCACGCCGCACCTGATCATCCCCTACACGCTCGAAGTGAACGACATGAAGTTCGGCGTGCCGCCGGGCTACACCGCGGGCGACGGCTGGCTTCAGGCGATGAAGGACAGTTTCGACGTGCTCTATGCCGAAGGAGCGCGCAGCCCGAAGATGATGTCGATCGGCCTGCACTGCCGCCTGGTCGGGCGCCCGAGCCGCGCCGCGACGCTGGCGCGCTTCATGGACTACGTGGCCTCACGGCCGCAGGTCTGGGTGGCCACGCGCGAGGAGATCGCGCGCCATTGGATGAAGGTGCACCCCGCCGGCTCATGACGAGTACCCGGGCGCCGGGCGGCGCGACGTGCGGAAGGCGATACCGGGACCGATCAACTCCGGGGCGTGCCGAGCGCCTGTCGGATCCAGCCGTCGATGCCGGCGGCGTTCATCGCGCCGGACCGGCGGGCGATCTCGCGGCCGCGATGGAACAGGATCATGGTCGGGATGCCTTGGATGCCGAAGCGTCCGGCGAGCTGCTGTTCCTCGTCGGTGTTGACCTTGCCGAAGCGGACCTCGGGCTCGAGCCCGGCGGCGGCCTTCTCGAACTGCGGCGCCATCGCCTTGCACGGCCCGCACCACGGCGCCCAGAAGTCGACGACCAGCGGGATGTCGGTCTTGGCGGCATGAGTTTCGAAGCTGCCGGCGTCGAGCGCCACGGGATGGCCCTCGAACAGCGGCGCGCCGCAGCTGCCGCACTTGCCGCCGCCGCCGGACAGCTTGTCGGGCGGCGCGCGGTTGAGCGTGTTGCAGGCGGGACAGGCGACGATCAGGCGGTCGACCATGGCGGGGTTCCTGTGGCAAAGGACGCTGCGGTGGAGATTGCGACGCTTCGACGAGAATCAAGACCTGTGCGGGCGATTGTCCGTATTGGCGAGGGGCTTGACGAATATATGAGTAAACACTAATTTAGTAAATATGAATATTGAAGCCATCAAAGAACGCGCCGCCGAGGCGGCCGAATTCCTGAAGTCGATGGCCAACGAGAGCCGGCTGATCGTGCTGTGCGAGCTGGTGAAGGGCGAACGGACGGTCGGCGAGCTCGAGAAGATCGCCGGATTAAGCCAGTCGGCCTTGTCGCAGCATCTTGCCAAGCTGCGCGAGGCCAATCTCGTGACGACGCGCCGCGAGGCGCAGACCATCTACTACTCGCTCGTGGATGGCGGCGCGAAGCGGCTGATCGACGTGCTTTACGACCTCTATTGCCGGCCCGGGCGCCGCCGCTGACATCGACCGGGGGACCGCCGTTCGCCGCGAAGCCGGCGTCGTCGTCCGCCTGCCTCTGCCATGCTAGAGGGGTCGAATGGATCACCCGACCGCCCTCATCCCGACCGGCACCACGATGACGCTGCGCGCCTTGGCGCGCCATCCCGACCGCACCGCCTTCGTGTGGGACGGCGGCAGGCTCACCTATCGCGGCGCGCGCGATCTGATCGGCCGCCTGCAGGCGGCGATGGCGGCGGCCGGCCTCCGCAAGGGACAGACCGCTGCCTTCCTCAGCGCCAACAGCGCGCAGACGTGGTGTGCCGGCGTGGCGGCCCAGGCGCTCGGCCTCGTCGTCACCTGGCTGCATCCGCTGGGAGCGCTCGCCGATCACCTCGAGGTCATCGAGGATTCCGGCGCCACCGCGCTCGTCGTCGATCCCGGATCGCACGCCGGACGCGGCGGCGAGCTTGCCGTGGAGGCCGCCGATCGTCTGGCCGTCGTGCTGACCATGGGCAAGGCCGCCTTCGGGCGCGACCTGATGGCGATGGCCGAAACGGCGGGCGAAGCCTCGCCCGTCGACCTCACCGAAGCCGACGACTACGCGATCATCAACTACACCGGAGGCACCACGGGAAGGTCGAAGGGGGCGATCCGGCGCCATCGCTCCATCTCCGCCTCGATCCTCGCCATCTCCGCCGACTTCGAGTTCCCCGCCGCGCCGCGCTATCTCGCGGCGGCGCCGATCACCCACGTTTCGGGCACCAAGGTGCTGCCCTCGCTGCTGCGCGGCGGCACGGTGCATCTGCTGAAGGGATTCGAGCCCGATCGTTTCCTCGACACCATCGAGCGCGAGAGGATCAACTTCACGCTGATGGTGCCGACCATGATCTACGTGCTGCTCGACCATCCGCGCCTCGACCGCACCGATCTGTCCTCGCTCGAGCTGATCCTGTACGGCGCCTCGCCGATGTCGCCGACGCGGCTGGTCGAGGGGCTGGAGCGTATCGGGCCGGTCTTCAGCCAGCTCTATGGCCAGACCGAGTGCTATCCGGTGAGCGTGCTCGGCAAGGCCGACCACGATGCGGCGCGCCCCGAGCTGTTTGCCTCGTGCGGCTTTCCCATCGCCTCGTGCAGCGTCAGCCTGCGCGACGAGGACAACAACGAGGTGAAGCTCGGCGAGGCCGGCGAGATCTGCGTGAGGGCGCCGCACGTCATGGAGCAGTACTGGAAGCGGCCGGACCAGACCGCCGAGGCCTTTGCCGGCGGCTGGCTGCACACCGGCGACATCGCCCGCGCCGACGAGCGCGGCTACCTCTACATCGTCGATCGCAAGAAGGACATGATCGTGTCGGGCGGCTTCAACATCTTCCCGCGCGAAGTCGAGGACGTGCTGTCCTCGCACCCCGACGTCGCCATGGCGGCGGTGATCGGCGTGCCGCACGACAAGTGGGGCGAGGCCGTCGCGGCGCTCGTCGTGGCCAAGCCCGGCACGCGACCGGTCGCCGAGGCGCTGATGCAGCACGTCAAGGATCGCAAGGGCGGCACGCACGCGCCCAAGCAGGTGGAGTTCGTCGACAGCTTGCCGCTCACTGCCGTGGGCAAGGTCGACAAGAAGATCCTGCGCGCGAAATACTGGACGGGACGCTCGCGACAGGTCGGCTGAATCGTCGGGCCGTGCGTTTCTCGCGCGAGACGCCAGCAGGCTGCCTGCACGAAGCTGGGGAAAACCCGCGAAAAAAATGACGCGATGACGCACCGTTCGGCGCGCGGATGTTCCGCTTCGGCGCGGCGAGCGAGCCTTCTCGTCGTCGCAACAGCGCCGCCTAACCTCCCACGGTAAAAGAATTTATTCAGGCCCCTGTCGAACGTTTCGGTGTATCTGCATGCGGAAGTTCGCCAACCGTTCGCGCTTTGATCGAAATCAATGACCTGTGCGAATCTCGGCGCTGTGGGGTTTACCTCGTCCCACAAATCGTGGCAGCAAGGGCGGGTCGTGACTGCACTACGCCCCACCATCGCCTGCGCCGGTCTCGTTGCCAGCGCCTTTCTCGTCTCCGCATGCCAGATCGGAGGAACTCCGCCGACCACGTCGGGGTTCCAGCCGCCGGTCGATCTGCGTCAGAAGGAGATCGACGAGCGCAAGGAGGAGATCATTCGCCAGCTCGCTCATTGCGAGAGCGGCGGATGGGGTCCGTCGGATCGTCCGATCCATGGCGGCCGCGGCGCCTATCTGGGGCGCCTGCAATTCACGGTGCAGACCGTGATGAGCTATCAACTCAAGCTCGACGGCACGCAGCTCTCGCGCCAGGAAGCGGCCCAGCTCGCGCACGACTACGATCGGGCGTCGGCGCTCGCCAAGTACATGATCTTCGATCTCGAAGAACCGCATCACTGGCCGCTCTGCGCCCGCAAGATCGGCCTGCGCAGCCAACTGGCCGCCATCAAGGAAATGTCGACCCAGGCAATGGCGGCGCGCTGAGCGCTGACGGCTCGCGCCGTTACGCGAGCTCGCCGCAGAATTCCTGGATACGCTGGCAGCCCTCGCGCAGGCTCGCCATGTCGGTGGCGTAGGAGATGCGGAAGTACGGGCTCATCCCGTAGGCTGCGCCCTGCACGGTAGCGACGTGCTTCTCCTCGAGCAGCGCCGTCACGAAGTCGGTGTCGTTGGCGATCTTGCGGCCGCCCTTGGTGGTCTTGCCGATGCATCCCGCCATGTTGGGGAACACGTAGAACGCGCCTTCGGGCTTGTGGCAGGTGAGACCCTTGGCCTGCCGCAGCATGCCCACCACCTCGTCGCGCCGCTTCTGGTAGTCGGCGGCGCGCTCCTTCAGGAGGTCCTGCGGCCCGTTGAGCGCCGCCACCGCCGCCGCCTGACTGATGGTCGAGATGCCCGAGCCGATCTGGCCCTGCATGTTCATCATCGCGGCGATCATCGGCTTGGGGCCGCCGCAGAAGCCGACGCGCCAACCGGTCATGGCATAGGCCTTCGAGGCGCCGTTGACCGTGAGCGTGCGCTCCTTGAGGCGCGGCTCGACCTCGGCCACGGTGCAGAAGCCGAAACCGTCGTAGGTCAGGTGCTCGTAGACGTCGTCCGACATGACGAAGACGTGCGGCTTGGTCAGCAGCACCTCGGCGATCTCGCGCATCTCGGCGCGCGAGCAGACGGCGCCCGTCGGGTTGTTGGGGAAGTTCAGCACCACCCACTTGGTGCGGGGCGTTATCGCGGCTTCGAGGTCGGCGGCACGCAGCTTGAAGTGGTTGTTCTCCGGGCACGACACCGGCACCGGCGTGGCGCCCGCCAGCGTCGCCTGGTCGGCGTAGGAGATCCAGCCCGGCGCCGGGATGATCACCTCGTCGCCCGGGTTCACGCTCGCCTGCAGCGCGTCGTACATGATCTGCTTGCTGCCGTTGGAGACCATGATCTCGTCGAGCGCGTAGTCGAGATCGTTGTCGCGCTTGAACTTGCGCTGGATCGCCTCCTTCAGGGGCTTGATGCCGTCCTGCGGCGGATACTTGGTCTCGCCGGCGAGCGCGGCCTGGTGCGCCGCCTCGATGGCGTGGGGCGGCGTCGGGAAGTCGGGCTCGCCCGAGGACAGGCCGACGATCTTCACGCCCTGGGCGCGCAGCTCGCGCACCTTGCGCGTCATGGCGGCGGAAGCGGATACCTTGACGTTGCGCAGGCGCTCGGCGACTTCGAACATGATCTTCCTCAGCCCCTTTTCCGTATCGTGAGCGCGATGCCGCCCAGGATCGCCGCCGAGGCCAGGAGCAGCCGCGCGGTGATCGGCTCCGCGAGTAGCATTGCCCCGCCGATGGCCGCAATGGCCGGGACGCTGAGCTGGATTGTGGCGGCGGAGGTTGCCGACAGTGCCGGAAGGGCCGCGTACCACAGCACGTAGCCCAGGCCCGAAGTCAGCGCGCCCGAGACCACGGCGTAGGCGAGGCCCGTGTAATCGACCGTTTCGCGCCCGTAGGCCGTCAGGATCAGCGCCGCTGCAAAGGGCACCGAGCGCAGGAAGTTGCCGCCGGTCGCCGCGATCGGCTCGCCGGCGCCTCTGCCGAGCAGCGAATAGACGCCCCACGCCGCGCCTGCGCCCAGCATCAGCGCGGCGGCATGCGGCGGTGGCGCGGCGAGCCCCGGCAGCAGCAGGACGACCAGCCCGCCGACGGCGATCACGAGCCCCAGGAGCCGCCAGCCGGCGATGCGTTCACCCTTCCACAGGCCCCAGGCCATCATGGTGAGCTGCACGGCGCCGAACAGCAGCAGGGCGCCGGTCGCCGCCGTGAGGTCGCGGTAGGCGAAGGAGAAGAAGACGGCGTAGGCGAACAGCATCGCCGCCATCGGCCAGCTGCCGCCGCTCGACGGCCGCACGCCGCGGGCGCGCAGCAGGACGATCAGCATGAGCGCGCCCGAGGCGAGCCGGATGGCGGTGAAGCTTGCCGCGTCGATGGCGGTGTCGCTGAGCGCCGCGCGGCAGAGCAGCGAGTTGCCGGCGAAGGCCAGCATGGCGAAGACGACGAGAAGCGGGACGCGCAGGATGGTATTCATGGCTCTTGTCGGACCGCGGACCTCCAGGTCCGCTCATGCCTTTTCGTTTATGACACATGAGCGGGCCTGGAGGCCCGCGGTCCGGCAAGATCAGTTGCTCAGCCGATAGAGCTTCATCGCGTTGTCGCGCGTGATCTTGCGGCGCGCCTCGGCGCTCACCCCCGACAGCTCGCGATCGAGGAACTCCTGCGAATCGGGCCAGATGCCGTCGGGATGCGGGTAGTCCGAGCCCCACATCACGTTGTCCTCGCCCAGCACGTCGAGCAGGCGGATGCCGATCGGATCGGTCTGGTAGGTGGCGTAGAACTGCCGATACCAGTACTCCGACGGCTTCATCTTGAGCTCGAGATCCTTGAACTGGTCCTCCCATTCGAGGTCCATGTGCTGCAGCACGTAGGGGATCCAGCCCAGTCCCGCCTCGCCGATCACGATCTTGAGGTTGGGATAGCGCTCGGGCGCGCCCGAGTAGATCAGCGACATCAGCATGTAGCTCATGTGCATCTGGAAGTTGGTGATGTGCGCGGCCTGCACGCGGCGCACGATGTGCGGCTTCATCTTGCTGTAGTCAGGCGAGCGGCCGCCGATCGTATGGAAGTGGAGCGGAATGCCGGTCTCGTGGCCGAACTTCCACAGCGGCTCCCAATGCTCGTCCCACAACGGCGTCATGTCGGGCCGGTTGGCGATGTCGAAGCCGCGCACGCCGCGCTTGGCGCAGCGCATGGCCTCGGCGACCGAGTCCTCCATGTCGTAGTTCGGGATGTTGGCGAGCCCGATCAGCCGGTCGGGTGCGGCCTTGCAGAAATCGTGGAGCCAGTCGTTGTAGATGCGCAGCATCTCCAGTGCGGCCTCGGGATCGTTGAGGCGGCCGCTCGAGCCCAGCACGCCGTACAGGATCTCGGCCTGCACGCCGTCGCGGTCCTGGTCCTTCAGGCGCAGCTCGGGCTCGGTGAGGCGGCGGATGCCCTTCTTGCCGTCGTCGTAGAGGCCGGTCGAGGCCATGCGGTCGGAACGGTGGATGACGCCCGGCACGTATTCGCGCCCGGCCGAGCCCATGCCGTTCATCAGGCCGAACTTGGCGCCCTTGGCGCTGACCCACTCGGGTCCCTTGGGGCCCTCGACCACGTGGGGCATGCGGTCCTTGAAGGCGGCCGATGCATTCTTGGTGAAAAGGTCGGGCGGCAGCCAGATCAGGTCGACATGGCCGTCGGCGGAGATGACGTCGTATTTCATGGGCGCGTTCCTCCGATCGGGATCATCCTCCCGTCGGACGCGCCATGCCAGCCCCTCGATCTGCTTAGCGATACAATTTTGCCCAGTGCCGCCACGGCGTCGCCAGCAGCACGATGCTGGCGGCCAGCGACAGGACCAGGCCGGTCGAGGTGATGGCCTCGGCGCCGACCGATTGCCGGAGGTGGAGGTTGTGGACCTCGAGCACCATCACCAGAGCACTGCCGGCGACGTACATCCCGAGGTCGGGCAGAGCACGGAACTGACGCTCGCCCCACAGATCGATCAACGCCATGACGGCGGAGAGGGCGGCCATCACCAATCCGGCGATCAGCAGCCACTCGGTGATGTCGGCGAATTCGGGCACGCTGTGGCGGACGAAGACGCTTGCCTGGGTGTAGACCAGATCTGCGGCGCAGGCGGTGAAGAAATAGCCGACGGCGAAGGGGCGCAGCAGGGGATGCAGGGCACGACCGGCGACCTGGGCAGTGATACGAGGCTTCGGGCTCATGCGGCTCCCAACGGACATTCTTGCTCGCGGCTGCGGTGCTTTAGCAAACTGGGCGGGACGCGCCGTGCGCCAGTCGGTCCGACTGCCGCTAGAGTGCCCGCAAGGAGAAGACCACAATGGCTGGGGGAGATCGGCAGCACGCCATGCGTATGACGGCGGAAGGGGGCGTTGAATGATCGCCGTTGCCCGCATGACCGTGATGCTGGCGCTGCTGTTCGCGGCGTCCTGCTCGTTCTATCTCGGCGAGTCCAGGGTGCCGAGGACGGAACTCCGCGCCACGCTCGGCGGCGCCTATGAAGTGCCGCCGACGGCGAGCCGCGGCAGCGGCTACTTCGAGGCGGTGTACCGGCCCTCGACCAAGGTGCTGGAATATCGCCTGAACCTGCAGGGGCTGAGCGGCCCCGTCACGATGGGTTATCTGCAGGGGCCGGCCGGGCCCGGCGAGAACGGCCCCCAGGTCGCGCCCATCAACATCCCGATCTATGACTATACGATCCGGGACGGCGTCACGCTCACCGACGAACAGGCGGCCCAGGTCCTGGCCGGGCGCTGGTACGTCAACGTCATGACCATGCAATACCCGGGCGGGGAGATCAGGGGCCAGATCCTGCCGCTCGCAAGGTGACGGCGGTCAGTCGAAGGCGTAGTTCCAGCCGATCCACTTGGCGAGGCCGCGGCCCATCACGTTCTCGAGGTCCTGCCCCTTCAGCCACGGCAGCTCCTCGGTGAACATGGTCACGCATTGCCGGTAGCTGCAGGGCATGCGGGTGATGTCGGTGCCCCAGAAGAAGCGGTCGGGGCCGTAGGCATCGAAGATGCGCTGCAAGCCGTCATGCAGGTTCTTGAAGGGATAGGGATGCGTCGAGTAGCCCGGCGCGCCGGTGGCCTTGACGGCGACGTTCGGCAGCTTCGCCAGCGAGCAGAGCTCGTCGAGATTGCCGAATGCCTTCTCGTCCTTCTCGAGGCGCAGCAGGCCGCAATGGTCGATGATCAGTTTCAGCCGGGGATGCGCCTCGGCGATCTTGCGGAACGGCTTCAGGAACAGCCCTGCCATGGTGGCGACGGGAATGCCCTCCTTTTCGGCAGCCGGCCACACCCAGTCGAGCTTGCCCTCGTGCAGCGCCTTCTGCTGGTCGGGATAGAGCAGGGCCCAGCGCAGGCCCATCATGCCGGGCTGGTTGCGCCAGCCGACGATGCGCTTGCGGCTCTCGGGATCGTCGAGCTCGAACTGGCCCATGACGGCGAAGCGGTCGGGATACTTGCGGGCCGCCGCCAGCGCCAGCTGGTTGGAGGTCGGGTCCCAGCTGTAGGGCGGATGGATGAGAGCGGCGTCGACGCCCGCTTCGTCCATTTCCTTCAGCGCCTCCTCGGCGGTGAACTTCTCGACCTTGCGATGAGCGCCGCTCGGCGGCGTGATGGTCTGCGACCAGATGTGGATCTGGGCATCGATGATCTTCATGGCGTCCCTCCGAACGATCATACTATCAGGCACACGAGCCGCGGAGCGCCAATGGTTGCCGTCGACAAGCATTTTGCCGGATCGATCCCCGAAATCTACGACCGCTTTCTGGTGCCGCTGATCTTCGAGCCCTATGCCGTCGAGCTGGCCGGCCGTATTGCGGCGGTGGCGCCGGACGATGTGCTGGAGACGGCGGCAGGGACCGGCGTGCTCACCCGCGCCCTCGCCGAGCGGCTGCCGGCATCGACGCGCATCGTGGCTACCGATCTCAACCAGCCGATGCTCGATCTGGCCGCGAAGCGCCAGCAGCGCGGCACCGTCGAGTGGAAGCAGGCCGATGCACTCGCCCTGCCGTTCGCCGATCGAAGCTTCGACGTCGCGGCCTGCCAGTTCGGCGTGATGTTCTTCCCCGACAAGGTGCAGGGCTACCGGGAGGCACGCCGGGTGCTGCGGCCGGGCGGGCACTTCCTGTTCAGCGTATGGGATCGCATCGCCGAGAACGAGTTCGCCGACGTCGTGACCGAGGCGCTGGCCGGGCTCTTTCCCGACGACCCGCCACGCTTCTTGGCGCGCACGCCGCATGGCCATCACGATGTCGGGCGCATCCGGCGGGATCTCGAGGCGGCGGGCTTTGCAGACGTCGCCATCGACATGGTCGATGCCCGCAGCAAGGCGCCGTCGGCGCGCCAGGTCGCCGTCGCCTATTGCCAGGGCACGCCGTTGCGCAACGAGATCGAGGCGCGCGACGCCTCGCGCCTGGAGGAGGCCACGGACCGGGCCGCCGCGGCGCTGGCGCAACGCTTCGGCACGGCGGCCGTCGACGGC
>JAEWIV010000222.1 GCA_023386865.1 Pseudomonadota bacterium
GTAGATGCCTTGGCCGAAGACGGCCGAGGGGAACTCGATATGCGATGGCACTCCCTGCCTACGCCAGCGCCCGCTCCAGCACCTGCGCGACGTGCAGCGCATGGCGGTTGGCGCCGTCGGCGATCTGGTGGCGACAGGAGGTGCCGTCGGCAACGATCAGGGCGTCGGCCGGCGCCTTGCGCACCGCGGGCATCAACGAGAGCTCGGCCATGGCGATCGAAGTCTCGTAGTGCTCGGCCTCGTAGCCGAAGCTGCCGGCCATGCCGCAGCAGCTCGATTCGATGAGGTTGACAGAAAGGTCGGGAACCAGCGCCAGCGCCTCCTGCACGGCGCTCATGGCGCCGAACGCCTTCTGGTGGCAATGGCCATGGAGGAACGCCTTCTGCGCCAATGGCTTCAATGCAAGCTGCAGGCGCCCTGCCCTCTTCTCATGGGCCAAAAATTCCTCGAACAGGAAGGCGTTGTCGCAAACCGCCTGCGCGTCCTTGCCCAGCCCCAGCGTCAGGAACTCGTCGCGCAAGGTGAACAGGCACGACGGCTCCAGCCCGACGATCGGCACGCCCCTGGCGACGAAGAGCAGCAGCGCCTGCAGCAGCCGCTGCGCTTCGGCCCTCGCCTTCCCGACCTGGCCGGTGGCGAGATAGGTGCGGCCACAGCACAGTGCCGGCGAGCCGATGTTCGGCCAGGCGACGGCGACGCGATGGCCCGCGGCCTGCAACACGCGCCGCGCCGCGTGCAGGACGTGCGGCTCGAAATTGTTGGAGAAGGTGTCGGCGAAGATCACCACCGTGGCATCCGCCTGGTCGACGTCGGTCGTGGCGAGGAAGGTGTCGCTGCGCCACTGCGGCAGGCGGCGCTGCTTGGCGAAGCCGAGATAGGACTGGAAGAACCACGCCATGTTGAACAGCCACGGCAGGCGCCTGGCCCACGGCGCGATCTCCGGCAGGTTGCCGATCAGCCGGTCGCGCCAGCTCAAGCCCTTGGCCATGCGACGTGCCGAGCGCACCTCGATCTTCATGCGCGCCATGTCGACGCCGGTCGGGCAGTCGCGCTTGCAGCCCTTGCAGCTGACGCAGAGGTCCATCGCCGCGGCGACCGCGTCCGACGTCAGCCCGCCGTCGAGCTGGCCGCTCAGCGCCAAGCGCAGCGTATTGGCGCGGCCGCGCGTCAGATGCTGCTCGTCGCGGGTGACGCGGAAGGACGGGCACATCGTGCCGGCGTCGAACTTGCGGCAGTGCCCGTTGTTGTTGCACATCTCGGCGGCCTTGGCGAAGCCGCCGGTCGTGTCGCCGCCGCTGCCGGGCGCCGTCAGCGCCTCGGTCATCGGGTCGTTCTGGACGTTCCATGCCGACCAGTCGAGCGCGGGCTTGTAGCCGACGTTCTTGTAGCCCGGCTTGAAGCGGAACAGCGAGCGGTCGTCCATCTTCGTCGGCCGCACGATCTTGCCGGGATTGAGCATGCCGGTCGGATCGAACAGGTCCTTGACCTCGCCCATCGCCCTGGTGAGCCGCGGGCCGTACTGCCAGGCCACCCATTCGGAGCGCACCAGCCCGTCGCCGTGCTCGCCCGAGAAGGCGCCCTTGTACTCGCGCACCATCGCCGACGCCTCCTCGGCGATCGCGCGCATCTTCTCGGCCCCGTCGCGGCGCATGTCGAGGATCGGCCGCACATGCAGCGTGCCGACCGACGCATGGGCGTACCACGTCCCCTTGGTGCCGTGGCGGGTGAAGACGTCGGTGAGCCGTTGGGTGTAGTCGGCGAGGTGCTCCAGCGGCACGGCGCAGTCCTCGATGAAGGACACCGGTTTTCCGTCGCCCTTCATGGACATCATGATGTTGAGGCCGGCCTTGCGCACTTCCCACAGCGCGGCCTGCGGCCCGGGTTCGGGCATCTCCACGACGCTCTTGGGCAGACCGAGGTCGCCCATCAGCTCGACCAGGCGCTGCAGATCGCGCAGCTGCGGCGCGCGCTCCTCGCCGGCGAACTCGACCAGCAGGATGGCCTCGGGCTCGCCGAGCAGGGCACGTTCGATCACCGGCCGGAAGGCGGGATTGGCTCTCGCCAGCTCGATCATGGTTCGGTCGACCAGCTCGACGGCTGTCGGCTTCAGCTTGACGATGTGCTGGGCGCTTTCCATCGCCTTGTAGAAGCTCGGGAAGTTCACAACGCCCAGCGTCTTGTGCTTGGGCAGCGGCGCCAGCTTGAGCGTGAGGCGCTCGGTGACGGCGAGCGTGCCTTCGCTGCCGACCAGGAGATGGGCGAGGTTCACCGAGTTGTCGAGCGTGTAGGGCCGCTCCGATTGCGGGAAGAAGATGTCGAGGTTGTAGCCGCCGACCCGCCGCAGCACCTTGGGGTACATGCGCTCGATCTCGTCGCGCTCGGCGAAGGCCAGTGCCGCCACCTTGTCGGCGATCGCGCGCACGGCGGCCGGCATGTCCTCGGGCCGCGCCGAGCCGAAGCGCGCGCGCTGGCCGTCGGCCAGGATGGCGTCGATCGAGGCGACGTTGTGCACCATGTTGCCGTAGCGGATCGAGCGGCTGCCGCAGGAGTTGTTGCCGGCCATGCCGCCCAAGGTGCACTGCGCCGAGGTCGAGACGTCGACCGGGTACCAGAGGCCGTGCGGCCGGAGCCAGGCGTTGAGCTGGTCGAGCACGACTCCGGGCTGCACCGTGACCTCGGCGCGCTTCTTGTCGAAGCCCACGACCTCGCGCATGTATTTCGAGACGTCGACGACCAGCGCCTGGCCCACCGTCTGGCCGCACTGCGATGTGCCGGCGCCGCGCGGCAGGATCGCCGCCCTGGCGTCGCGCGCCACGTCCATGACCAGCGCGAGGTCGGTCTCGTCGCGCGGCAGCACGACGCCCACCGGCTCGACCTGGTAGATCGAGGCGTCGGTCGAATAGCGTCCGCGCGAGGCGGCGTCGAAGAGAACGTCGCCCTTGACGGTGCGGCGCAGGGTTTGTTCGAGCGTGCTCAGTCCAGCTTCACTCCGGCCGCGTCAACGACCTTCTGCCATTTCTCGATCTCGGTGCGGATGCGCTTGGCGAAGTCGGCCTGGCTCTCGCCGCCGACCTGCGCGGTCTGGTCCTTCCAGATCTGCTGCAGCTTGGGACTGGCCAGCGCCTTCACGACTTCGCCATGCATGCGGTCGACGATCGGCTGTGGGGTGCCCTTGATGGCCCACAGGCCATACCAGGTCGACACGATCCAATTGGGCACGCCGATCTCGGCCGCCGTCGGGATGTCGGGGAACTCCGGGTTGCGCTGCGGCGTCGCCACGGCGAGGCCGATCAGGCGCTTGGTGCGGATCTGCGCCGCCGAGGTGCCCATGCCGTCGAACATCATGTCGGCGTTGCCCGCCAGCAGGTCCTGCATGGCCGGGCCGGCGCCGCGATAGGGCACGTGGGTGATGTCGGTCTTCGTCTCGAGCTTGAACAGCTCGCCGGCCAGGTGATGGGCGGTGCCGGCGCCGGGCGAGGCATAGTTCACCTTGCCGGGGTTCTTCTTCACGTAGGCGATGAAGTCGGACGCGGTGGTCACCGGCACGCGGCTGGGATTGATCGAGATCACCTGCGGCACCAGGGCGATCATGGTGATCGGGATGAAATCCTTCTCGAGGTCGTAGTCGAGGCTCTTGTAGATCGAGGGCGCGATGGTGTGATGGATGGCGCCGACGAAGAACACCGATCCGTCGGGCTTCATCTTGGCCGCCTGCGAGGCGCCGACCGTGCCGCCGGCACCGCCCTTGTTGTCGATGATGATCTGGCAGCCCAGCTGCTCGCCGACCTGCGCCGCCAGCGGGCGCGCGAAGACGTCGGTGCCGCCTCCGGCCGGGAACGGGTTCAGCCAGGTAATTGTCGCGGGCGGCCACCCCTGCTGGCCACGCGCCACCGCAGGCGCCGCCAGCGAGGCCGCCATGCCCAGCTGGAGCGCGCGGCGCCGTGAAGTCTCGTACGTCATCGTCAACTCCTCCCGATTACTCTTTGTCTTGCCCCATGGTTTCCAGCACCGCCTGAAGCTTGGCGTGCAGGTGCCGAACGAGCAGGTCACGTAGCGCAGCGCCGTCGCGCGCCGCAAGGGCGGCGAGCATGGAACGATGTTCCGCGACCGCCCGGTCCCACTTGGCGCCGTTGAGGTTGGAGCGGAAGCGCAGCGCATGCAGCCGTGCATTGAGCGTGCGGTAAGTCTGCGCCAGCACGGGATTGCCGGCGATGGCGTTGAGGCGGTCGTGGATGGCCCGGTTGATCCGGTAGTAGCCCGGCAGGTCGCGTCGCTTGTGGGCACTCTCCAGCTCGCCCTGCAGGCCTCTGAGATCGTCGAGATCGGCCGCGGTCACGCGGGCTGCGGCAAGCTCGCCGGCAAGCCCCTCGAGCGAGGCCATGACCTCGAAGGCATGGCGCACATCCTCTCGCGACAGCGCCACGACCTGCACGCCGCGATTGGGCAGCTGCAGCAGCAGGCCTTCGGCGGCCAGCAGCCGGAAGGCCTCGCGCAACGGCGTGCGCGACACGCCGAGCTGCTCACTGAGCTCGCGCTCATGCAGCCGCGCGCCCGGCGCCAGCACGCCCTCGACGATCAGGCTGCGCAACCGGTCGGCGGCCGCCTGCGGCAGCGTCGAGCGGGCAATCGTGAGTGAAGAGCCGTCCATTTCTGTTGGACATACTTTGGCATGTTGTATACAAAATGCAACAGAGAAAGGGGCCCCGCCATGCGACTGAACTCTCATCCCAGCGGACGGCATTTCCTGCAAATCCCGGGGCCGACCAACGTGCCCGACCGGATCCTGCGCGCGATGGACTATCCGACCATCGATCATCGCGGACCTGAATTCAACGCGCTGGCCAGGAAGGTGCTGAGAAGCGTCCGCCAGGTCTTCCAGACCAAGCAGCCGGTGATCGTCTATCCGGCATCGGGCACCGGCGCGTGGGAGGCGGCGCTGGTCAACACGCTGTCGTCCGGCGACCTGGTGTTGATGTGGGAGACCGGCCACTTCGCCTCGCTGTGGAAGAAGATGGCCGACAAGCTCGGCATCAGGTCGGAGTTCATGGGCGGCGACTGGCGCAAGCCCGCCGATCCCGCCGCCATCGAGAAGCGCCTGAAGGACGATACGGACCACGCGATCAAGGCGGTGTGCATCGTCCACAACGAGACCTCCACCGGCGTCACCAGCGACATCGGCGCGATCCGCCGCGCCATCGATTCCGCCAAGCACCCGGCGCTCCTGCTGGTCGACACCATTTCCTCGCTGGGCTCGATCGACTATCGCCACGATGCCTGGGGCGTCGACGTCACCGTGGCGGGCTCGCAGAAGGGCCTGATGCTGCCCCCCGGCCTCTCCTTCAATGCCGTGAGCGAGAAGGCTCTGGCCGCCTCCAGGACGTCCAAGCTGCCCAAGGCGTTCTGGAACTGGGAGGAGATGCTGGCGGCCAACGCCAACGGCTGGTTCCCCTATACGCCTGCCACCAACCTGCTCTACGGCCTGAACGAGGCCTGCGACATGCTCTTGGAGGAAGGCCTCGACGCGGTGTTCGCGCGCCATGCGCGGCACGCCGAAGCGACGCGCAGCGCCGTCAACGCCTGGGGCCTGGAGATCCTGTGCAACGATCCCAAGGCCTACTCCGGCTCCCTCACCGCGATCGTCATGCCCGAAGGCCACGACGCCGACGCCTTCCGCAAGGTCGCGCTGGAGAACTTCAACCTGTCGCTGGGCCAGGGCCTCAGCAAGGTCGCCGGCAAGGTCTTCCGCATCGGCCATCTCGGCGACTTCAACGACCTCATGCTGATGGGCACGCTCTCGGGCGTGGAGATGGCGTTGGGTCTTGCCAAGGTGCCGCACAAGAGCGGCGGCGCGCAGGCTGCCCTCACCTACCTGCGCGACACGGCACCGGGCGCCCGCCGCTAAGATCGCGCGTCAGTCGCCGGCGCTATGGCGGCCGCGCTGCGAGACGTGCCACGGCAGGCAGAGCCGCTCGGCGTAGTCGAGCACGAAGAACAGAAGCGTGCCGAAGATGCCGAGCAGCACCAGGCAGACGAAGACGCCGAGCGTGTCGAACTGGCCCTGTGCCACCAGGATCTGGAAGCCGAGGCCTTTGCTGCCGGCGACGAACTCGCCGACGATGGCGCCGACCAGCGCGAAGGAGATGCCGACCTTCATGCCGGCAAACAGGCTGGGCAATGCGCAGGGGAACTTGATCTTGGCCAGCACGGCCAACGGCGAGGCACGCGAGACGCGGGCGAGATGCAGCATGTCGGGATCGACCGAGCGCAGGCCGAGCACGGTGTCGATGACGATGGGAAAGATCGCGAGCATGAGGGCAATCGCCACCTTGGGCTCGGTGCCCGTCCCCATCCAGATGACGAAAAGCGGCGCCAGCGCCACCTTGGGGATCGAATTGAGCGCAACCAGAAGCGTGTAGATCGTGCGCTCGAGGAGCTTCGAGGAAACGATCGCCACGGCCAGCAGAACCCCCAGCACGACGGCCAGCGCGAAGCCCAGGCAGGTCATGCCCAACGTGAAGCCGAGCTGGCGCATGAACAGGCCGGGTGTCTGCAGGAAGGCGCCGACGATCGCACTCGGTGCCGGGAGGATCAGCGGCGGCGGCTGGAAGATCCGCACGCCCGCTTCCCACAAGAGCAGGCTGGCGGCGAGGACCAGGATGACGTCGCGCGCCTCGCTGGGCGCAAGCAACCGCTTCAGCATCGGTTATTCCTTGACGATGCCGAGCTCGGCGAAGTGATGGCGGATGTGCGCGACGTACCGGCCGAAGGCGGCGCTCTCGCGCACCGCCAGCGAGCGCGGCCGCGGCAGGTCGATGGTGACGATCTCCATGATCGAGCCCGGGGCGCGGCCCATCATGGCCACCCGGTCCGACAGAAACACCGCCTCGGCGATCGAATGGGTGATGAACAGCAGGGTCTTCCGCGTCTCCTGCCAGATGCGCGCCAGCTCGAGATTGAGGTCGTCGCGCGTCATCGCATCGAGGGCGCCGAATGGCTCGTCCATCAGCAGGAGCTGTGGGTCTGACAGCAGGGCACGGCAAATCGACGCGCGCTGGCGCATGCCGCCCGACAGCTCCCAAGGATACCGATGCTCGAACGCCCCCAAGCCGAAGCGCGCGAGCAACGCCTCGGCACGCTGGCGGTAGGCGGCCGTCGGCTTGCCGGCGAGCTCTACCGACAGCAGCACGTTCTGGAGAATGGTTCTCCAGTCGAGCAGGACGTCGCGCTGAAAGACGACGCCCAACCCGTCGGGCGGTCCGTCGATACGCCGGCCATCGACCATGATCTCGCCGGCGCTCAATCCCTCGAGGCCGGCAACCAGCTTGAGCAGTGTGCTCTTGCCGCAGCCGGAGGGCCCGACGATGCTGACGAACTCGCCGACGCCGAGGTCGAGGTCGATGCCGGCCAGCGCCGGCACCGGTCCACGCGGCGAGGCGTATGTCTTGCCCACGTTCCGAAGGCAGACATGCGCGGTGCCCATGAAAGTCGATGCCTCCGGCACCGCTCAGTCCATCAGCGCGTTCGTGAAGTAGTCGTCGGCCTTCCAGCCCGGCTTGACCACGCCGGCGGCCTCGAGCGTCTTCAAGGTCGCCTCCCAGTCGGCCGCCGCCTGCCAGCCGATCGGCTTGCCCTTGGTCGCCGGCGTCTCGAAGAAGTCGAGCGACATGACGATCTGGCTCTTCTGCACGGCTGGATCGAGGCGTGCATCGGGGCGCGCGGCGAGCATCGCCTTGACGCCGTCCTCCGGGTTCTTGCGGATCTGCTCCCAGGCCTTCTGCTGGGTCTCGATCAGCTTCTTCAGCGCAGGACCGCGCTTGGCGATGGTGTCTTCCTTCGCGACCAGCCCATAGCTCATGAAATTCAGGCCGGCGCCGGAGGCCCACAGGCACTTGGACGGGCGCGAGGCCTCGGCGACCGGCACGGCCGAGCTCGCCGTCGACATCAGGCCGTCGGCGCGCTTGGCGATGTAGGTGCCCCACAGGGCGGCGGGATCGACGAAATCGATCTTCGCGGTCTCACGATTGAGGCCGCCCGACTTCAGATAGGGATCGATCAGCGGCGCCCACGGGCTGGCGGCGAAGACGACCACGGTCTTGCCCTTGAGGTCGGCCGCCTTGTCCATCGGCGAGGTCTTGTCGACCAGCACGCAGAGGTCGGTCTTGGGCATGATGGTGGCGATTGCCTTCAAAGGGGCCCCCTGGGCACGCGCTGCCCCGAGCAGGCCGACCTGCACCTGGCCGACATCGACCTGCCCGGCATTGACCAGCTGGATGGTGTTGCCCGAGCCGCGGCCGTCCTGAACGTCGACCTCGAGGCCAGCCGCCTTGAACAGGCCGTTCTGGTTGGCCAGGTGCATGGCCGCCTGGACGCCCCATGGCGCGAAATCGAGCCGCACCGACATCTTTTCCTGCGCTGTCGCCGGGCTCGCGGCTGCGATCACCATCGCCGCCGCCACCACTCCCCAAGATATCCTGCTCATCCCTTTCTCCCCTCTCCAGATTGCGCCGCCAGCATATTCTGCCCCTCCGACGACGGATGCACGAGATAGGCCAGCACCATGTCGACGACATGCCGACGCCGGGCGGCAACGCGACGCGGCGTCACCAACGGGCGATCGAGCAGCCAGGACAACGTGTACTGGTTGGACAGAAAGAAGTAGGCGAGGCCCGAGATCGAGAGATAAAGATCGATCACGTCGACCTTGCGCCGGAAAATGCCCTCGGATTGACCGCGCCGCAAGATCGTCTGCAGCGTGTCGAGGAGGTTGCCGTACAACGGCTTGACCGCGGTCGAGCGCCTGAGATTGCGTGCGTAGTGGATGTTCTCGACGCTCATCAACCGGATCAGCTCCGGCGTGGCGACGAAATGATCGAAGGTATTGGTGACCAGCCGGCGCATCGCCCGTTCCGGCGGCATCGCCATCAGCTCGTCGTCGTGCTGGTTGGCGCGCAGGCCCGCCCAGATGCCCTCGATCACCGAGAGGTAGAGGTCTTCCTTGGAGCCAAAGTAGTGATAAAGCAGGTTCTTGTTGACGGCGCAGGTTTCGGCGATGCGGTCCATTCGGGCGCCGCTCAGCCCGTGCGCGACGAACTCGGCCTGCGCGACCGGGTGGAGGTGGGCCCGCGTCGCCGCCGCGTTGCGGGCGCGACGCGGTGGCTCTCGAGCCGCGATGACCTGCATGACCTCAGGCCGCCGCCGCGACCGCTCTCGCCGCGCGCAGGGCGGCGGTGGCGTCGCGATCGAGCGCGCCTGCCGGAGTCAGCACCACGGCATGGAAGCGCTCCGCGTAGTTGCGCGTGATCTTGCCCTCGAGGTGGTCTTCCAGCACTGCCTCCGGCGGCCGCTCCAGCGGATCACCAAAGCCGCCGGCACCCGCCTGCTCGTGCACGATCACCGTGTCACGCTGAATGTTGGTGGTGATCTTGCCGGGCAAGGCCCGGCGCTCGCCGGCCACCTCCATGTAGTTGGCGGAGGTGCCTCCCGGCGCGCCGCCGGCCAGCCCGTACGGCGCGAAGCGGACGCGGTCGGTGCGCATCTGCAAAAGCGCCTCGGGCGCAAGGACGCGATAGGTTCTCCGGATGCCGACGCCGCCGCGATAGCGACCGGCACCGCAGCTGTCGGTCACGAACGCATATTCCTCGATGCGCACGGGATGCTCGGCCTCCATGACCTCGACCGGCATGTTGGAGAGGTTCTGCGAGGCGTTGGTCACTGCCTCGAGCCCGTCCTTGTCGGGCCGGCCGCCCCAGGCGCCGCAGATCATGTCGACGATGATGAACGGCTCGCGGTTCGGCCGAAGCCCGCTGATGCAGATGACGCTGTTGCCGCCCTCGCCCGCCGCCGGCACCTTGTCCGGCACGATCTGCGCCAGCGCGCCCAGCATGGTGTCGAAGACGCGGTAGCCGGTGAGCGCGCGCGCCGCGCAGGCGCCGGGCATCGCCGGATTGAGGATCGAGGCTTCGGGCGCCGTCACCTCGACGCAGCGGAACAGGCCCACGTTGTTGGGAATGTCCTTGGCCAGCACGCAGCGCACGCTGAGATAGGTGAGCGAGCGGGTGAAGCTCAGGGTCGAGTTGAGCGCGCCGCGCACCTGCGGCGAGGAGCCTGAATAGTCGACGGCGAGCGTGCCGCCGTCGCGCACGGTGACAGCGACGGAGATGGGAATCGGCGCATCGGAGAAGCCGTCGCTGTCGATATGGTCGGTGAACCGCCAGGTGCCGCGCGGCCAGGTCAGGATCTCCTGTCGGGTCATCCGCTCGGCGTAGTCGAGCAGTTCCTGCATGTAGGCATCGAGCTCGTCGGCGCCGTAGCGCTGCATGAGCTTCTCCAGGCCGCGGCGACCGACCTGGGCGGCGGCATACTGCGCCGCGAGATCGCCCAGCACGCGGTCCGGCACCCGCACGTTGATGCGGATCAGCTTCTCCAGGGTGCGATTGATCTTGCCGCGCTCGTAGAGCTTGAGCGGCGGCATGCGCAGGCCTTCCTGGTAGATCTCGGTCGAATCGGAGGCATTGGAGCCCGGCACACGGCCACCGACATCGGTATGATGGCAAATCACGACGGCGAAGGCTCGACGCACGCCGTCGTGGAAGATCGGCACGAACATGAATATGTCCGGCAGATGCATGCCGCCGTGATAGGGATCGTTCATGATCACCACGTCGCCGTCGTGCAGGTCGTCGGCGAAGGCCGTCAGCACCGACTCCATGGCTTCGGGAATGGCGCCGAGATGCTGGGCGATGGTCTTGGCCTGCGCCACCATCTGGCCGTCGGCGGCGCACAGGGCCGCCGAGAAGTCCATGACGTCCTTGACGATCTCCGAGCGGGCGGTACGCACCACCGTGTAGGCCATGTCGTCGGCGATCGAATCGAGGCCGTTCTTGACGACGGCGAAGGTGATCGGATCGATCTTCATGCGGCAATCTCCACGACGATGCAGCCGATCGCATCGCAATGCACGGTGGCGTCCGGCGGCACGACGACGGTGGCGTCGAACTCTTCCACGATCAAAGGTCCGGGCCGGGGCTTGCTCCCCAGCGCGTCGCGCCCGACGATCGCGACCGGCACGGCGGGCTCGCCGCGCGTGAACGACACGACTCGGCTCGCGCCCCCCGAGCTGCCGGCACGCGGGGCGATCTTCATGTCGGCGAAATCCAGCCGGTTGTCGCGCAGGCCGCGGCCGATGGCGCGCAGCTTCATCAGCTCGACCGGCGTCGTGTCGCGGTAGCCGTAGGTCTTGAAGTACTCGGCCGCGAAGCGCTCGCGCAGCACGTCGAGAGCGTCGCCGTCGAGCGGCACGGTGAGCTCGCTGGCCTGGCCTTCGTGGCGCAGCTCGGCCTCGAAGACGATCGCCCGCCGGTCAGGCCGGTAGCCGTCGGCCGCGAGCCGCGCATCGACCTCGGCAGCCACGCCCTGACGCAGCGCCGCGAGGTCGCCGGCGTGCATGCGATCGAGGCGACGCACGACGGTGGCCATCGCGATGTGCTCGACATCGCTTGCCAGCATGCCGACCGAGCAGAACACGCCGGACAGCGGCGGAACGACGACAGTGGGAATGCCGAGCTGGCGGGCGAGATCGAAGGCATGCACCCCGCCATTGCCGCCGAACGCCATCAAGGTGAGGTCGCGCGGATCGCGGCCGCGCTCGACGGTGACGGCGCGCACCGCGCGGGCCATGTTCGCGTTCGCCACGGCGCGAATGCCGTGCGCGGCATCGGCAATGTCGAGACCCAACGGGATCGCGAGATGGTCGGCGATGGCCTTCTCGCTCAGCGCCTTGTCGATGCCGAGCCGGCCGCCGGCCAGACTGCTGGGATTGATGAAACCCAGCACGACGTTGGCGTCGGTCACCGTCGGCCGGTCGTTGCCGAGCCCGTAGCAGGCCGGGCCCGGAACCGCGCCGGCCGACTGCGGACCGACGACCAGCAGACCGCCCTTGTCGATGCCGGCGATCGACCCACCGCCCGCGCCCACCTCGGCGATGTCGATCGCCGGCACCTTCAGCATGTACCCGCCTGCCTTGACGAAGCGGCTCGACGTCGAGATGCCGTCGCGAAACTCGTACTCCGACGTCATGGTCGGCCGTCCGTCCTCGACGATCACCGCCTTGGCTGTCGTGCCGCCCATGTCGAAGACGATGACGTCGCGGTCGCCGCGCGCGGCGCCCAGGCGGGCGGCGCCGATCACGCCGCCGGCGGGGCCGGACGCAACGGCGAGGACCGGCTTCTCGCAGACGGCCTTGGCCGCCAGCATGCCGCCATTGGACGTCATCACGAGGATCGGTGCGGCGACGCCGATGCCGCGCAGGCCCGTTTCGAGCGTTTGCAGGTAGCGCTGCATGGCGGCCAGCAGGTAGGCGTTGACCACGGTCGTACTGGTCCGCTCGTACTCCTTGATCTCCGGCAGGACAGCGCACGAGCTGGTCACCAGCAGGCCGGGGATCGCCGCGCGCAGCACGGCCTCGGCCCGCTGCTCATGCACCGGATTGCGATAGCTGTTCAGGAAGGCGATGGCGATCGCCTCGATGCCGTCGGCGACCAGCGCGCGGCCCGCCGCAACGACCTCTTCCTCGTCGAGCGGCGTCACGATCGAACCGTCGGCAGCGATGCGCTCGGCGACCTCGAGGCGGTGACGGCGCGGCACCAACGGCCTCGGCTTCTCCCAGGTGAGGTCGAACATGTCGGGCATGCGGATGCGGCCGATCTCCAGCACGTCGCGGAAGCCGCGTGTCGTGATCAGCCCGGTGCGCGCCCCGGCCCGCTGCAGGATGGTGTTCGAGCCGACCGTCGTGCCGTGCATCACCTCGCTGACGCCGGCCGGATCGAGACCGAGCTCGGCCAACAGCTGGGCCACGCCCTCGATCACCGCGCGGCTGGGATCGTCCGGCGTCGAGGAGATCTTGCTCTGGTGAATCCGCCCGTCGGCCGTCGCCAGCGCGATGTCCGTGAAGGTGCCCCCGATGTCGATCGCCACCTTGCTTGCCGTCGTCACCCCTGCCTCCGGCATTCCACCCCTCTTAACTAACTAGCTAGTTAATTCTGGAGGCGTTCCTGCCGCGGCGTCAAGGGCCTCAGCCTCAAGTCCCGGTGGGAACGTGGCGGACCGCGCGGAAGACGTCGCTGTCCCACGGCATGCCCTGCGCCAGGGCGCGGGTCGCCGCGAGGTGCGCTGCGCTCGATTGGGTGTGGTCGGTCAGGGGGCGTTCGCGCGCCTCCCACGCGGCGAGTGCGGCCGGCAGGTCGTCGCGACTCACGCCCTCGACGGCAACCGCGAGGCCAAGCGCATTCATCATGGCGCATCCCGCCCCTTGGGCGAGGGTCGGCGGCATGGCATGGGCGGAATCGCCGACGATGGCGACGCGGCCGGACGACCAGCGATCCAGCCGCGTCGTCTCGTAGACGTCGTAACGTCCGTTGGTGCCGATCGCCTCGAGCACCGGCCGGAGGTCGGGGAAGCACGAGGCCCAGACGTCGGGATCGACCGGGATCGCCGACGCCTCGGCGTCGGCCAGCGGCGCCATCATGGCCATGTAGAGCGAATCGGCGCCGCATGGTGTGTAGA
>JAEWIV010000234.1 GCA_023386865.1 Pseudomonadota bacterium
CCATATCAACTGCGCGGCGCCGGGGGGCCCCGGCGCTCCGCTTGATCGTTTGCTGTGCTTCATGCCCATCGCTCGCACCAGCAGCTTCTTGAGATCCGCGGCGCTCAGCCTGTCGAGCCGGGCCAGCACCATCGGATGGCCGATGTAATGGTCGGTGATGAAGAAGGTCTCTGGATCGGCCTGCATGAGGTGATCGCGCGTCTCGGCGCCAACCTTCAGCACGATCGAGCGGCCGTCCTGGTGAAGCCTGGCCACCAGCTTGCCTTTGTGGCGCCAGGCCGGCGTGCCGTAGGACGTGCCTTCCTCGACGCCGGGCAGGGCGGCGACCGTGCGGCGAATGACGGCGAGGGAGAGCTTGCGCGTGGCCATGGCGGGCCCGCAAAGTGCGCCGGCACGCGAATGAGGGGAAGAGAGAAATGGCGACCGCTTCGGCCGTGCCGGTTCCGGCATCGCATCTCGACGTCGCCCGCGACGCCGAGCCCGCCACCAGGGCCGCCAATGCCGCGATGGCCGCCAAGCTGCCGTTTGCCGAGCAAGGTGATTTCGAGGCGGCCAGTCGCGGCCTGATCGCGCCCGTGCCCGAGGGCATGGTGCGCTCGAAGAGCGGCACGGTGCTGTGGAACCTCGGCGAATACGCCTTCATCGATGGCGAGCTGGCGCCGGCCACGGTCAATCCCAGCCTGTGGCGCATGGCGCGGCTCAACATGGCCAACGGCCTGTTCAAGGTCACTGAACGGCTCTACCAGCTGCGCGGCTTCGACATCGCCAACATGACGGTGATCGAGGGCGACAGCGGCCTGATCCTGATCGATCCGCTGACCACCGCCGAGGTCTCGCGCGCCGCCCTGGCGCACTACTTCGCGCATCGGCCGAACAAGCCGGTCATCGCCGTTATCTATACCCACAGCCACGTCGATCACTACGGCGGCGTGCGCGGCGTGATCGACGAGGCCGACGTGAAGGCAGGCAAGGTCGCGGTCATCGCGCCCGACGGATTCATGGAAGCCGTGTCGGGCGAAAACGTTCTGGCCGGCATGCCGATGGCGCGACGCGCGCAGTTCCAGTTCGGCACCATGCTGCCACGGGGGCCGCGCGGGCAGGTCGATGCCGGCCTGGGCAAGGGCATCGCCCGCGGCTCGACCGGCCTGATCGCGCCGACCATGAGCATCGTGCAGCCGGTCGAGGAGCATACGATCGACGGTGTTCGCATCGTCTTCCAGCTCGCGCCCGAGACCGAGGCGCCGGCCGAGATGCACATGTTCTATCCCGGGCTCGGCGTGCTCAACATGGCGGAGAACGCCTGCCCGCTGCTGCACAATTTCATACCGCTGCGCGGGGCGGTGGCGCGCGATCCGCGCATCTGGGCCAAGTACATCGGCGACGCCATTGCGATGTATGCTCCGCAGACCGACGTGATGATCGGCCAGCATCACTGGCCGGTGTGGGGACGCGCCGCGGTGCTCGACCACCTCGAGGCCCAGCGCGACCTTTACAAGCACATCCACGATCAGACCCTGCGCCTGATGAACAAGGGCTGGCGGCCGGCCGAGATCGCCGAGGCCATCGACCTGCCGCCGGGCCTGGCCGAGCGCTGGACCGTGCGCGGCTACTACGGCTCGGTCAGCCACAATGTAAAAGCGGTCTATCAGCGTTACCTCTCCTGGTACGACGCCAACCCCTGCAACCTCCATCCGCTGCCGCCGGCGCGCGCGGCCGCCAAGTTCGTCGAGTACATGGGCGGCAGCGCTGCCGTCGTTGCCCGTGCGAAGGACGACTTTGCCAAGGGCGAGTATCGCTGGGTGGCGCAGGTCATGAAGGAGGTCGTCTACGCCGATCCGAAGAACATCGAGGCGCGCGCGCTCTGCGCCGATGCGCTGGAGCAGATGGGCTACCAGGCCGAATCGGCCACCTGGCGGAACGCCTTCCTCTACGGCGCCCAGGAGCTGCGCCATGGCGTATTCCCGCTTCCGGCGCGTATCGCCATCGGCGCCGACACCCTGGCCGGCCTGTCCTCCGACATCTTCTTCGACCTGATGGCGATCCGGCTCGACCCGGCCAAGGCCGCCGGCCAGTCGATGGTGATCAACTGGCACTTCACCGATCGCGACGAGAAGCTCGTGCTCACGCTCAGGCACTCGACGCTGACGCATCGCCTCGGCGAGTGGTCAGACGAGGCCACGGCCTCGGTGGTCACCACGCGCGACACGCTCGATGCCATGGTGCTGGGCAAGCTCACGCCGCCACAGGCCATTCAGGCGGGCAAGCTCGGGATCGAGGGCGATCCTTCGCGGCTCGCCGTCCTGTTCACCGTCGTCGAGATGGAGCCAAATCCGCTGATGTTCGACATCCTGACGCCGGGCGAGGGGAGGCCATAGGCTCTTGGAGGCCTGCGGTCCGGCAAAGCTTGACATCTTCCTGCCCGCCCCGTGTGATGCGAGTCGAGGGAGAAACGCAAACAAGAGCCTTTAGGGAGGACTGAATGTCCAGGGGCAAGGTCGCCCGCTTCGTGGGCGGGATGGTGGCTGCGGTTGCAGCTTTGGGCTTGGCGGCTTCCGCATACGCCCAGGAGAAGAAGATCAAGATCGGCGTCATCTACGACCTGACCGGCCCGCTGGCCGGTGGCGGCTCCGAGCTGCATCACCTCGGCGCCAAGATCATGATCGACAACTTCATCAAGCAGGGCGGTGTCGAAGGCTACAAGATCGAGGCAGTCTATGCCGACGCCCAGAGCAAGCCCGACGTCGCGATCAACGAGGCCGTCCGCCTGATCGAGCAGGAAAAGGTCGACATGGTGCTGGGCTTCTTCTCGTCGGCGCAGTGCGTGCCGGTGGCGGCCCGCGTCGAGCAGCTCAAGAAGTTCATGTGGATCACGACCTGCATTTCCTCGGCCGTGCTGGAGAACCGTAACCTCAAGTACGTGTTCCGCGTCCAGCCGTCGGGCGCACAGTTCGGCGAGCTGTCGGCGGATTTCGTTGCCAAGAACGCCAAGGAGAAGTTCGGCAAGGAGCCCAAGGACCTGCGCGTGGCGATCATCCACGAGGACGGTGCCTACGGCGTCGACGTCGCCAAGGGCAATGAGGCCGGCGCCAAGAAGGCGGGCTTCAACATCGTGCTCAAGGAAGGCTATGCCGCCACCGCGCCCGACCTGTCGGCGCTGGTCACCAAGCTCAAGCGCGCTCGGCCGGACGTCATCCTGCATACCGGATACAACCCCGACATCACGCTGTTCCATCGCCAGGCGCGCGAGGGCGGCTTGAAGTTCGGTGCGCTGATCGGCCATGGCGCAGGCTACGGCGTCTATTCCAAGCTCAAGGAAGGGCTCGGCAACGACGTCAACTATATCTACAACGTCGACCCGATCTCGATCTGGGACACCAACCAGAAGGCGCTCGACCCCAAGCTGCCGCCGATCATCAAGATGGTCGGTGAGGAGTACGACAAGGCCAAGCCCGGAACGACCCTCCGCTCGGCGCATGTCGGCATGGCGGCGTCCAACACTTACGTCTTCTTCACCGAGGTCATGCCGCGGGCGATCAAGAAGTACGGCGGCGTCGACGCCGATGCGCTGCGCAAGGCGGCGCTCGAGGTCGACCTGCCCGAGGGCGGCACGATGCTGGGCTTCGGCGTCAAGTATGCCGGCGAGGGCTCACCGATCGCCGGCCAGAACGAACGGGCGGCCCCGGTCATCGTCCAGTACGTCGACGACAAGTCGTATGTCGTATGGCCCAAGCGCCAGGCACAGCGCGACGCCGTGATGCCGTTCCCGGCGGGCACGGTCTATTCGGTCAAGTAGCGACCGCAGCGGCCGTGCTCGTCGTCGAGGGGTTGGTCAAGCGTTTCGGCGGTTTCACTGCCGTCAGCAACGTGTCTTTCAAGGTCGATCAGGGCGAGATACTCGGCCTGATCGGCCCGAACGGCTCTGGCAAGAGCACGATCTTCAACATGCTCTCGGGCACCTTCCCGCCGTCGGCGGGATCGATCAGGTTCGAGGGCCACGAGATCGGGGGACTCGCCCCGCATCGCATCATCAATCGCGGCATCGGCCGCACCTTCCAGATCCCGCGGCCGTTCCGCAGGCTCACCATCTTCGAGAACGTCGAGCTCGCCGGCTTCTACGGCCAGGGCAGCCACAGCCGCGCCAAGGCCGACGAGGCGGCCGAAAAGGCGCTCGCCATGGTCGGCCTGCCGACCGATCGCCGCGCGCCGGTCGACGGGCTGGGCGCCGCGGGCCTCAAGAAGCTCGAGCTCGCCAAGGCGCTCGCCACCGGTCCCAAGCTCCTGCTGGCCGACGAAAGCCTGGGTGGGCTGGACGAGGCGGAGATGGACCAGGCGGCCGACATGCTGCGCAAGATCCGCGACGAGCTCGGCATCACCATCATCTGGGTCGAGCACATCATGGGCGTGCTGATGCGCGTCGTCGATCGCGTCATGGTGCTCGACCACGGCGAGAAGATCAGCGAGGGCCTGCCGAGCGCCGTCGCCAGCGATCCCAGGGTGGTCGAGGTCTATCTCGGCACCGACGCGCACGCGACGCAGGCCATCGCGGCGCAGGCTCGACGCTGATGCTCTCGCTCGAGAATCTCGACGCCGGCTACGGCAGCTTCCAGGCGCTGTTCGGCATCAACCTCGACGTCAGGGCGGGCGAAGCGGTGGGCGTCATCGGCCCCAACGGCGCCGGCAAGACCACGCTGATGCGCGTGATCTCGGGCCTGATCCGGCCGACCCGCGGCACCATCTCGATGGAAGGCACCGACGTGGTGGCGACGCCGGCGCATCTCATCGTCGGGCTCGGGATCGCCCACGTGCCGGAGAACCGCCGGCTGTTCCCGCGGCTCACCGTCGAGGACAACCTCAAGATGGGCGCCTTCATGCCCCAGGCGCGCGCCAAGTTCGCCGAGCGCCTGGAGTTCGTCTTCGACCTCTTCCCGCGCATGAAGGAACGGCGCAACCAGATGGCGGGGACCATGTCGGGCGGCGAGCAGCAGATGTGCGCCATCGGCCGCGCGCTGATGAGCGACCCCAAGCTGCTGCTGCTCGACGAGCCGTCGGCCGGCCTGGCGCCGGTCGTGGTGCAGCAGGTCTTCGAGCTGGTGAAGCGCATCCGCTCGGGCGGCCTCACCGTGCTGATCGTCGAGCAGAACGTGCAGCAGGTGCTGAAAGTGGTCGACCGCGCCTATCTGCTGGAAGCCGGCAGCATCCGGGCCTCGGGCACGGCGGCCGAGATGCTGGAAAGCGACACGGTCAAGCAGGCGTATCTCGGTGTGTAGGTCATGCGGACCGCGGGCCTCCAGGCCCGCTCATGGTGATGATGCGGGCCTCGAGGCCCACGGTCCAATGAGGAGAAGGTGATGGAAGCATTCCTCGAGATCTTCGACATCTATCTCCTCGAGGCAGTGGAGAACGGCATCCTGCTGGGTGGCCTGCTCGCCCTGCTGGCGCTGGGCCTCAACCTGATCTTCGGCGTCATCGACGTGACGTGGATCTGCTACGCCGAGCTGGTGATGATCGGCATGTACGGCATGTACTTCCTCGTCCAGTACTACGGCCTGTCGTACTTCCTGGCGGCTCCTCTGGCGATCGTGCTGGTGGCGATCCTGGGGGCGCTGCTGCACTACCTGGTGATCGAGCCGCTCCTGTCGGCGCCGCCGATCAACCAGCTGCTCGCCACCGGCGGCGTGCTGTTCGTGCTGCAGAGCTTCGCCACCGTGGCGTTCGGCATCGACTTCCGCAATCTCGGCATCCGGCTCCCGGTGCTGGCCTTCGCCGAGATGCATTTCAGCTATTCCCGGCTGCTCGCCTTCGCCGCGGCGCTGGTCGGCATGGTGGTGGTCTACCTGTTCATGACGCGCACCTTCACCGGCACCGCGATCCGGGCGATCGCCCAGGATCGTCAGATCATGGCCTTGATGGGAGTCGACACCAAGCGCATCTACCTCATCACCTCGGCGGTCGGCGGCGCGCTGGCGGGGCTGGCGGCGTGCCTGCTGGTGCTGCAGTACGACGTGCATCCCTTCGTCGGCCTGTCGTTCGGGCCGATCACCTTCCTGATCTGCGTGCTGGGCGGCCTCGGCAACTTCGTCGGCGGCTTCGTGGCGGCCTTCGTCTTCGCCGAGATCATCTCGCTGGGCGGGCTCTTCTCCGACCTCGAATGGGGCTACGTGCTCGCCTTCGGCTTCTTCATCCTCATGATGTTCGTCCGCCCGGGCGGCCTGCTGGCGAGGCGCTCATGAGCCCGCGCTACGCCTGGCCGATCGGCATTGCACTCCTGATCGCGCTGCCCTTCGTCTATCGCGATCCCTATCACCTGCACATCCTGATCCTGATCCTGATCTGGTCGTTTGCCTACACCTCGTGGTCGATGATGGGCCGCTTCGGCCTGGTGTCGCTCGGCCATGGCGGCTTCATGGGCGTCGGCGCCTATGTCACCGCGCTGCTGTGGAACCATCTCGGCATCTCGCCGTGGCTCGGCATTCCGATCGCGCTGGTCTGCGCCGGCACGCTGGCCCTTCTGGTGGCCTATCCCTGCTTCCGGTTCCGCATCACCGGCCACTATTTCGCGCTGGTGACGCTGGCGCTGTCGGGCATCGTGCTGCAGGTCATCACCGCGACGCGCGACTACACCGGCGGCTCGCTCGGCTACACGCCGGAACGCACCAAGGGCAACCACATCCTGGCTCTCCAGTTCGACGACAAGACGGTGTGGTACCTGATCGCGCTCGCCGTGTGGCTCGGCGGCCTGCTGATCTGGCACTGGGTCGATCGCAGCATGGCGCGCTACGCCATGGAGGCCATCTCGGAGGACGAGGATGCGGCGGCCGCGGCCGGCGTCGACGTCACCTTCGAGAAGCTCCGCATCACCGTGATCAGCGCGCTGATGACGGCGCTCGCCGGCGCCCTCTACTGCCAGTACCAGATGTTCATCTCGCCCGACACGGTGAGCGGCATCGCGGTTTCCCTGCAGATGGTGTTCGCCGTCGTGGTCGGCGGCATCTACGTGGCGCTCGGGCCGACCGTCGGGGCCATCATCACGCTGCTGCTGGCGGAGTTCCTGCGCATCTTCTTCGGCACCAAGGCCGTCGGCTGGGACAATCTCGTCTACGGCGTGCTGCTGGTGCTGTTCATCATTTTCCTGCCCAAGGGCATCCTGGGCAGCCTGCTCGATCGCCTGAAGGGTCGTCCGCCGAGCGCGCGGCCGGTGCGCAAGCCGGCGTAGACTCGGGCTGGATCAAGCTCGGCTGAGCGCGGCCACGCCGAGCGGCGCCGCGCGGCCGCGCATGACAACGGTCGGCAACGGCTCGGCCACGACGCCGTGCGGCAGCGTCGCGCGCTGCAGCAGGTCCATGGACACCAGCACGTCGCGGCCGACTTCCTTCGCCGTCTCGAGCAGCCGCGCCGCGACATTCAAGGTGTCGCCGACATAGGCGATCTCACGACGCAGGTCGCCGATCTGGCCGGCGACGATCTCGCCGCAATGCAGGGCGGCACGGAACTCGGGTGCCACGCCGAAGCGCTGTTGGTAGCGGGCGGCGCCGGCGGCAATCAGATCGCGCGCGACGAACGGGCAGGCGAGCACCTCGCTGTCGCGCCCGGCGCGCTCGGTCGGCCACGTGAGGATCGCCTCGTCGCCGACATACTTGTGGATCTCGGCCTCGCATTCGAGCGCGGCGTCGCTGACGTCGTCGAAAAATGCGTTCAGCAGCTCGTGGAAGCGGATCGGACCCAGCCGTTCGGCAACGCCGGTGGAGTTCTTCATGTCGATCAGCAGGAACACCCGGTCCTCGCGCCGGGGACGGACGTAACGACCGGTCAGAAGATTCTTGAGTGTGCCGAAGCCCAGGAGATAGCCGATCTCGATGGCGATGTTGGTCAGGACGACCAGAGCCACGGCAAAGATGAATGAGCGCTCGAAGACGTCGTCGAAGGCGAGCGGTAGCGCTCCGACGAGCAGACGCGCCACCGCGAGGCCGGTGACGATGACGACGACATAGAAAAAGACCCGGATGCCGAAGTACATCGCGAGCGGCAGGCGACGCAGCCGGCGCACGAGCCGCGTTCGCTGGCCCCACATTTCGAACAGCATGATCGGCGTGGCGATTGCCAGCGAGCTTGCGATTCCCGTGGCGATGCCGGTGAGCGGCGTGCCCTCGATCTCGCCGACACGGAAGCCGTAGTAGGCGCTGATCAGCGCGCTCCCGAGGCTGAGCCAGAGGAAGAAACGCCAACTGCGGCGGTCGCGGTTCGACAACTTCATGCGGCGCGCCGTCTGAGCGCCCGCTGGAAGGTCTCGTGGTCGACGTTGCCGCCCGAGCAGACGACGGCGACAGCGCGGCCCTTCACCGGCAACTTGCCGGTGAGGGCGGCGGCCAGCGCCACGGCGCCGCCCGGCTCGACGACGAGCTTGAATTCGCGGAACGCCAGTTCCATGGCGTCGAGGACCTCGTCGTCGCTGACGACCAGACCCGGCCCCAGGAGCTGCTTGGCGATGGGGAAGGTGACGTCGCCCGGCGTCGGCGCCAGCAGGGCGTCGCAGATCGAGCCCGACAGCTTGGCGTTCTTCTGTTTGGTCCCGGCGGCCAGCGATCGGGCGAGGTCGTCGAAGCCCGCAGGCTCGCCGGCATGCACGCTGGTGTCGGGGCTGAGCCCCTTCACCGCGAGCGCGATGCCGGTCGACAGGCCGCCGCCCGAGCACGGCGCGGCCACGGCATCGAGGGCGACGCCCAGCGCCCTGGCCTGCTCGACGATCTCCAGCCCCGCCGTTCCCTGGCCGGTCAGGATCCACGGATGGTCGTAGGGCGGCACGACCGTGGCGCCGGTGCTGCGGGCGATGCCCATGCCGATCTCCTCGCGGCTTTCCTTGACGCGGTCGTGCAGCACGATTTCGGCGCCCGAAGCCCTGGTATTGGCGATCTTCAGAGCCGGGGCGTCCTTCGGCATGACGATGGTGGCCTTCATGCCCATCAGGCGCGCCGCCTCGGCGAGGCCCTGCGCATGGTTGCCCGACGACCAGCCGACGACGCCCTTCTTGCGGTCGGCATCGGTCATCTGGCTGAGGAAATTGTAGGCGCCGCGCAGCTTGAACGAGCCGGTGCGCTGCAGGCACTCGGCCTTGATGAACAGGCGCCCGCCCAGATGCGCATTGACGCGCGCGTTCTCGAGCAGCGGCGTGCGGATGGCGATGCCCTCAAGACGGCGGGCGGCGGCGAGGACATCGTCGAAGGTGGCGGACGCGGACATCAGGGGACACCGAGCAGGGAGGGGAGGGAGGAGAGGTCGTCGATCGTGGCCACGGTCGTGCCGGGCAGGTTGTCGTCGGGCGCGCGGGTCCGATTGACCCACACGGTGCTGAAGCCGAACTGTGCGGCGCCGTGCGCATCCCAGCAGTTGGACGAGAGGAAGCAGACCTTGTCGGGTGTCACGGCGCAACGCTGCTCGACCAGTCGGTAGACCCGCGGATCGGGCTTGAACACCCGAGCGGCGTCGACGCTCAGCACCGCCTCGAAACGGCCGGCCAATCCGGACGCCTTCACCATGGGGTCGAGCATCTCGGGATTGCCGTTGGACAGGATGGCGAGCCGCTTGCCGGCGCGCTCCAGCCTGTCGATCATCGCCGGCACCTCGGGAAAAGGATCGAGGGCCAGATAGGCGCGCATCAGCTTCTCGCGCACGCCGGCATCGGCGATGCGGTGGGCGGCGAGGCAATGATCGAGCGCTTCGCCCGTCACCTGCCAGAACTTGTCGTAGACGCCCATGCTGTTGCGCAGCCAGGTGTACTGGATCTGCTTGGCGCGCCACATTTCGGCCAGAACGTCGGCCTTGGCGCCGATCGTGGCGCGATGGCGGGCAACGGCCGAGTTGAAGTCGAACAGCGTGCCGTAGGCGTCGAAGACGCAGATTTCGGTGGCGGCGAGGGCCGCGGTCATGAATTGCTCCAGTCGGGGTCTGACCGTAGGCTAACAAGCATGTTCATCGCCATCGTTCAAATTCCCATGGCCAAGCGGCCGCGCGCCGCCGCGGTCGAGGCGGCGGCCAAGTCGGCGCCAACCTACACCGCGCTCGGCGCCAAGGGATTGTTGAAGAAGTACTATCTCAACGGCGAGGCCGGCGGCGGCGGAGTCTATCTCTGGGAATCGGAGGCCGCAGCCCGCGCCTGGTACACGCCGGACTGGGAAAGACGCATGCAGGCCGCGTTCGGCGCCATGCCGACCGTGACTTACTATGACAATCACGTCGTGGTCGATAACGAGACGGGCAAGGTCCACGTCGACGGGCACGAAGCCTAACGAGAGGGAATGCACATGCAGAAGCGCAGGCTGGGCCGCACGGGCCTGGAAGTTTCGGTGCTGGGCTACGGCGCGGGCGCCGTCGGCGGGTTGTTCACCAAGGGCGCGGCGGCCGACCAGGAGCGTGCGATCGCACGCGCCATCGATGCCGGCATCAACTACTTCGACACGGCCGCGCTCTACGGTAACGGCGAATCAGAGAAGAACCTCGGTCGTGTGCTGAAGGCGTCGAGGGCCGGCGTCGTGGTCGGCACCAAGGTCCGCCTGTCGGCCGAGCACCGCGCCGATGTCGGCAAGGCGATCGAGCAGGGCATGAACGACAGCCTTGCGCGCATGGGCTGGGACCATGTCGACCTCTTCCAGCTGCACAATCCGCTGGTTGCCAAGGATGCCGGCGACAAGCTCGCCATCGACATCGCGCTGAACGAGGTGGCGCCGGCCCTGGAGAAGCTCAAGAAGGCCGGCAAGACGCGTTTCATCGGCTTCAGCGGCGTCGGCGAGACGGCGGCGCTGCACCGGGCCATCGATTCCAAGCTCTTCGACACCGTCCAGGTCGTCTACAACGCGCTGAACCCCAGCGCCGGCGGCGCCATGCCCAAGGGCGCGCCGGGCCAGGACTACGGCCGCCTGCTGGAGAAGGCCAAGGCCGCCGACATGGGCACCATCATCATTCGCGCGCTGGCGGGCGGGGCGCTCTCCGGCACAGCGCAGCGCCACCCGCTGGCGATGCAATCGGTCGATCCCATCGGCTCGGCGCCCGACTTCGCGGGCGACGTCGCCCGCGCCAAGGCGCTGGAGCCGCTGGTGCGCGACAGCGGCTCGGCCAATCTCACCGAACTCGCCGAGCGCTTCGTGATCGCCCATCCCGCGGTGTCGACGATGCTGGTCGGCTATTCCACGCTCGAGCATCTCGAAGCGGCAATTGCCGCGGTCAACAAGGGGCCGCTGCCGGATGCCGTGCTGAAGCGCATCGCCTAATCGACAGCGAATTCGTTCAGGCGTGCTGCCTTTTCAGCCCCTCACGCCTGCGACGCTCTTGAGGGTCTCGATGTAGAGGCCGTCTTTGCCTATCTGCTTGACCGTAAGTCCTTGGTAGGTCTCCACGGCTTTGGCGACGCCCTTGTCGGACGTTATGGCTTCCATCAGCACCTGCAGGGAGGCAGCGCCCGACAAGTTGCCCGATCGGATTGCCAGGACCTTACGGTCCTGCAGAAGTTGCACTTCGTAGCCTTTTACCTGGTCAACGCGTGACTTCACGTAGTTCTCGCCGAACCGTTGCTTGGCGGCTTCGACGGCGTCGGGATCGAGGTCGATATAGTCGACGCTGCTCGCGAGGTCATAGGACCGGTCAAGCCATGCCTTGATGACCCGGTCCCTTTGAAATGGCCCGCATGGATCTGTTCCGCCCAGGTAGTACAAGTCTCGCGCCAGCAAATATGCCTTGAACCGATGCTCGTCGGCCTGGGCGCTCCTCTCGATGATCTTGAGATTCGGCTCCAGGCAGTTGGGAGCCGCCGTCTTGCGGATCTGCAGGTCGGCGCTGGTTAGCAACCGGGTCAATCTGATTGGAATGTAGGCGCCAGCCTCATTGTCATAGCTGGCCTCGATCTTGCCACGCCTGATCTCGAGCTTGGCCTGGTCGTTCCAGGGCAGCTTGAACGACCATGTACCCCCCGTAGAGGTCAGCCAGTGCTTCGCATGGCCTTCCTGTTCGGTCTTGTTGAGCGTGACGGAGACATCCTTGGGTGTCACCGAAAAGGCCTGGGCATTGATAGCCGTGGCTGTTCCCTGGGCAAAGCCGCAAGGCGCTGCCAGAACAAGCGCAGCGAAGAAAGATGCGAGCTTCATGGCCATCATCTCCTGTTGCATCACTTCTCGTCGGCTTTGATTGTCTGCACACCCAGCAGCACGAGCAGATAGGTTGCGAGCGTTTCCTGGTAGCGCCCCATGAAGGAGTTCGCGAGCGTCTGGAACTGCTCGGTTGTCTGGACTTTGGGATTGTTTGCCGGCTGGAACATGTCGAGCGCGAAGTCGCTGACGCCGAACAGGTAATGCAACCAGATCGACAGGGCGATGGTAAGCAGCAGGATCACCACGATGCCTGTGGTCCAGGCGGCGTTGCGACCACGCCACATCGTGGCGACCGTCGCGAAGGCGGTAATTGGGATTAGGACTTTGTGGAACAGATTGAAGGCCGAATCAGGCGACACGATCAAAGCGATGAACCATTTTCCGATCAACGTGTTGCCGTTGAGCGTGCCTTGCAGCATGGCAACGCCGAGCGCGAGCACTGGGACCACGTACAGCAAGAGCAAGCACGGAATCAGGTAACGAGCGACGCGCTTGACCGCATCCTGGTTCATATGGGCCCCCGTCCATATGGGTTGCAGCAGCTTTTCAGATATTCGCCTGGCTGGCTAGGGGCCGCGCTGCTGGAGCCGTCGCGATTAGGACCGCCCCACCGCCACAGGCACCGTCTTGAACTGGCCGTTCAGCCGGTCGCGATAAACGACGACGCCTTCCATGATGTACTGCACGTAGTTGCGCGTCTCGCGGAAGGGGATCATCTCGATCCAGTCGACCATGTCGATCTTGCCGTTGCGCGGATCGCCCATGGTCTCGAGCCAGCGCGCCACACGGTTGGGCCCGGCATTGTAGGCGGCCGCCGCCAGCTCGTAGGAGCCGCCGAAGCGGCGCAGCATGTCCGACAGGTACTGGGTGCCGAGCTGGACGTTGTAGGCGGGATCGCGCGTCAGCTTGTCCTGGATGAAGGGCACGCCGAGCTTGGTTGCGACGTCGCGCGCCGTGCCGGGCAGGAGCTGCATCAGGCCAAGCGCGCCGGACGAGGACACCGCGGCGGCGTTGAATGCGCTTTCCTGGCGGGTGACGGCCAGTGCCAGCGCGCGTTCGACGGCGCCCGTGCTGCCGAGATCGACGACGGGGAAGGCCGTGTCGAACAGCACCACGCCGCTCTGGGTCGCGCGCCGCGCCACGGTCAGCGCCACGTCGGGACGCTTCAGCTCGACGGCGAGCTGGCCGAGCAGCGCGGTCTCGCCGGGAGCAGTGACCATACGCGCCAACCTCAGCAGGAACGGCCGCGTGCGCTCGAAGTCGCCGGCCTGGCCGAGATAGCGCGCCATGGTGACGAGCTCGCGGCCGCCCAGCGACTGACGGTCGGCATCGGTGGCTACCGGATCGCTCGGCAGGCTGGCCGCGGTGCCGGGCAGCTTGCGCGCGGCAAGCTGGCCGTAGAACGTCTGGCCGTGGCGCGCGGCGCGGCCGTACCAGTCGTTGGCTTCCTTGGCACGACCGGCGGCTTCGTGGGTGCGACCGAGCCAATAGGCGGCGCGGCCCTTGGAGGCGTCGGTCGTGACGCCGTCATGCAGCGTCTGGAAATGCTTCTGCGCCTCGGCTGTCTTCTTCAGATGCCGTAGCGCGATCCACCCGGCGAGGAACTCCGCTTCGGCGAAGGAGACGCCCCTGGTGAGGCCGTGCGGCACCACGATGGCGTACGCATCCGCCGCCTTGCCGGCCGCTAGGAGATCGCGCGCCACCTGGTTGCGCTCGTTCCACCAGGCGTCGTTCTGGTTGGCGACCGGCTTGGCGAGAAGCGCTCGCGCCTCGTCGAGATTGCCGCTGCGGCGCATCCATTGCGCGCGCTCGAGTTTGATTGCCGGCGCATCGAGCTTGGCCGGCGCCACGCCTCGCAGCACGGTGACCGCATCGGCGGCGCGCGTCGCCATCGCCAGCCGCGCATTGGCGAGCGGCTGGTAATCGGGCGGCAGCTTGGCCAGGAGCTCGCGGGCGACCTGCGGCTTGCCGTCGAGCATCAGCCGGTCGAAGCGGGCGATGTGGTCCTCAGCGCTCAGCAGATGGCCGTAACGGTTCAAGAACTCGTTCTCGTCGGTATTGCGGAAGGTGGCGCCGCGCCAGCTCTCGCTCGCGAATTTCTTCAGCTCGTCGGGCTTTGCCGCCTGGGCCGCCTCCATGCGGCGCATGTGGCCGGTGCTGGTGAGCGGCGGAAAGGCCGTGAAGTAGCGGATGGTTTCCTGGGCCGGCGTCTCGGGCAGGATCCTGTCTTCGGCCTGTCGGCGCAGCACCTCGGGCTCGGGCCAGTCGGGGCTTTCGCGCAGGAAACGCCAGGTCGCGGCGAACGTGGCCTCGCCCTTGGGGCCGACGCGCAGGATGCTCC
Source organism: Pseudomonadota bacterium (assembly GCA_023386865.1). Taxonomy (GTDB): domain Bacteria; phylum Pseudomonadota; class Alphaproteobacteria; order Reyranellales; family Reyranellaceae; genus Reyranella. The sequence goes on from JAEWIV010000234.1 coordinate 14,473, forward strand.
ATTCGACATAGCGGTCGAGCAGGGTGTGGCGGAAGTTGGCGACGGCGGCGCGAGCGTCGGCCCAGCGGCTTTCGTCGACGGCCTTGATGGCGGCTGCCAGCGAGGCGGCCTCGGCCGCGCTCAGGGGCTTGGCCGATCCGCTCAGCGCCTGGGCCGTTTCACTGGGCGCCGGCGGCGGGATGATGCCCGGTCCTTCGCTGATCGGTTCGGTGGCGACCGGCGGCGGCACGACGGGCTTGGGCGCCGGAGCCGCCGTCGCGCCCCAGTTGGGGGCGCGACCCCCGCCCGGGGGGGG
>JAEWIV010000261.1 GCA_023386865.1 Pseudomonadota bacterium
CGATGATGTCGCCTTCGACGTCGTCATAGCCATGCGCCACCATGGCGCCGTGCAGGCCGAGCAGCAGGCCGTCGACCGGCATCGCCGCCTGGAGCTGGCCGAGGATTTCGTCGCGCATGGCTTCGTAATCGGCGCGGTTGGTCGTGCCGGCCGGGCTGGCGGCAAAGCAGCTGCCCTCGATCAGCTCGAAGCCTTCCTGCTCGGCCCGCTTGCGACCGACAAACAACGGCGCAGTGCACATGCGCGGCGCGTCTGCCGGATGCTCGCCCGGCCGCAGGAACACCGATTCGCGATAGTTCTCGATGCTGGTCGGCAGCGGCGAGAAGGTGTTGGTCTCAGTGGCGAGCGTGGCGGTGAACAGGCGCATGGCTTCTCCTTCCTCCCTTGCTGCGCAAGGAGAGGGACGCCTTTTCCTACGGAACGACACCATGAGGCAACGGCTTGCGACGCCGGGCGGTCGGCGCCGGCGCGATTGCCCTATTCGCGCCACGCAAGGTTGAGATTGTTGCGTTGCGGCTCAGCCGCGAGACGAAGAAACGGTAGACCATGCTCGATCGCCTGCTGTCCGTTACCCTTGCCGGCTCTCTTGCCCTTACCTGCTTTCCGGCCTTCGCTTACTACTCCAAGGATTCGTACGAAGGCGAGGTCACCTTCACCAGCATGGTCGAGATCGCCGAGGACGCGCCCGACTTCCTGCTGCAACCCTCCTACATCAGCAGACAGCTCCTTTACCTCGCAGGCCCGCTTCAGGCCGCGCCCAAGAAGGCCGCCGCCAAGAACGACGCCAAGGTCGACGTTCTCGGCAAGGATCGCGACAGCAAGACCGGCAAGCTCTACGTGCGCTACCGCTACACCGGCACGTTCGTTCTCGACGCCGGGCTTCAGGATGTCGTGAAGATCCGTCTGCCCCTCAACCTGGACGAGGTGTGGGAGCGCTCGAGCGACAAGTGCTTCAGCTGGGGCGACAAGTATCGCATGGCCTATTTCTGGGCTCCGCTGAACAAAGGCTGCGCGCTGGTCGACGGTGTCGACTATGTCACCTCGGACGGCACGATCGTCGAGAAGCGGGCCAACACCACCAGCACGATGCCTGGCTACGAGCGCCTGGCCAACGGCAACGGCGAAATCCGCATCGTGTTGACGTTCGGCGCCGACGACGACAAGAACGGCCAGTCTGCTCCGGACAAGAACCCCGACTACAACGCCGCGAACTACCGCGACATCCGCAAGTTCCTGCTGAACCAGGGCTTTTCGGTGCGCACCCTCCCGGCTGACGAGCGTGCGCGCGAGTGCGGAAATACCAGGCCGCTGGCGGCCTCGCCGGGCCATGTCGAGGAATTCGCGCGCCAGGATGGCGGGCGCAAGATCGTCGTCCGCCTGTTCTGGGGCATCACCAACATCGGCGAGGACAGCGTCGCCTTCTTCTGCATGGCGAAGGAGGCTGCGGAACGCGGTTCCGTGTTCCTGTACGCGGGACATTCCCGCGTCGGCTTGCTGGATCTCAACTATATGGGCGAGCAGATCGGCGCGCCCATCAGGATGAATCACGATCAGTACCAGATCTATGGATTCTTCGGCTGCTCGAGCTACAGCTACTACAATCTCTCCTATTTCGCCGCGAAGGCCTCGAAGGCCGATCCGGAGGGCACGAGGAACGCAGACATCATCACCAACGGCATTACCGGCTCGTTCGGTTCGATGACGGATTTCACCGTCAAGACGCTGTCCCCGATCTTCAATTGGTCGGCACGCGGCACCAAGGCGAGCTGGCAGCAGATCATGAACTCCTACTCGGAGAGATTTCTGACCGGGGTCAACGGCGACGAATAGTCGACCGGACAGCCGGGCGACGACTCCGCGCAGCAGCAGGACGTGGCGCGCCCAAAGCCGATGCGCTACGGTTACACAGGGAATGAAGACGAAGTCGGCGCTGAAGCCGCTATCGGGAGGAGTAGTTCGCGTTGACGGCGACGAGTGCTGAAGCCCTGCCGGCTGGCCGCGCAACCACGGACGTGCCGCGACGGTGGGCCGCCCCGCTGTGGGTCGGCGCGTTGCTCATCGTGCTGGCGTTCCTGGTGATCTATCCGCTCCTGATGCTGGTTTTCGGCGCGCTGAGCGATTCCAACCCGATCGTCGACGGGTTCGGCGCCTTCCGGCCGTCGGCGAAGCACTTCTTCGACGTGCTGGCCAACGAGAACGTCCATCTCGCCTTCTTCAACGCCATCGTTGCCTGCGGCGGCGGCACCATGCTTGCGGTGGTGATCGGGCTCGCCTTCTCCTGGATCGTCGTCCGCACCAACACGCCGTTCAAGGGCTTCATCGCCGGCGCCAGCATGATCCCGCTGTTCGTGCCGCCCCTGGTCGCCGGCGTCGCCTGGGGCATCCTGGGCTCGCCGAAGACCGGCCTCTTGAACACCGTGCTCAAGTGGGTGGGGATCGACTTCCGCTTCGACTTCTATTCGATGAGCGGACTGATCATGGTGTTCGGCATCTACTACGCGCCGTACGTCTACATGTTCACCGCCTCGGCGCTGCGCAACATGGACCCGAGCCTCGAAGAGGCCTCCGAGGTGTCCGGCGCATCGGCCTTCACCACGCTCTTCACCGTCACCTTCCCGCTGATCGCGCCCGCGATCCTGGCGGGGTCGCTGCTCTCCTTCGTCGTCATGCTGGGCATCTACGGCGTCCCGGCCGCCCTCGGCGCTCCCGCCAACATCAGCGTCCTCACCACCTACATCTTCAAGCTCACCGCCTGGAGCCCGCCGCTCTACAACACCGCCGCCGCGGTCGCGATCCTGCTGATGGTGGTAACGGCGATCCTGGTGTGGGCGCAGCAGAAGGTGCTGTCGGGCAAGAGCTACGCCACGGTCGCCGGCAAGGCCTTCCGGCCGCGCGCCCTCAATCTCGGTTCATGGCGCTGGTTCACCTTCAGCCTGGCGCTGGTCTACCTGTTCGTCGTCGTGGTGTTGCCGACCTTGGCGCTGGTCGTCGCGGCGTTCCGCAGGTTCCTGTTCTTCAAGGATTTCGCGGCCCTGTTCGATTGGAAGCAGTACAGCTGGGTCCATTTCAACAGCGTGTTCGACAATCCGCTGACCATGCTGTCGATCTGGAACACGCTGAAGGTCGGCGTCATCACCGCCGTGGTCGGCGGCGCGCTGGCCTTCGCCATCGGCTACACGGTGAACCGCACCACCGTCGCCGGCCGCCGCTCGATCGACCTTCTGGCGACGCTGCCCGTCGCCATCCCGGGGCTGGTCGTGGGCGTCGCCTATCTGTGGGCGTGGATCGGCCTGCCGGGCGGGCTTTACGGCACCATCTGGATCCTCGCTCTGGCCTTCGTCGCCCGGTTCATGCCCGACACGGTGAAGGCGCTGTCGACCTCGTTCCTGCAGATCCACAAGGAACTCGAAGAGGCCGCCTGGATCTGCGGGCGCGGCCTTCTCGGCACCATCCGCACCGTCGTGCTGCCGCTCGCCAAGCCCGGCGTCGTGGCGTCGATGACCTTGCTGTTCGTGCTGGCGATCCGCGAGCTCGGCTCGTCGCTGTTCCTCTACACCAGCGACACCACCGTGATGGCTGTGCTGCTGCTGGATTATTACGAGGGCGGTAACGTCGGAAAGACCGCGGCGTTCAGCTTGGTACAGACGGTGATCCTAGGGGTCCTGCTGGGGCTTACGACCTGGATCTCACGCGAGACGACGCAGAACACGCGCTTCAACTGAACGACAGACCTTTGGAGGGAAAGCAACCGATGAAAAGACGTACGTTCACCAAGACAGCCGTGCTCGGCACCGCCGGCATCATGACTGCCGGCCTGCCGGCCATGGCGCAGCAGGAGAAGTTCGGCACCAAGGAGGAGATCGCCGCCGCCGAGAAGGAAGGTGGCCTCACCTACTACACCGCGAACTTCGCCGAGACCGAGCAGGAGGTCATCAAGGAGTTCAACAAGACCTTCCCCAAGATCAAGGTGGCGATGGTGCGCGCGCCGGGTGGCCAGCTCATCACCCGCATCAAGACCGAAGCGGCGGCCGGCAAGCTCGGCGCCGACGTCGTCAACCATTCCGATCGCGGCCTGATGCTGGAGCTGCAGGACCTGTTCCAGGACTACAAGCCGCCCAACGCCGCCGATTATCGGCCCGATGCGCTGGTCTCGCCCAAGCTGTGGCCGGGCGTCACCCTGGGCTGGGCGATCGCCTACAACACCCAGCTGGTGAAGACCGCGCCCAAGACCTGGAAGGACCTGACGAACGCCGAATACAAGAACAAGCAGATCGGCCAGGTGGTCGGGCCGTCGGGCGGCACGACCTGGACCCGCATCATGTTCGAGCGCCAGGTGCTGGGCGAGGACTATTGGCAGAAGCAGGCGGCGCTGGGCATCGCCCTCTACCCGTCCGGCGCGCCGCTTTCCGACGCGCTGGTGCGCGGCGAGGTCTCGATCGCGCCCCTGCTCTACAACATCATCTACACCAAGATCGTGGAAGGCGCGCCGGCCGAGGCGATCTTCGCGCCCGAAGGCGTGCCGATCATCCCCTATGCCGACGGCATCACCAAGACGTCGAAGAGCCCGAACGCCGCCAGGCTCTTCATGAACTGGCGCCTCAGCAAGGAAGGCCAGTCGTTCCAGATCGCCAAGCTCGGCAACATCACCTCGATGAAGGAGCCGCCCGCCTTCCCGAAGGGCTGGGACCCCAAGGTGATCAAGGTGTGGGTGCCGAACTTCGAGCAGTTCGAGAAGCTGCGCGAGCCCTGGCTCAACGAGTGGAACAAGACCTACAACTACCGGCAATGACGAGCGCACTTCACATCGAGGACCTGGTCAAGCAGTTCGCGACGGGCAAGCCCGCCGTGGACGGCGTCAGTTTCGACGTTCCGGCGGGCGAGATCGTGGTGTTGCTGGGCCCCTCGGGCTGCGGCAAGACCACGACCCTGCGGTGCGTGGCCGGTCTGGAACATCCGACGGGCGGTCGCATCTCGATCGGCGACCGCGTCGTCTCCGAGCCGCAACGCGGGCTCTTGGTCAGCCCACGCGAGCGCGACATCGGCATGGTCTTCCAGTCCTATGCCGTGTGGCCGCACATGACGGTGCGCCAGAACGTGGCCTATCCCTTGAAGCACCGGCGCAACGCCAGCGGTGGCGACATCAACACCAAGGTCAACGAGACCTTGGCGCTGGTCGGACTCGGCGACTATGCCGAGCGGCCGGTGACGTCGCTGTCGGGCGGTCAGATGCAGCGTGTGGCGCTGGCCCGAAGCCTGGTCTACCGGCCGCAGCTCCTGTTGCTCGACGAGCCGCTGTCGAACCTCGACGCCAAGCTGCGCATTCGCCTGCGTGACGAGTTGCGCCGCATCCTGAAGCAGACCGGCATGACCGGGCTCTACGTCACCCACGACCAGGCCGAGGCCGTGGTGCTGGGCGATCGCATCGGCGTCATGAAGGACGGCAAGCTCCTGCAGATGGCCGCCCCTGCCGAGATCTACAATCGTCCGGCCGACCATTTCGTCGCCAACTTCACGGGCGCGTCCAACGTGCTTTTGGGCAAGGTGCTGGCGCGCAGCGGCGAGAAGGCCACGATCGATCTCGGCGCCGCCGGACGCATGGAGGCCTGGACGCCCCAGCCGCTCGCCGCCGGCGACAAGGCGCGCGTGGCGCTGCGTGCGGAGAATATCCGTCTCGGCGAGCGCGGGCCGGCCAACGTCTTCTCCGCGCGCGTCATCGAGCGGCGCTACCAGGGCATGCAGACGCTCTACGACGTCGAACTGGGCGGCCAGCGCCTGGAAGCGCTCGAGCTCGGCACGGCGGCGCGCCATCAGGACGGCGAGATTGCCGTCACCCTGCCGCCGGACACCTGCTGGGCCTATCGTGACGAGGGCACCATCGCGGATTGATCGGGAGCGCGCCTCCCCTTCCCTGTCATCCTGAGCGTAGCGAAGGATCTCATGCCGATTGCAGGCTGCGATGAGGTCCTTCGCGTCGCTCAGGACGACGACAAAATTCAAATCAGCCGGCGGATAACGCCGCCCGCCTTCGCAGTCCTACGGTCGAGGTGTCTGAAACACCAATCCGAAGGATCCCACCATGTCGAAGGAACAGGACAACAAGGCCATCGTCGGACGCTGGTTCACCGAGTTCTGGGGCAATCCCTGGAATCCAACCGTCGTGGACGAGCTCGCCGCGCCCGACATCCTGCTGAAATACTCGCTGCACGCGCCGCGCCGTGGCCGCGAAGACGTGAAGGACTTCATGGTCGGCTTCCGCGAAGCCTTTCCCGACCTGGAGTTCGGCGGCGCCGCGGACCTGATTGCCGAAGGCGACTACGTGGTCGGCCAATGGAAAGGCGGCGGCACGCACACCGGCCCGGCCTTCAGCGACTTCCTGATCGGCTCGCTGCCTGCCAGGTCCGGCCGCAAGATGCACTTCACCGGAACGACGGTGCTTCGCATCGAGAACGGCAAGGTCAGGGAGGAGATCGGCCTCGACGACGGCGTGACCGCGCTGCAGCAGCTCGGCATCCTGAAGGCCGCCTAGGCCATATTCCGGACGGAATGTGCCCGGTCACAGAACGGCACGAAGCGCCGCGGCGAGCGGCGCATCGTGCTCGGGCAGCAGGACCTGAGGATCGAGGGTGAGCACGCCGCGCGCGGCGTGCCGCTCCGACAGATGAACCGGCGGGTCGCCGCCCTGCAGGCGTGCGCTGACGGCAAGCGCCTGCGGCACGGCGATCTCCAGCACCGGCACACGGCCGGTGACGGACGCCGGCACCAGCGTCACCTTGTGGCCGTTGAGCTCGGTGGCGATCGCCTTCAGTCGCGTCTCGAGCCGGGCGTTGTCGGCTGCATCGTCGGCCTTCATGAAGCGGTCGAGCGCGGTCAGCAGGCCGACGATCTCCTCCTTGCCCGCCTTGAAGCCGCGGCCAATGCCATGATGCGGCACGCCGCGCAGGTTGGCGCGATCGACCAGCCTGGGGGGCGTCCAGGTCTCGGGCGCCACGTCCATGTCGAGCTGCTGCAGCAGCGCCGACGCCACGAGGTCGCGCCGCCCGGCCAGGATGCCGGAGGCCTGCGGCCCGCCCAGCGCCTTGCCGCCGGAGAAGGCCACGAGATCGGCTCCCATGGCGATGAAGCGCCTGAGGTTGCCCTTGGGCGGCAATTGGGCCGCTGCATCGACGATCAACGGGATGCCGGCGGCACGGCAGGCGGCAACGGCCGTCGGCAGATCAGGAAGACTCGTGGCGTTGACCGAAAAGGCCATGGCCACCACCGAGGGCGACAGCGCCGCCTCGATCTCCCACGCTTCCAGCCCGCGCACGCCGGCGCCGGTGCCTCGGTCGTTGTGGCCGATGTCGATCAGCCGGGCGCCTGACGCGGCCAGCGCATGGGCATAGCCCGTGCGGTGCGTGCGGGGGATCAGGATGTCGCGCGGGAAGGCGTCGGCATGCGGCAGGGCCGCCATCTTCGCCACGTCCCAGCGCGCGATCGACGCGGCCGCGGCCAGCGTCAACGCGGCGGCGGCGCCGGTCGTGACGAGGCCCGCCTCGGCACCCGTTGCCTCGGCGATGCGTGCGCTCGCGGCATCCTGCAGTTCACCGATGTCGACCGACCCGCGCGAGGCGGCGGCCATGGCCTCGACGACTTCCGGAGCCATCACCGCACCGCCCAGCCGCGTCAGCGCGCCGGCGGCGTTGATGCGGCGGCGGATGCCCAGGGACAGGTAGGGATCGTGCTCGTTCATCTGGCGATTCTTATCGATCGCTTTTCAGATTCCAATTGCGAATTCAACCCTGATCTGCGTCAGCTGTCCTTGGAGCAACGAGGGCATGGGAGTTCGAACGATGCCCGACCTTATGATGAAGCTCACGGCGGACTGGGCACAAAGGATCGCGCGATCCGATCGCCGTCCTCCCCCTGAACTTGCCAAGGTTCTGGATACCTTCAGGGCAACTCTCGGCCCGCCGACTGGAACAGTCGGCGAGGCAAGCCAGTATTTTCGCGTCGAAACCGCCGACCCCAGGCATCTCACGGCTTTGCAGCGCTCGCTTGAACGGCTCGATGGTGTCGAAGCAGCCTATGTGAAGCCGGCCGACGAGCTGCCCTGAACGCATTGGCCTGCGTTGTGACATCCATGTGGTCATGCGCTTGGTGGTTGCAGATATTCCAACCGTAGGTTAGGTGCCAACCGGATTGCATACGCATAAAGGACAACCTCATAGGTTGTGCACGTGACCTCCTCGCCCGGGCGCCCGCGCTGACCTGGTCACGCAGCAGAAAGCGAGTTCGAACGTCAGGCAAAGAGGGAGAAGCGCCATGGCACGTCGTACCGCACGCCCAAAGCGAGCCCAAACCAGAAGCGGCACCGACCGCACTTCGATAGCCACTCCACCGCCGGCTTCACCGCCTGAACTCGTCGTGGTCACCCGTCCCGAAAGCGCCATGCGCGCGTCGGCCGGCCGCTTCGAGGCGCTTTCTGGCGAGAAGACCGATTCATTGGCGAAGCTGCTGGCTGACAATGATGCCACCATGCGCCCCCTGTTCGGCCCGACCGAGGAGCGCGTCGCGAGCTTCGCCTTGACCCCCGCCGCGATGCTCGCGGGCGAACCCGCCGACCTCACGAGCTTTTACAAGATTGAGGCCGCGCCCGAGAAGCTAGAGGCATTGCACAAGAGGCTGCTGGATCAGGACGTGGTGGCCGGCGCCTACATTAAGCCGGGCGCGGAACCGGCTGCCCATCTCAACGACATGACAGCGGCGCCGGTGGAGGCTCCGCCGGCATCCCCCGACTTCGCCTCGCGCCAGGGCTATCTCGATGCGGCCCCGGGCGGGGTCGAGGCTCGCTGGGCGTGGACACAGGCGGGCGGCCGTGGCGCCGGCATCCGGATCATCGACATCGAGGGTGCGTGGCGCTTTACGCACGAGGACCTGACCGGCAATCAGGGCGGTGTCGTCGGCGGCACGATGTCGACGGACCTTGGCTGGCGCAACCACGGAACGGCCGTTCTTGGCGAATTCAGCGGGGACGTCAACAGCTTTGGCGTACAGGGCATCGCCGCAGATGCCGTTGTCAGCGCAATCTCGATCTTCGGCGGGCTGGGTTCGGCTGGCGCCATCAACGCGGCGGCAGCGCGATTGGGCGCCGGTGACGTGCTCCTGATCGAGCTGCATCGGCCCGGGCCTCGGTTCAACTTTGCTGCGCGCGACGATCAGCGAGGCTATATCGCGATCGAATGGTGGCCCGACGATTTCGCGGCCATCCGCAATGCCGTCAATCGCGGCATTATCGTCGTCGAGGCAGCCGGCAACGGCGCCGAGAACCTCGACGACGCGATTTATCAGACTGCCGCGCCCGGCTTTCCGGCTGGTTGGACAAATCCATTCCGTCGCACCAATCGAGATTCGGGTGCGATCGTCGTTGGCGCCGGCGCACCGCCTCCTGGAACGCACGGTCGCAACCACGGGGCGGACCGGTCGCGTCTCGATTTTTCGAATTTCGGGGCGTTGATCGATACCCAAGGTTGGGGGCGCGAGGTCACCACGGCCGGGTATGGCGATCTTCAGGGCGGAACGGACGAGGACCTTTGGTACACGGACAGGTTTTCCGGAACCTCCAGCGCGTCGCCGATCGTCGTCGGGGTAGCAGCATCGCTGCAGGGAATGGCGCGCGCGCGCGGCGTGCCCGTGCTCACGCCGGCGCAGTTCCGCAACTGCCTTCGTACGACGGGATCCGCACAACAGGACGAACCTGGACGACCGGCCACTCAACGAATTGGCACTCGTCCCAATCTTCGCCAGCTGTCCGTCTGCGCCTTCGGAAAGGGCAAGGAGCTCAGGAAGGAGGTGATCAAGGAGGGCAAGGAACACCTAAAGGAGAAGGAGCTCAAGGAGGGCAAGGAATTCCGCAAGGAGAAGGAACTCGCCAAAGAGGTGAAGGACGTCCGCAAGGAGGGAAAGGACGGCAAGGAAATCAAGGAATTCAAGGAGAGCAAGGAGTTCAAGGAAGGCAAGGAGTTCAAGGAGAAGGACAAGGACATCTTTGAAGGCAATGTCGACATCCGCGATAGGCTGGTGCCGCAGCCGGTCGGGGGCATGACCGGGACAGGCCCGGGCAGCGACGTGGAAGTCCGCATCGCCCGCGTCGAGGCCGCGGTGGAGGCGCTCGCCCACTTCATCGGCAGGGAATTGCGACCAGACCTGTCTTCGTCGGCGCTTCGCAACGAGGCGCAGGATCTCGCCCAAGCCGATGTGGAGGCGAAGAACCTGAAAGACCACAAAGACAACGAACGCTCCTAGCCGCTCGGGCGGGTTCGGTGATCCTGATCGTTGCGGAGCCCGGCGACCTCGCTGCGCACTGGCTCCGCGCGCAACTACGTCGCCGGCTGGCGCATCCAGTCGAGGTGGTCACGCCGGCGAGGCTAGTTTACGCCCCGTCGATCCTGCAGCGGCTGACATCTCGACAGAGCGACGCCGATTTCCGATTGAGCCGCGACAAGACGCTCCGGATGTCGGCCGTGCAAGGTGTGATCAATCGCATCAGGACGGTTCCCACGGCGCATCTTTCCGCCGCCGAGGCCGCCGAGCGTGACTACGCGGCAAGCGAGCTGCACGCCTTCCTGCTCGGCTGGTTGGCTTCATTCGACTGCGCGATGCTCAATGCTCCGGCACCCGAATCGCTTTGGGGGCCGTCACATTCACGATTGAGCGCGCTCCATTTCGCCGCCGTTGCGGGGCTGAGCTGTCGTCGGACCCGGGTCACCACGAAGGCACCACAACCGCTGGAAGCGCCGATGCGGGGCACCGTGGCGCATTTCGTATTGGATGGTCAGGTCATCGGTCCACTGCTGCCGGCATCGATGCGTGACGCGATGATCGCCTTCGCGCAGCTCTGGGGGTCGCGGCTCGTCCAGATCGAGACGGTTGTCAACGGAGGGCAAAACGAATTCGCCACGGCTACCAGCCTGGTCGATTTCCCGTCGGGTGGCGATGCGCTGGTGCACGCGATCGCTCGTGCACTTTCATCATGATTCTAATCGCCGGCATTCCCAGTGAGCCGCCCGTCGCGCGCGCAATCGAGGCAGCCGAGGAAAGGGGCATCGGTCATATCGTGTTCGATCAGCGCAGCCATCAAGTCAGTGAGATAGAATTGTCGCTCGAGCCGTCCACGGGCTGGCGCGGGCGGCTGAGCTGCCCAGCCGGGGAGATCGAGCTGGCCTCGTTCAGCGGCGTCTACGTCCGGCTAATGGACGAGCGCTTTCTGCCGGACGTCGTGGCTACGCCATATGGTTCGCCTGAGCGGGCGCGCTCGGCGCGTTTTCACATGGTCCTTCACGAATGGCTCAACGTCGCTCCAATCCGTGTCGCGAATCGCCCCCGAGCGATGCTTTCGAACATTTCCAAGACGTACCAATCCACAGTCGTCCGTCGTTCGGGCTTCGCCATCCCCGAGACCATCGTGACCAACGATCCTGGCAAGGCGCTTGCTTTCGTCGACGATTGCGCGGCACGGGGAAACGAGGTGATCTACAAATCCCTGAGCGGCGTGCGATCGATCGTCCAAACCTTCTCTGACGCCGACCGCGCGCGCATCGGCCGCATCAGATGGTGCCCGACGCAGTTTCAGCGAAAGATTCGGGGCAAGGACGTGCGCGTGCACGTGATCGGGACAGAGACATACGCGACCGTGATCGATAGCGTGGCGACCGATTATCGCTATGCCCAAAGCCAGTCCGGCAGCGACGCCGTCCTCAAGGCGACTGAACTGCCGACCGCGATGGCCAAGGCGTGCGTCGATCTGGCCCACACGCTCGACCTGCCCTTCGCAGGCATAGACCTGCGCCTTCCCGAGGACGACGAAGCCGTCTGCTTCGAGGTCAACCCGAGCCCTGCGTACAGCTACTACGAATCGCGTACCGGAGCGCCCATTGCGGATGCGCTCGTCCGGTGGTTGGCGGCTGCGGATCGGCTGGCTTGACGCATCTGGCCCGATGCCGTGTCGAACGACGCGCCGATGCGATCGCCCCAGCCCTGAGAACTCCCAAAGTACATCCTCATCCTCACGACCCAGCATTGACATGTGCATCAGACGCCGGGATCGCACATCTAGAGCATGCAACACGCATCACCGGTGCGGGCGACAGAGATGGGATGGACCGCGCGCGCGGTTCCATCTCATCTCGTTCTCTAGCTCGCCCCACCTTCGTTCTCCAGCGCATCGACCACGGCCCAGGTCTTCGGCCCGACGACGCCGTCGACCGCCAGCTGCGACCGCTGCTGCAGGTCTTTCACGGCCGTCTCGGTCTTCTGGTTGAAACGGCCGTCGACGCCGCCGGTATCGAAGCCGACCTCGGTCATGCGGCTCTGCAGCCTGCGCACCGGCAGTCCACTGGACCCCAGGCGCAGCACGGGCTCGCTCTGGTCGGCTTCATCGATGTTGATCCAAGTCACGCGGCCGACGATGCCGTCGACGGCGATTTCCCGCACCTGCTGGAAGGCCTTGACCGCGTTCGTGGTCCTGGCGCCGAAGACACCGTCGATCGGCCCGGGGTCGTGGCCGAGCGCCTTGAGCGCCTGCTGGAGGTCGCGAACGTCGGGGCCGCTCGCCCCCTGCTTCAGGACGGGTTCAGCCATGACGATATCCTCCGAGAGAGAAAGAGAGAATGGTTTGCGTCGCTATGCCGTTGTCAGCCCGGCGAGGGAGGCCAGCGTCGCGCCGGCGCCGCCTGCCGGCACCCACCATGTGCGCGGGCCCACCACGCCGTCATCGGCCAGCGCATGCTTCGCCTGGTAGGCCTTGACCGCCGCTTCGGTGCGCGGCCCGAAGTCGCCGTCGGCCGGTCCCGGAT
>JAEWIV010000268.1 GCA_023386865.1 Pseudomonadota bacterium
CTCCAGGCCCGCTCAAGAATCATGAGCGGGCCTGGAGGCCCGCGGTCCACTGAGTCAGAACACCTTCCGGCGCCGCCATTTCGCCGGGCGCTCGCTCGGGAAGGCGAGCGCGCTGGCATCGACACCGAGATCGACCAGCATCTTCGCCACCTGGATCGCGGCGCGGGCGCCTTCCAGAACGGGTACGTCCCAGCCGAGCTCCTGCAGGCGCTTCTGAAGCAGCGGCTGCATCCAGAAGGCGGCCGAGCAGCCCAGGATGATCGTGTCGGCGCCATCCTCCTCGATGGCGGCGATCGACTCCTTCACCGCCGCCTCCAGCATGTCGGAGGTGCCGCTCTGCAGCGCGCGGTCGCGCTCGACATTGATCGGCCGGTCGTTGGGCTGGTTGGGCGTGGGCAGAGGGAAGTTGACGTTGCGGATCGAGGCGCAGCGGTCGGTCATGCGGTACTGAACCACCAGGTGGTACATCTGCATGTTGTGCGATTCGGAGATGTCGACGATCGAGAACTTGTTGCCTAAGAGGCCCGCGATATGCATCTGCGCATGCGCCGAGCTGGTGACGGGAATGCGATATTGCCGGCTGATCTCCCGCGACTCCATGTAGCCCGGATCGCCGCCGCCCAGCAGCACGATGGCGTTGTACTTGCCGCTGGCGCAGGCCTCGCGCACCAGCGGCAGGCGGTTGTTGCCGACCGACATGAACGCTTCCCTGGTCGTCACCGGGAAGTTGCCATGGGTCGCGCGTGCGCCGGGATGCAGGTCCCATTGGATGTCGGCCAGGAACGGCTTCAGGTCCTCGTAGTTGTAGACCTGCGTTTCCTTGGGGCCGCTGTAGGAGCGCATGGCGAAGTCGTTGCCGGGCGCCAGGCTGAAGGCGTTGATCAGCAGGAATTTGTATTTGCTCATGTCGGCCTCAGCTCAGGCTGCCGGGATAGTCGCGCCAGATCGACGGCTCGAGCTTTAGGTGAGTGGCCGCGGGGAAGGTTGCGAGCCAATGCCGCGCGCACTCGTCGCTGGTGGCGTACCACAGCTCGGGCAGGCTGCGTGCATGGTCGAGGAACTGCTCCAGAACGAGGAGGCGATTGGGCCAGCCGATGGCGTGCGGATGCAGCACCATCGAGAACTGGCGGCCGCGCTTGTACTGCGCGTCGAGCTCGGCTCGCCAGTTGCGCAGGAGCGAGTCCGGGTTCTCCAGCCCCGTGCCCTTCTTGGGGAACAGCAGGAAGAACTGGTCGTCGAAGTGATAGTAGTAGGGCAGGGTGAGGATGTTGCGGCGGCTGGCGAAATCGCACACCCAGTAGTGCGGCAGGTCGTCGGCGAGCCCGTTGCCGAAGTAGTCGTAGCCCGCCTCGACGAGAAGATCGATCGTGTTGGGGCTGATCGCGCCACCGGCGAACTTGTCGCTCTGGCGCGGCAGGGAGAACCAGCCCGACGGACGCGTCCCCGCGACCCTGGCCAGGATCGCCGTGGTGCGCTCCAGCCGGGCGCGTTCCTCGTCGCGGCCGAGGGTGCTCACGTCCTCGTGCTTGAAGCCGTGCGCGGCGATCTCGTGGCCCTCGTCGCGCAGACGACGCACCGTGTCGCCATGGATCTCGGCGATCACCGCCGGCACCGCGAAGGTCGCCCTGATGCCGTAGCGCTTCAGGGTGGCGCAGAGCTCGCGCAGCCCGCCGTGCATGCCGAAATAGGCGTCGGGCGTGGTCAGGTCCGCTGGCTTGATGCCCTCGGGTCCGCTTGCCGGCGCAAGATCGACGACGACGCGGAAGCAGCAGCGCCTGGCGTCGGGCCAGCGCACGTCGGAGTCGAGCAGCGTCCGCTCGTCGCTGATCGTGTAGCGCTCTTTCCAGGGCATGGCGCGTCTCCTAGCGGGGCGGATGGGTGGCGAGCACGTGACGTGCCACCTGCTCGCAGGTCGGGAACCAGACCCCGGGCAGGGCCTTCATGCGGCCGATCAGCCGATCGAGCATGGCGATGCGCAGCGCCCGTCCCGAGACGAAGGGATGCATGCAGATATTGAGATAGCCGCCCTGCTGGTATTGCTGCAGGAAGGCTGCCCACCAGATCTCCTCGACATGGTCGGGATCCATCATGCGCTGCGCCTGGTTCTCGGTGTTGAGCCAGGCGAAGCTGAAGAACATGGCGTCGTCGATGGCGTAGTGGAACGGCAGGTTGAGCAACGGCTTGGAGCCGTCCGGCGCGCTGACATAGTGCGGCAGTTGATCGAGCGTGTCGTGCGAGCTGTATAAGAAGCCCTCCTCGAGCAGCAGCTCGCGGGTGTGCCAGCTGCGGGTGCCGATCGGTCGCTTGCCGGTCAGCGTCTCGATCGCGTCCTTGGCCTTGCGCAGGTGGTCGCGCTCGAGCTCGGGCTCCTTGGGAACCTGGTGCTCCCACATGTGGTCGGCGATCTCGTGACCGCTCTCGGACGCGGCCTTCACCGCCCGCGGGTAAAGCTCGCAGATGCGGCCGGGCGTGAAGATCGTCGCCTTGACGTCATGACTGTCGAACAGCTCGATCAGCCGCCAGATGCCGACGCGGCCGCCGAACTCGCCCTTGGCGAGCTGCGAGGGCGGTTCGTTGAACAGGCGTCGCAGCAGCATGGCGTCGAAATCTGCCGTGAAGTTCACGGCAATGCGTATGCCCTGCGGCCACGCCACCTTGTCGATGAGCTGCTGCCGCGCGTCGAAGTCGGCGGCCTTGGCCTTCAGCGCCGCGATATCCTGATCGAGCGCGTCGGCGATGTCGGTCGAGGTGTCCATGATCAGCGTCCTCCGGCGACGGCGAGTGTGGTGCCGGTGATGTAGTTGGCCTCGTCCGAGGCAAGATAGAGCACGGCATTGGCGATGTCCGCCGGCACGCCGATGCGGCGCAGCGGTGTCGCCCGCACCGGCCCGTATTCGAGCGGCTCGAGCTTGCGGAAGGAGGGCGCCGTCTTCTCGGTCTCGATCGGACCGGGCGCCACGGCGTTCACCGTCACGCCGTATTCCGCCAGCTCGAGCGCCACGCCGCGGGTGAAGCCGTGGATGCCGGCCTTGGCGGCGGAATAGGCGGAGTTGCCGATGTAGTAGGCGGTCCACGGCGTGCCTTCGCGTGCGCCCGAGCTCAGGTTGATGATGCGGCCTTGGCGCCGCTCGCGCATGTGGGCGGCGGCCTCGCGCGTGCACAGGAAGGCCGAGCGCAGATTGAGCCGCAGGATGAAGTCCCAGTCCTCGACCTTGGCCTCCCAGATCCGGCCCGACGTCCCGCCGCCCACGTCGTTGACCAGGATGTCGAGCCGGCCATGCGCCTTCAGCGCGGCAGCGAACAACGCCTTCACCGGCGCTTCCTCCGTGACGTCGGCGGTGACCGCCATCACCGGCCGTCCGTTCACCTTGATCTGCCGCTCGGTCTCCGCAAGCCCGGTCGCATCGATGTCGGCCAGCACCAGCGTGGCGCCTTCCTCGCTCAGCCGGAGCGCGATGGCGCGGCCAAGGCCCGCGGCCGCGCCGGTCACGAGAGCGATCTTGCCTTCTACCCTGCCGCCCACGATGCCCTCCGATGGTTCCCGGCTGGCAGGGTAGGCCCGCCTGTCGTATGGCTTCAATCGGTCGAGACGAAAACGGATCGGTGGATCGCATGGTGGAAGCGAAGTCGGCGATCGTCACGGGCGGCGCCGGCGGCATCGGCAAGTCGACGGTGCGGCGGTTGCTCGACAGGGGGTTCTCGGTCTTCGTGGTCGACGCCAACCAGGGCGCGCTCGATGCGTTGAAGTCGGAGTTCGCCGGCGCCGCTGGCCGGCTGGAGGTCTCATGCGCCGACGTCACCGACGAACGCCAGGTCGTCGACGCGGTCAAGCGTGCCGATAATCGGTTCGGCGGCCTCTACGCCCTGGTGCACATCGCGGGCGGCGCCGGTCCCAAGCGGGCGCGCGACATCGAGGAATTCGAGCTCCGGGACTGGACGCATGTCATCGATCTCAACCTGACCAGCGCCTTCCTGGCGGCGCGCGCCGTCGTCCCGTTGATGCGGCCGCAGCGTCGCGGCCGCATCGTGCTGTTCTCCTCGATCATCGCCGACGGCGAGAAGGGGCCGCTGACCACGGTCACGGGCCGCCTGCCCTACGCTACGGCCAAGGCCGCCTTGCTCGGCTTCACCTCGCAGCTGGCCAAGGATCTGGCGGAGTGGGGCATCACCGTGAACGCGCTGATGCCGGGACTGATCCTGGGCGAGCAGGGCACGCGGATCCGCGACCGCTTCGATCGGCTCGCCGCGCAGGAGCGGGCGGCGCTGCTCGCCGGATATCCCGCCGGCAAGCCGGGCAGCGGCGACGACGTGGCTGCGGCGGTCGACTTCCTGCTTTCGGAGTCGGCCGGCTTCATCTCGGGTGTCGCATTGCCGATCGATGGTGCATACCGCTGAGCCGCAGCGCAGTCGATCGCCGAGCGCTATCGTTGACATGGAGCCGTCGCCTCCTAAGCTCGATCGGATATCCGGGACGAGGGCGAACGGTCATGGTGCTGCACAGCAAAAAGACAACTCGTCGTCACGCAATGGCGCTCGCCGGCGCGGCGGCCCTGGCGGCGCCGGCGATCCGGTCGGCTCAGGCCCAGGCCAAGACGCTGGTGATCGGCGGCTCCGTTCCGCTCACGGGCGCGGCGGCGGAGACCGGGCTCAACGTCAACAACGGCTACATCACCGCCGTTTCCTACATCAACGACGTGCTCGGCGGCTTCGAACTCGGGGCCGACAAGTACAAGATCGACCTCAAGCTGTTCGATGACGCCAGCGATCCGGCGCGGGCCACGACGCTGATCCAGCGCCAGATCGACGAGGGCACCAACCTGTTCCTGGGCTCGTTCGGCTCCAACATCGTGCTGCCCACGGCCGCCATCACCGAGCGCGCCAAGAAGCCGATGGTGCAGACCGGCGGCGGCTCGGACGCGATCTTCACCCGTGGCTACAAGTTCGTGTTCGGGATGTACCCGCGCGCCACCCGGCAGTTCGCGGCGACGGCGGCGATGTTCAAGTCGCTGCAACCCTTGCCGCAAACCTACTCGGTGATCTGGACCAACGACGCCTTCTCCAAGACCGCGGCCGAGGGCGTGCGGCTTTCCTGCGACGCGGCTGGGTTCAAGCGCATCGACGGCTACGAACTGCCGGCCAAGCCGACCGACGTGTCGAGCGTGCTGGGCTCCGTGCGCGCCAACACGCCCGACCTGCTCGTCTGCGTCATGCACGACCAGAACTCGCTGCTGGTGGCGCGCCAGATGGTGGCGACGAACACCAACGTGAAGCTTCTGTTCCAGGGGCTGGGGCCGCAGCTCGCGTCGTTCCGCGAGGCGCTGGGCAAGCACTCGGAATATCTCTGTTGTTCTACCTATTGGGACGAGAACGTGCCGTTCAAGGACAGGTTCTTCGGCGATTCCAAGAAGTTCGTGGAGTTCTACAAGACCAAGTTCACGCGGCCGCTCGCCTATCACACGGCCGGGGCGGCAGCCTGCATCGAGACCTACGTCATGGCCATGCAGGCGGCCAAGAGCACCAACCCCGAAGCCGTGCGCGACGCCTTGTCGAAGGCCGACTACGAGACCTTCTACAGCCGCATCAAGTTCACGGCCGATGGCGACGGCGACGAGCTCCTGATGGGCGGCTTCATCGGCCAGGTCCAGAAAGGCAAGCTCGAGATCGTCTACCCCACCGACGCGGCAACGGCCAAGCCGCTCTACCCGTCGCCCGCCTGGGACAAGAAGGCGTGATGCGCATCCGTCCCGCATGAACCTCGTCGCGCAGACGGTGGCCGACGGCCTGGTGCTGGGCGGCATCTATGCCCTCGCTGCTGTCGGCTTCTCGCTGATCTTCGGCGTGCTGCACGTCATCAATCTCAGCCACGGCATCATCGTTCTGCTGGGCGCCTATCTCGCGCTCATCTTCTCGGAGACGCTGCACATCGATCCGTTGCTCACCATGCCCCTGGTGATGGCGGTCCTGTTCGGCGTCGGATACGTCTACCAGCGCTTCCTGATCCAGTACGCGGTCGACAGCTCGGCCTTCGGCTCCATATTGCTGACGTTCGGCGTGGCGCTGATGCTGCACAACGTCATGATCTGGGTGTTCTCGCCCGACATGAGGAACATTACGCCGACCTACGCCTTCACGTCGCTCAGGCTGGGGCCGATCGTCCTCGACGCGGTGCGAGTGAGCTGCCTCGTGGCGAGCCTGGTGCTGCTGACCTGCCTGGCGGGACTGCTGAAATACTCGCCGCTCGGGCGCGTCATCCGCGCCACGGCCCAACAGACGCTGGCGGCGCGCCTCTGCGGCGTGAACGTCCGCCACGTCTACGCGCTGACTTTCGGCGTCTCGGCCGCGTTCGCCGGCGCGGCGGGCATCGTCATCGGCATCATCCTGCCCTTCTCGCCGGCCGACGAGGCGACCTGGACGCTGAATGCGTTCGTCGTCGTGGTGCTGGGCGGTGTCGGCAGTCCGGCGGGCGCCCTGATCGGCGGGCTGCTGCTCGGGGTCGTGAGCACGCTCACGGCGCAGTATATCGGCCCGTCCTTTCCCAACGTGACGATGTTCCTGCTGCTGGTCGTGTTGCTGCTGGTGCGGCCGCAGGGCCTGCTGGGCAACGCCTTCGCGCCGTCGCGATGACCGTGCGGCCGGCGATCTTCGTCGCAATCGTCGTCGCCGCGGCCGTCGTGCTGGCTGCGCTGCCGCTCGTGCTGCCGCCGTTCTACGTGCGCGTCGGCCAGCTCATGCTCTATTCCGCGGGCCTGGCCGTGGCCTGGACCATCCTCGGCGGTTTCGCGGGCTATGCGAGCTTCGGCCATGCCGCCTTCATCGGCGTCGGTGCGTTCGCCGCCGGCCTGGTCGAGGAGCGATTGTCCGGCCTGCCCACCTCGCTGATGCTGCCCGTCGGCCTGGCGGCGGGCGGGCTTGCCTGCGCCGTCCTGTCGGCCGTGGTCGCCTATCCCATCCTGCGCCTGCGCGGCACCTTCTTCGCCATCGCCATGCTGGGTGTCTGCCATGTCTGCGCCGAGCTCAACAACAACCTCGATGTGCTGCAGGGCTCGCTCGGCCTCAACTTCCCGTCGATCACGCCGGCCGGCTGGGATCCCGCCACCTTCTTCTACGAGCTTTACCTCGCGGCGGGCGTGATCGTCTTCCTGATCGCCTGGCAGATCCAGCGCAGCCGCTTCGGCGCCGGCCTGCTCAGCATCCGCGAGGACGAGGACACTGCGCGGATGCTGGGCGTCCCGACGGAACGGTACAAGCGGCAGGCTTTCGTCGTCAGCGCCGTGCTGACCGGCCTCCTGGGCGTCATTTACGGCCACTCCCTGGGCTATATCACCACCGACTCGGTCTACCGCGACGACACCAACCTCAACCTGATCGTCTACTCGTTGCTGGGCGGGCTGGGCACGCTGTTTGGCCCGGTGATCGGCGCCTTCATGCTGGTGTTCATCACGCAGGTGGTGCTGGCGCGCCTGCTCGACTTCCATCTGTTCGCGACCGGCCTGTTGCTGGTCGTGCTGGTGCTGGCCGCGCCCGGCGGCGTCCTGGGCTTCGTGAAGAGCTGGCGGCAGCGCCGCCGCGCCGCCGCCGCGGTGCCGGCCGAATGAGCACGCCGATCCTGCGCGTCGAGGCGCTCAGCAAGCGCTTCCGCGGCCTGTTGGCGATCTCCGATGTGTCCTTCGTCGTCGAGCCGGGCTCGATCACCAGCGTCATCGGCCCCAATGGGGCGGGCAAGTCGACGCTGTTCAACCTGGTGACCGGCTATCTCGCGCCGACCGCCGGCAGGGTCTCGTTCAAGGAGCGTCCGATCACCGGTCTCGCGACCAACCGCATCGCCGAGCTGGGCGTCGCTCGGGCGTTCCAGATCGCGCGGCCGTTCCGCGATCTCAGCGTGGCGGAGAACGTGCGCATCGGCGCGTTGTTCGGAAAGGCGGGCGCGCGCGACGTGGCGGCGACCACCCGGGAGGCCCTGGCGCTCGCCGGCATGACCCATCTCGCCGCGGAGCCGGCGAGCGTGCTGACGGTCGGCCAGCTGCGCCATCTCGAGGTGGCGCGCGCCATCGCGACCCGCGCCGACCTGCTGTTGGCCGACGAGCCGTGCGCCGGCCTCAATCCCACCGAGACTGCGGGCATGATCGACGTGCTGCGGCGCATCCGCTCGAGCGGCGTCACCGTGGTGCTGGTCGAGCACGACATGCCATCGGTGATGGAGGTGTCGGACCGCGTGCTGGTGCTGGAATCGGGCCGCCTGATCGCCGACGGCACGCCGGGCGAGGTCGCGAGGAATCCGCAGGTCATCGCAGCGTATCTCGGGACGCCGGATTAGCCTCGGCGGGAGGAACTACCGTCCGAGGAACGCCTTCTGCACGTAGGTGTCGGCCAGCAGTTCCTGGCCGGTGCCGGACAGCACGACGGCGCCCTTCTCCAGGACGTAGCCGCGATGGGCGATGCGCAGCGACTGATGCAGGTTCTGCTCGACCAGCAGCACGCCGATGCCGCTCCGGTTGACCGCCTCGATCAGCCGGAACACTTCCTGCGTGACGATGGGCATCAGCCCCAGCGAGGGTTCGTCGAGGATGATCAGCCGCGGCTCGGCCATCAGGCCACGCGCGATCGCCAGCATCTGCTGCTCGCCGCCGCTCATCGATCCGGCGAGCTGGCTGCGCCGTTCGGCCAGGCGCGGAAACAGGGCGAAGGCCTTCTCGACCAGCGCCGCGACCTCGCCGCGCTGCTTGATGTGGGCGCCGAGCTGAAGGTTCTCCATCACCGTCATCTGCGGGAAGACAAGGCGCCCCTCGGGCACCAGGGTGATGCCGCGGCGCACCACGACGTGGCTCGGCGAGCCGGTCAACATCTCGCCGGCGAAGCGGATGTCGCCTTTCTGTGGGGTCAGCACGCCGGCGATCATGCGGACCGTGGTCGACTTGCCCGCCCCGTTGGCGCCCAGCAGGGCGACGATCTCGCCCGGCCGCACGCTCAGGGAAACGTCACGCACGGCCGCCGCGCCGCCGTAGGCGAAGGCGAGCTTGGAGACGTCGAGCAGGCTCTCGCTCATGCCACGGGCTCGGCTTGCTGGCGGTACGCGTAGTTCTTGTCCAGCCGCTCCAGCAGGTAGTCGCCGTAGCGCACCGCCGGCCACGCCGCCGGACGCCCCGGTCCCCGGCAGGTCGGCAGGACCTCGACGACGCTGTCCATCGACATGTCGAAGAAATAGGGGCAGGAGTAGCGATCGCCGCCCGACAGGTTCTTCACGCGATGCGGCGTCGACTGCCAGCGGCCGTTGGTCCAGCGGGACAGCATGTCGGCGACGTTGACCACCCATGTCCCTGGAACAGGCGGAGCGGCCAGCCAGGCGCCGTCGCTGCGTCGCACCTCCAGCCCGCCCTGGCTGTCCTGGCAGAGCACGGTGATGAAGCCGTAGTCCGTATGCGGCGCCGAGCCGAAGGCATCTTCCGCCGCGTCCTTCGCCTGGGGCGGATAGTGCAGCAGGCGGAGGAAGGTCGTCGGTTGCTGGAAGAAGGGCAGGAACCAGTCGCGCGGCAGCTCGAGTGCCAGGGCCAGGGGCCGCAACAGGCGCAGGCAGAAGGCGTGCATGGCCGCCTCGTAGGCGACGACGGCGTCACGGAAGCCGGGCAGGTCGGGCCACAGGTTGGGGCCGTCGAGCGGCCGGCCGTAGCGCGGTTCGTCGGGCGCGACCTCATGCATCAGCATGAACGACTCGGAATCGTTGGGCTTGGTGACCTTGGCGACCGACGAGGTCTGGATGACCGACGTCCTGGGCGCCATGTAGCCACGATGGAAGCTATTCATGGCGATCGCTTCCTTGGCGGCGCGTGGCTGGGCATGGAACCGCCGGGAGGCCGCGAACACGCCTTCGACCAGCGTGGGCTCGACGCCGATATCGCTGAAATAGCAGAAGCCGATGGTCGAAAAGGCCTGATCGAGCTCGCGTGCCAAGGCCTCGTCGCTGCGGCCGGCGAAGGAGATCACCGGCAGGGCCGTATCCATCGTTTCGTGCTCCGTACCCACTGGCCGTTCAGCTTAGTCGATCACGCGCCGCGCGCCATTGCGTGCACTGCAGGTCAGGGACCGCAGGTCGGGGTGGCACGGCAGCCTTTCACCGAGCCTCGAGAAGGATCGCGCCCGAGGGGTGGACCTCGCCCGACCAGGCGGACGCCACCAGGGTCGTGGCGTCGAGCTGGGTGACGATGGCGGGACCCTCTATGCGATCGCCGGCGCCCAGGGCGGCGCGATCGTAGAGCGGCACTTCGGTCGTGCCCGAGG
The DNA here is from genome assembly GCA_023386865.1 of Pseudomonadota bacterium. Classification (GTDB taxonomy): domain Bacteria; phylum Pseudomonadota; class Alphaproteobacteria; order Reyranellales; family Reyranellaceae; genus Reyranella. The sequence goes on from JAEWIV010000268.1 coordinate 10,273, forward strand.
CGAAATGGACCGTCTGCCGGCCGTAGGGTTTCGCCCCCGACCCGGACGGCAGCACCGGCCGCAGCGGCGCCGGCATGCGCCCGGTCGCTTCGATGCGCAGCGTCACCAGCTCGATCGGCGAATCGAGCTTGAAGCCGTAGAGGCTTTCATGTGCCGCGCCGAAGGCCGCTTCGACACCTGCGGCATCGTCGACCCAGTCGACCAGGACCTCGCCGCCCTGGCCGTGATAGCGCATCAGGGCGACGCGGGTCTGCTGGCGGTCGGCCGGCGCCACCTGCTCCTTGGCGAGCCAGTCGTCGGCCTGCCGCGCCAGCTCGGTGTAGATCGCCCGCGCCGCCTCGATGTCCACCTTGCCCGTGCGGGGCAGGGTGCGGCTGAAATCGGCTTTCAGGTCGGCGGCCAGGAGACCGTCGGCGCAAAGCACGCCGGGCGCGGTCGGGATCAGCACGCGCTTGATGCCCAGGAGATCGGCCAGCGCACAGCCATGCAGGGGCCCCGCGCCGCCGAACGGCACCAGGGTAAAATCGCGCGGATCGTGTCCGCGCTCGACCGAGACGATGCGCAGCGCACCCATCATGTTGTTGTCGAGAATGGCCAGCATGCCGCGCGCCGCTTCCTCGCGACCAAGGCCGAGCGGTCGCGCCACCTTGCTGTCGACGACGCGCGCGGCCGCCTCCCCGTCGAGCGCCATGCGTCCGCCGAGCAGCCGCGCCGGCAGGTGACCCAGCACGACGTGGGCATCGGTCGCCGTCGCCTGCGTGCCGCCGCGGCCGTAGGCCGCCGGACCCGGATCGGCGCCGGCGCTTTGCGGGCCCACCGTCAGGGTGCCGTCGGCCACCTTGGCGATCGAGCCGCCGCCCGCACCGATCGTCACCATGTCGACCATGGGCAAGGGCAGGGGCCATTCGCCGACATGGCCGCTCTGGGTGAGCGCGATCTGCCCGTCCTTGATCAGGCAGATGTCGGCGCTGGTGCCGCCGATGTCGACGGTGATGATGTCCTTGATGCCGCAGGCGGCGGCCACCTCGCGGGCGCCGACCACTCCTGCGGCAGGACCCGACAGGGCGGTCAGGGCGGGCGCGCGCCGGATGGTCGCGCCGCCCGCGACGCCGCCATTGGACTGCATGTAGAGCAGCGGTGCGGCGACCTTCTCCTCGGCCAGGCGATCTTCCAGCCGAGAGACGTAGGTCGCCACGCCCGGCATGACCAGCGCATTCAGCACCGTCGCCAGCGATCGCTCGTACTCGCGCACCACCGGCAGCACGTCGCTCGAAGCCGTGACCGCGACGCCGGGCAACGCCGCGCGCAAAAGCTCGGCGACCCGCCGCTCGTGCGTCGGGTTGGCGAAGGAATGCAGCAGGCAGACCGCCACCGCTTCGACCTTCAGCGCGCGGCAGGCGTCGGCGGCAGCGCGCACGCTCGCCTCGTCGAGGGGCTCGACGACCGCGCCGCCGGCGCCGATGCGCTCCCTGACCTCGACCACGCGCGATGCCGGGACCGGACGCGGCGGCTTCACCCAGGCGAGGTAGTTGGCGCGCCGCGGGATGTCCTGCCGGCCGATCGCCAGCACGTGGCGGAAGCCCGCGGTCGTCACCAGGGCGGCGCGTGCGCCTTTGTCCTCCAGGATCATGTTGGTGGCGACCGTCGTGCCGTGCAGCACGCGGCCGAGCGTAGGCGCGGCGCGCCCGGCGTCTTCCAGCGCCAGCCGCACGCCGGCCAGGAAAGCCTGGCTGGGATCGGCCGGAACGCTCGGCGTCTTGGCGCGCCAGATCCGGCCGCTCTTGGCGTCGTACAGGGCGATGTCGGTGAAGGTGCCGCCGATGTCGACGGCGACCGCGAGCGAAGTGTCAGCCAAGGCTGTCGACATAGGTGTGCCGGTGGAACGCTTTGGTTTCCGGGCGCTTGGCCCGCAGCTGCGCGGTCGCGTGCATGTCGACCGTACCGTCGACAAGGGCGACGCCGTAGAGCCGTCGCGCCGCCTCGGCGGTCACGAAGCCGCCGGCCACGTCCTCCGCCACCATATCCGCCGGCCGGTCGAACGGATGGCCATGGCCTCCGCCGCCGCCGGTCTCGATGCGCAACACGTCGCCGCGCTTCAGCACGTTGCCGTCCGACAGCGGCGCCAGCTCGCGCTCGTGGTTGGTGCCGGGATTGACCACGACCCGGCCGGTGCCGCCGGCCATGCCGCCATCGATGCCCCACGGCGGGTTCTTCACGCTGTCGATGCGGACGGCGAGCACCGCCTCCTCGGCCTGTATGTCGTATTCGCGCACGATGCCGCAGCCGCCGCGCCAGCGGCCGGCGCCGCAGGAATCGACCAGGATGCCGTAGGTCCGCAACCGCACCGGATAACCGGTCTCGAGGAACTCGACCGGGTAGTTCTCCTGGGCCACGAAATAGACCGCGTCGGTCCCGTCGGCGTAAGGGCGCGCGCCCCAGCCGACGCCGATGCCGTCCGACATCAGGAACGGTTCCAGCTCGCCCGCGTCGTTGCGGAAAGTGCCGCGCAGGAAGGAGATCACGTAGGCCGAATGCGCGGCGGGCGCCTTGCCGCCCGCGACGTTGATCAGCCCGTTGATCGCGGCCAGGAAGCGCATCATCGTCAGGCCGCGCATGCCGAGCGGCGCGGGAAATTTCGGCCATAGCAGCGAGCCTTCGCGCAGGCGCACCTCGTCGATCGCCTGCGGGCCGCCGGCGTTGCAGACCTGCGCCGGATCGCCGCCCAGGTAGAACATCGACAGCGCCGTCCCCGGCACGTCGGGATTGAGCAGCAGGTTCACCGGGCCCGGCGACTGGTCGTCGGTCGCGGTGGCGTCGAAGATGAAGCGGTCCTCCCCGTCGGTGGCGTGCTCGCGTGTCAGGGCCAGGCGCAGGTGAAACGGTCCGTTGCCGTGACCGTCGGAATCGATCGCATCGGTGAAGCGATGCGTGCCGTAGTCGAAGGTCTCGGCGAGCTTGGTGCGCACCAGATTGCGGGTCCGAGCCACCAGCTGGCGCAGGCCATCGGCCAGCACGTCCGTGCCGAAGCGGCCGGCGATCTCCTCGATGCGTCGCACGCCCAAGGTCGCGCTCGCCATCAGCGCCCGCATGTCGCCCACGTTCTGCTCGGGGAAACGCGAATTGCGGAAGAAGATCTTCAGCGCCATCTCGTTGGTGACGCCGGCGTCGATGAGCTTGGTCGGCGGGACGATGATGCCTTCCTGGAAGATGTCGGTGGTGTCCGGGCTGATCGAGCCCGCGCGCAACCCGCCGATATCGGAGAAGTGCGCCCAGCCCATGACGAAGCCGCAGCGCCGGCCGCCGTGGAACACCGGCGCCAGCAGCACCTGGTCGTTGGAGTGGGAGATCGCGCCGCGCGAGCCGTAGCAGTCGTTGTACCAGTAGAGGTCGCCCGGCCGCATGGTGTCGGGCGGGAAATCGCGGAACACCGGCCCGCAGATGTCGCCGAACACCGGCAGGTTCGAGCCCACCGCCATGATGCCGTCGGCGTCGAACAGGGCGGTATAGAAATCCTTCTTCTCGCGGATGAAGGCGGAGATGGCGGTGCGCTCGATCAGCGCCTCCATCTCGGCCTGAGCGGCGCGCACGGCGCCGCGCACGATCTCGAGCGTGACCGGGTCGCAGGCCGTCGGGGCGTTCTTCAGTGTGGCGTCGGGCATGGGCGGATAGTGTCGATCCAATGTTGTCGGCGCAAGCAAGTCTACTCGTCCTTGCAAGGTCGTTTCGCCGAGGGGAAACGTTCCGCCCACAGTGCCTCGAAGTCCCGGCGGAAGCGGATGTAGTCCGGTCCATCGCGCGTTTCCATCGTGCCGCGAAACGCGTAGGCCTTTCCCGGGCGTCCCTGTTCGGGCTTCTCGAAATAGATCTCGACGATCGGCAAATCCTTGCGGTTCATGGGACGGACGAGGGCGATCGTCGCCTGCGCGCAATAGGGCCAGGACGAGGCGTCGATGCCGGGGCGCATGTCGTTGACCAGCAGGCACTTGCCGCCCGTCCAGGCGATGGTGCGCGCCTCCGTGCCGACCAGCCCCGCCAGCCACGCCTCCACGGTCATGTCTCCGTCGCAGCGATCCTCGCCGTAGTCGATCAGTCGCAGGGTTGACTGCTTGCCGGCGGCCACGAGCGCCGCGTTGGAGACGTTCTGCGCCTCGACCGGCAGGGACCAGGCAAGCGCGAGCAGGAAAAGGACGCGTCTCATGGCTCAATCCAGATGGCAGGCAATACGGTGGCCGCTCGAGACCTGTCTCAGCACGGGCGTCTCGGCGGCACAACGCGGCATGGCGTGGGGGCAGCGGTCGCGGAAGCTGCAGCCGCTGGGCGGCTCGCGGGCATCGGGCACATTGCCCTTGATGGGCAGGGGCTGGCGCGACTGGTCGGGGTCGGGCACCGGCACGGCGGCGACCAGGGCCTTGGTGTAGGGGTGGCGCGGCCGGCGCACGATCTCCTCGGTCGGTGCGTCCTCGACGACGCGGCCGAGATACATGACCAGCGTGCGCTCGCACAGGTAGCGGACGAGCGCGAGATCATGGGAGATGTATATCGCGGTGAGCCCCATCGTCTCCCGCACCTCGCGCAAAAGCGCCAGGATGCCGGCGCGCACGCTGACGTCGAGCATCGACACCGGCTCGTCGGCCACCAGGAAGCGCGGTCCCAGCACCAGCGCCCGCGCCATCACCACGCGCTGGAGCTGGCCGCCGCTCAGCTGATGCGGGTAGCGGTCGAAGTAGCGGTCGAAGTCGGCGAGATGGACGCGGCGGAAAGCCGAGGCCGCGCGGTCGGCATGCTCGGCCTTGTCTATCCCGGCGTTGATCAAGGGCTCGACGACGGCGCGATAGATGGTGAAGCGAGGGTTGAGCGCATCGAACGGATTTTGGAACACGAGCTGCGCCTGGCGGCGGAACGCGCGCAGCCGCTCGCCCGTGAATCCGGCCATCGGCATACCGTCGAAGGTGATCGACCCGCCGCTCGGCTCGACGAGCTTCAGCGTCAGGCGGCCGAGCGTGGTCTTGCCGCAGCCCGATTCGCCGACGATCGCAACGGCGTCGCCGTCGCCCACGTCGAACGTCACGCCATCGAGGGCGCGCACGGCCGGATGCGCGCCGCGCACGATCTCGCCCAGCGAGCGGGCAACGGGAAAGTGCTTCACGACATCGCGAAGCTCGACGAGCGCTGCCATGTCCTGGGATCCAATGCGGCGGTTCTGAGGGTGTCGGCCTCGCCGTCGCGGCGGCAGGCCGAGCGGTGGGCACCGTTGCCGGTCATGACGGCATCCACGCCGCAGGCCGGTTGGGCGAACGGGCAGCGCGGCACGAAGCGACAGCCCGACAGCGGCTCGCGCAGGTCGGGCGGGCTGCCGGCGATCGGCACCAGCTCCAGCGCGTCCGACACCAGGTCGGGAAAGGCGTTGCGCAGGCCCATCGTGTAGGGATGGCGCGGGCGTGTCAGCACGTCGCGGACCGGGCCGCTCTCGACGACCTGCCCGGCATACATGACCACCACCTCGTCGCAGAGGTAGGCGACGACGCTGATGTCGTGCGTCACCAGCACCATGGAGAGATGCAGGCGCTGCTGCAGGGAGCGCAGCACGTCGAGGATCTGGCGCTGGACGATGACATCCAGTGCCGTCACCGGCTCGTCGGCGAGCAGGAGGCTGGGCTCGAGCGCGAGCGCCATGGCGATGGCGGCGCGTTGGCGCATGCCGCCGGAGAACTGGTGCGGGTAGTCGGCGAGGCGGTGCTTGCTCAGGCCCACCAGGTCGAACAGCTCCGTCGAGCGTGCGCGGGCGACCTCGCGCGAGAGGCCGCCGCGCTTGGTCAGCACCTCGACGAGCTGAGCGCCCACGGTATAGACCGGATCGAGCGAGCTCATGGCGCTTTGCGGCACGTAGGCGATGTCGCGCCAGCGCAGTTTGCGCGTCGTCGCCTCGTCCATCGCCTGGCCCTTGAAGACGACGCGCCCGCCGGCCTGCCGGCCGTTCTCCGCCAGCACGCCCATGATGGCGCGCACCGCGGTGGTCTTGCCGCAGCCCGATTCGCCCACCAGGCCGACGATGCGGCCCTCGGGCACGACGAAGGAGGCGCCGTCGACGGCGCGCGCCGTGCCGTCGCGGGTGCTGTAGTGGATCTGCAGCTCGTCGACCTCGAGGATCATCGGCGCACCATCATCGTCCGCGCAGCCTCGGCATGAAGACCTCCTCGTAGCCGCGGCTGATGAAGAAGCCCGCGACCACGACCAGGACGATGCAGATGCCGGGCGGCACGAACCAGGCGTACTGGCCGCGCGACAGGGCCTGCGAGGCGAAGGCGTCCTGCAGCATCATGCCCCACGACACGCTGGTCGAATCGCCGAAGCCCAGGAAGCTGACGCTGGCCTCGGTGATGATCGCCCAGCCGATGGCGATGGCGGCGTAGACGAAGCTGAGCGGCAGGATGTTGGGCGCGATGTGCACGAACAGGATGCGCCAGGCGCTGGCGCCGGTGACGCGCGCCGCCTCGACATAGGCGCGCTCGCGCAGGGTCAGCACCTGGCTGCGGATGACGCGCGCCGAGTTGGGCCACAGCAGCAGCGCCACCGCCAGCACGATATTGGAGGTGCTGGCGCCGAGGAACCCCGTCAGCACGATGACGAAGGGCAGGAAGGGGAGGCTGAGCGCCATGTCGGCGATGCGCATCAGCACGGCATCGATCGTGCCGCCGAAGTAGCCGGCCACGAGTCCGACGATGGTGCCCACCGTGGCGACGATGACGGCGGCCGACAGGCCGACGGCGAGCGCGCTCCTGGTGCCGTAGACGAGCTGGGCATAGATGTCGCGGCCGAGATTGGTCGTGCCGAGCGGGAACTCGGCGCCGGGCGGCACGTTCGCCGCGAGCTTGCCCGCCTTGGTGAACAGGATCTCCATCGGATCGATGGGCGCCAGCCGGTCGGCGAACAGCGCCACCAGCGCGAACAGGACGTAGATCAGGAGCCCGGCAAAGGCGAACGGGTCCTTGAGCGGCATCGCCGCCATGCGTCGCAGCACCGGCAGCAACGACCAGCCCGGGCGGGCGGCGACGACGGCTTCAGCCCTTTCGGCCATGGCTCACCCGCGGGTCGAGGACCATATACAGAAGGTCGGCGACGAAGTTCATCAGCGCCAGGACCAGCGCGATCATCAGGAAGGCGCCCTGGGCCAGGGGATAGTCGTGCACCGAGACCGCCTGCACCAGCAGGCGGCCGATGCCCGGCCAGCTGAACACGGTCTCGATCACCACGTTGCCGCCCATCGACAGGCCGACGCCCAGGGCAAAGGCGGTGACCACCGGCAGGAGCGCGTTGCGCGCGGCATGGCCGATCACGATGCGCCATTCGCTCAAGCCCTTCATGCGCGCCATGGTGACGAACTCCTCGTGCATCACCTCCAGCATGTTGGAGCGCATCAGCAGCAACGGCAGGCCCTGCAGGTAGAGGGCGAGCGTCAGCACCGGCAGGGCGAGATGGTGGACGTAGTCCAGGGAGAAGATGCGGTCCCAATTGTTGGCGTAGGCGAGGCCCGGGCTCGAGGCGCCGCCCGACGGGAACCAGCCGGCGTTGAACGAGAGCACGGCGAGCAGGACCATGCCGATCCAGAACTCGGGCGCCGCCCGGGTCGCCAGCACCGCCGGTACGGCGGCGCGTTCGATCCAGGTTCCGCGCTTCCAGGCGAGCCAGGCGCCGGCCACGACGCCGAACATGTAGGCGATGACCAACGAGGTCAGCGTCAGGATCACCGAGTTCGGCAGCACTTCCAGCAGGATGGTGGTGACCGGCCGGCGCTGGAAGAAGCTGAGCCCCATCTCGCCCTGCAGGAGATTGGCGAGATAGATGAAGTACTGTTGCCACATCGGCTTATCGAGGCCGAACTGCTCGAGCATCGCCTGCTGCTGGTCGGCGTTCAGGTTCTCGTTGATGAAGGCGGCGAGCGGCGTGCCCGGCATCAGCCGGAACATGAAGAACAGGATGGTCGTGACGGCGAGCAGCGCCAGCGCATTGTGCGTGAAGCGCTCGACGACGAGTCTCATTGGACCGCGGACCTCCAGGTC
>JAEWIV010000277.1 GCA_023386865.1 Pseudomonadota bacterium
GCCCACTACATCGGCTTCAACATGTGGGTGAAGGCGGTCGAGTCGGCCGGTACCACCGAGCCGGACAAGGTCATCGACGCGATGATCGGCGTGTCCGTGCCCAACCTGACCGGCGGCTATTCGGCCATGCTGCCGAACCACCATATCACCAAGCCGGTCCTGATCGGCGAGATCCAGGGCAACGGCCAGTTCGACACGGTGTGGCAGACGCCCGGCCTGGTGGTCGCGGAAGAGTGGTCGCCCTACCTGCCCGATTCCAAGGACCTGATCGCCGATTGGCGCAAGCCCATGAACTGCGGCAACTTCAACGTCGTCTCGGGCAAGTGCGGCGGCAAGGGCAAGTAAGGCTCCCCGCTCGCCATCAACGGGGCGGGGCGACCTCGAGTCGCCCCGATCCCACCTTGGGGATGCTCGCAACATCATGAATTTCCTGCGCCCGCTAGCGGGGGTGTCGTCGGCGCTGGCCGCGGTATTGATCGCCGCGACGGCTTGGGCCGTCGATCTCGCGACCCTCGTCGACAATCTCACGACCGGCGGATTCGGTGAGCGCGAGGCGGCGATCGGCGCGCTGGCGGCATCGGGTGACGGGCGCGCCGCCCCGGTCCTGGAGGCGCTGGGCGCGGGCCAGCTCTATGTCCGCAAGTCAGACAAGGCCGTGGTCATCGGCAAGCCTGAGGGCAACCAGCTGGCCCTGAGCGACGCGGTGACCGGCAAGCCCGTCGGCACCGGCAGCGAAGCCGAGCTAGACCGCGTGCGGGTCAACAACCGCCTGCGCGGCGTCATCGAGGCGGCCGTCGGCTCGCTCACGCTGATGAGCCCCGACGCGCGTGTCCGGCGCGGCGCGGCCGAATCGCTGTTCAAGCGCCCCGATCCGGCGGCGCTCGGCGCCCTCGATGCCGCGATCGCCGCCGAGAAGGACGCGCGCATCAAGACGGCCTTCCAGGAGGCGCGCGCCGCCGTCGTGCTGGCCTCCGATGCGTCGAAGCAGGACAAGCTCGCCGCCCTCGAGGTCGTGCGCGACAAGGGCGACCGCGACGCGCTTTCCGTGCTGCAGGCCGCCGCCGACACCCAGCCCGATCCCGAGGTCAAGGCCGCGGCCACGGCCGCCGCCCAGTCGGTGCGCCAGACCCTGGCCGCCTGGGAAGCGGCACAGAACGTCTGGTACGGCATCTCGCTCGGCTCGGTGCTGCTGCTGGCCGCCATCGGCCTTGCCATCACCTTCGGCACCATGGGCGTGATCAACATGGCGCATGGTGAGATGGTGATGCTGGGAGCCTACACCACCTTCGTCGTGCAGGACGTCATCCGCAGCTCGTTCCCGCACCTGTTCGACGCCTCGCTGGTGATCGCGCTGCCGCTCGCCTTCCTGGTGGCGGGCATCGTCGGCATCGCCATCGAGCGCGGCATCATCCGTTTCCTGTACGGCCGGCCGCTCGAAACGCTGCTCGCGACGTGGGGCCTCTCGCTGGTCCTGCAGCAGGCCGTGCGCTCGATCTTCGGTCCGACCAACCGCGAGGTCGGCGCGCCGTCGTGGATGTCGGGCGCCTTCCAGGTCGGGCAGATCACGGTGACCTACAGCCGCCTGTGGATCGTGGTATTCGCGCTGATCGTGTTCCTCGCCCTGATCCTGTTGCTGCGCAAGACGCCGCTCGGCCTCTACATGCGCGCCGTCACCCAGAACCGGCCGATGGCTTCTGCGATGGGCATCCGGACGCCGCGCGTCGATGCGTTGACCTTCGGCCTGGGCTCCGGCATCGCGGGCCTCGCCGGCGTGGCGCTGAGCCAGATCGACAATGTCAGCCCCAATCTCGGCCAGGGCTATATCATCGACTCCTTCATGGTCGTCGTGTTCGGCGGCGTCGGCAATCTCGTCGGCCCGCTGGTCGGTGCGCTCTCGCTCGGCATCGTCAACAAGTTCCTCGAGCCCTATGCCGGCGCCGTGCTGGGCAAGATCCTGGTGCTCGTCTTCATCATCCTGTTCATCCAGCGCCGCCCGCGCGGCCTGTTCGCGTTGAAGGGGCGCGCCGTCGAATGAGGACGGGCGAATGATCACGCGCTTCCTCTGGCAGGGCATCGGCGGCAACGTCCGCCTGTTCCTGGGCCTGGTGATGGCCGTCGGCGTCGTCCTGCCGCTGCTCAACCAGCTCGTGCCGCCGGGCAGCCCGTTCCACGTGCCGGCCTGGGTGCTCCAGCTCATCGGCAAGTATCTCTGCTACGCGTTGCTGGCGGTCGCCGTCGATCTCGTGTGGGGCTTCTGCGGAATCCTGTCGCTCGGCCACGGCGCGTTCTTCGCGCTGGGCGGCTACTGCATGGGCATGTACCTGATGCGCCAGATCGGCAGCCGCGGCCAGTACGGCAACCCGATCCTGCCCGACTTCATGGTGTTCCTGAACTACAAGGAGCTTCCCTGGTTCTGGCAGGGCTTCGACATGTTCTGGTTCGCCGCCGTCATGATCGTCCTGGTACCGAGCCTGCTCGCCCTTGCGCTGGGCTGGTTCGCCTTCCGCAGCCGCGTCACCGGCGTCTATCTGTCGATCATCACCCAGGCCATGACCTTCGCCCTCATGCTGGCCTTCTTCCGCAACGACATGGGTCTCGGCGGCAACAACGGCATGACCGACTTCAAGGACATCATGGGCTTCCCGGTCCAGGCCGACGGCACCCGTGCGGCCCTGTGCTTCGCCTCCGCGCTGGCGCTCGCCGGCGGCCTCGTCATCTCGGCCGCCGTCGTCGGCTCGCGCTTCGGCAAGGCGCTGACGGCGGTGCGCGACGCCGAAAGCCGCATGCGCTTCCTCGGCTATCGGGTCGAAGGCTACAAGCTCTTCGTGTTCGTGCTGTCGGCCGCGATGGCGGGCGTCGCCGGCGCGATCTACGTGCCGCAGGTCGGCATCATCAATCCCGGCGAGTTCTCGCCCGCCAATTCCATCGAGGCGGTGATCTGGGTCGCGGTCGGCGGCCGCGGCACGCTGATCGGACCGGTGATCGGCGCCTTCCTCGTCAACTGGGGGAAGACCTACCTGACGGGCGCGTTGCCCGAGATCTGGCTGTTCGCGCTCGGCGCGCTGTTCATCGCCGTCACGCTGTTCCTGCCCAGGGGCGTCGTCGGGCTGTGGTCGCAGATCCGCGCCCGCCGCGTCGGCGGCAGGACGAGGAAGGTGCCGGCATGAGCATCACCGAGCACAGGAGCACCTCGGCGCTGCTTTATCTCAGCGGCGTCACCGTCTCGTTCGACGGCTTCAAGGCGTTGAACAACCTGTCGCTGCTGGTCGAGCCGGGCGAGATGCGGGCGATCATCGGCCCCAACGGCGCCGGCAAGACCACCATGATGGACGTCGTCACCGGCAAGACCCGGCCCGACGAAGGCGAGGTCGTGTTCGACGGCAAAGCCGACCTCACCAGGCTCGACGAGGCCGATATCGCCACGCTGGGCATCGGGCGGAAGTTCCAGAAGCCCACCGTGTTCGAGAACCACACGGTGCGCGACAACGTCCTGCTGGCGCTGGCTGGCCTGCGCAGCTGGTACAAGCTGCTGCTCGCCGCGCCGACCCGAGCCGAGAACGAGCGCCTGGCCGAGATCCTTTCGATCGTCCGCATGGAGGCCCAGCAGAACATGCTGGCCGCCCGACTGAGCCATGGCCAGAAGCAGTGGCTCGAGATCGGCATGCTGCTGGCCCAGGACCCCAAGCTGCTGCTGGTCGACGAGCCGGTTGCCGGCATGACCGACGTCGAGACGGAGACCACCGCGCAGGTCCTGCGCGAGATCAACCGCACCCATTCGATCGTCGTGGTCGAGCACGACATGAGCTTCGTGCGCGCGCTCGGTGTCAAGGTGACGGTGCTGCACGAGGGAGCCATGCTGGCCGAGGGCACGCTCGACCAGGTGAGCGCCGATCCGCGCGTCGTCGAAGTCTATCTCGGGCGCTGACCTCGATGCTCACGGTCCAGAACGTCGATCTGTTCTACGGCGCCGCCCAGGCGCTGCGCTCGGTGTCGCTCACCGCCAGCATTGGCCGCGTCACCTGCCTGCTGGGCCGCAACGGCGTCGGCAAGACCAGCCTTCTGCGTGCCATCTCCGGCCTGCAGCCGATCGCCTCGGGGTCGATCTCGATCGACGGCCGGGACGTCTCGCGTTTGCCGCCCTACGACCGCGCCAGGCGCGGCGTGGCGCTGGTGCCGCAGGGCCGCGAGATCTTTCCGTTGCTCACGGTGAAGGAGAACCTCGAGACCGGCTTCGCCCCCGTCAGCCGTGACAACAGGAAGGTGCCGGACGAGGTGTTCGAGCTCTTCCCCGTGCTCCAGTCGATGCTGCGCGGCCGCGGCGGCGACCTCTCGGGCGGCCAGCAGCAGCAGCTCGCCATCGGGCGGGCGCTCACCATGCGGCCGAAGCTGCTGGTGCTCGACGAGCCGACCGAAGGCATCCAGCCGTCGGTCATCAAGGACATCGGCCGCGCCATCACCTTCCTGCGCCAGCGCGGCGACATGGCGATCCTGCTGGTCGAGCAGTATCTCGACTTCGCCCATGAGCTCGCCGACGACTTTGCCGTGATGGATCGCGGCGAGATCGTGATGGCGGGAACACGCGAGACCTTCGACGGCGAGGCCGTGCGCCGGCACATGACGGTGTGAGGCCGTCCACGACGGTGCTTTCGCCGACATGACCTGTCGGCTCGCCAACTACGGGGCACGTTGCATGGCTCCTGTCAGCGATGATCCGCTCGTCGAGCTGCCCGCCGCGGCTGCCTGATCGATCCGGCTCCGAATCGACGTACTGACCAACCGTCAGCTACGCCACGCAACGGAACACGATCGACTGGAGCATCGCCGATGAGCACGCGGTCAATTCGCTTTTACTTGGGCGGGCAATCCTGGAGTTCGGTGCGAGTTCCATATCGAATGCTACCGATATCGTACTTTATGGTTAGGTCTTCCCATGCATCTTTGCGGCAGAAGATGGAGTCGACCGCGCCGAGGGTGATCCGGATCGTGCGTTCATCGACTGACGTGATGGCGGGTACCTCGAGGGAGCTGTAGAGAAACAGAAGTGTCTTCTTGCTTCGACCAGGCTTGGAAACGAAGACGCCAGTCTCTGGGCTATGCCAGCAATCTGTAGTGCTGACTTCGAAATCAAACCCGGCAATGCCAGAGAAGTTTGCATGCACTTCGGTAAGGCAAATACCTGCCTTCCAGTAGTCAAAGGCCGCACCCACCGCGAAATACAGCACGCTGCATATCGCGGCTACCTCCGCGAACCAGCGCAGGTCGCTTCGGATAGGCTTGGGGATGCTCGAGAACAGTCCCTTCAATGCGTGACGACCTTCACCCGAGCACCTCAATCGGTCACGAATACCACCACGCAAACCCCTAGCCTTAAATACTTAGGAGGGTTATGTCAACTGGAATACACGTTATGGTAGTATCATCGCCAAGGAACAATTTCTTCACTGGCTGACAGAAGACATCGCTCCGAGGCGCCGCTTCAGCTCCGCCAACAACCGATCCGCGAACGTCGGTAACCCAACAGCGCCAACTCGTCCGACTGCTCCTTTACGAGCCGGCCCTGCGCGCCTCGACGAAGGCCGCCGTTCGCCGATCGAACCAGCCCCGCGAGTACGCGATCTCGACTTCGACTGTGAACTCGCCGACGGCTTCGCTATGATCGACCGCGGCGAGATCGTGATGTCGGGAACCCGTGAGACCTTCGATGCCGAGGCCGTGCGCCGTCACATGACGGTGTGACGGATCAGACCTTCATGCCGGCCAGTGCCTCTGCCAGCGGCGTGATGTTGGTCCGGATGAAGCCGTAGCGCGGATAGTCGAGATCGATCGTCATCCAAAGCGCCGCCGCCAGCACCACGCCGTACATTGAGTCGAGCAGCGTGAATCTGCGCCCGACCTGGCCGTGGCCGAAGGCCGCCAGGCCGAGGCTCAATCCGACGGTGACGAGCAGGGCAACGAAGATGGCGGTTGGCAGGTGGCGTCGGGCTGCCGACAGGTGGACAGTATGCAGGTCGATGACGTCGTTGATCGACGGCAGGACCAGCAGCGTGAGCGTCTGATTGCCCTGGGTGCCCTCGAGTGCCGCCTTCCACAGCCGGTCATGGAAACCGCCGGTCTTGGCGATGCGGGCGAGGATCGCCGACATGTCCTCTTCCTGCAGCAGGGCGACGCGGTCGGCCGTGTAGTCGCGCAGCGCCTCCTTCAGTTTGCCGCGTGCCGGCTCCGGCAGCGTGTCGGCGCGCAGCCAGGCCGTGCCGAGCGCGTTGGCTTCCTTGACGATGATGTCGAGGCGGTCGACGTAGCGCGAGGCCGCACCGGAAAAGGCGAAGCCGATCAGGAAGGCCACCACCGCGAACGTCGCGCCGCGCACGATGCCGAGCTGGTGGTCGAACACCTCGTCGTGCGGACCGGCCAGCCGGCCCAACCGGTAGCCGATCTCGCTGGCGGCGAGCGCGCCGGCCACGAGGACGAGCAGAAGCAGGAGCGGGGGCAGCGCGGTCATCGGCGGATCAGCCGCCAAGCTTTACGGCTGACGAGCCCCCCTTACAAGCTTGCCGGGCCGCTCGCCGGTCAGTTCGTCGTTGTGCACCGTCTCGACGCCGGCATTGAAGGTGTGCCGGTAGCCCGAGGCGCGCTGGATCAGGCGGCGACCGCCAGCCGGCAGGTCGTAAACCACCTCGGGCCGCTTCAAGGCGAGCGCGTCGAAGTCGATGACGTTGATGTCGGCCTTGTGTCCCGGCGCCAGCAGGCCGCGATCGCGAAGCCCGTACGCTTCAGCCGTGCCGCGTGTCTGCTTGGCGACCAAGAACTCCAGCGCCAGCTTCGGTCCGCGCGTGCGATCGCGGCCCCACAGGGTGAGCAGCGAGGTCGGCGAGGAGGCATCGCAGATGACGCCGACATGCGCGCCGCCGTCGGCGACGCCCAGCACCGTCGCATCGTCGGTGATCATCTCATGCACCACGTCGAGGCTGCCATAGGCATAGTTCTCGAAGGGCAGCATCAGCAGGCCCTTGCCGTTGCGCGCCAGAAGCTCGTCGAGCGCGACGGCCTGCGGCGTGCGTCCGCTGCGCCCGGCGATGGCGGCGACCGAGTTGTCGGCATCGGGCTCGTAGTCGGGCCTGTCGCCGACTGGGAACATTTTGTGGAACGAGTCCGCCATGAAGGCACGAGGACCTGCTGGCTCCTCGACGAGGCGACGACGCAGCTCGGCATCGGCTGCGAGGCGCTGATAGCGTTCGGCCGGCGACAGTTTGCGTATCTCGAGCCATGCCGGATGCGCCGCGAACGGATGCGCCGTGGTCTCCAGCCCCATGATGACGCCGATCGGCCGCGAGCCGACCTGCGCGTTGGCGAGGCGGCCGGCTTTGCGCACGCCGTGGATCTGGTCGAGCGTCTCGCGCCACAGCTTCGGCTGGGCGTCGATCTGCACCAGCAGGCACGACAGCGGCCGGCCGGCGAGGGTGGACGCTGCTTCCAGCGCCTCGAATTCGCCCGGCCCGAAGTCGGAATTGACCTGCAGCACGCCGCGGCCGGCGCGCTTCATGCCGGCGGCGATGCCCAGAAGCTCGGCCTCGCGGGCGCTGAGCGAGGGCGTGAAGCGGCCGTCCTTCGCTTTGTGCTTGTTGGTGCCCGAGGTGGTGAATCCGAGCGCACCGGCGCGGAGGGCTTCCTCCGTCAGCCGCGCCATTTCCTCGATCTCGCGCTCGCCCGGCACCTCCGCGTGGTCGGCACCGCGATCGCCCATGACGTAGAAGCGCAGGGCGCCGTGCGGCAGCTGGGCCGCGACATCGACGGCCCGCGCCATAGAGGCCAGCGCATCGAGATAGTCGGGAAAGGATTCCCAGTCGAACTTCACGCCCTCGCTCAGCACCGTGCCGGGAATGTCCTCGACCCCTTCCATGAGGTTGATCAGGTAGGGCGACTTGCCCGGCCGCACCGGAGCGAAGCCGACGCCGCAATTGCCGAACACCGTGGTCGTGACGCCATGCCATGACGAGGGCGTGACGAACGGATCCCAGGTCGCCTGGCCGTCATAGTGCGTGTGGATATCGACAAAGCCCGGCGTCACCATCAGGCCGGCGGCATCGATCTCGCGCCGGCCCTTGCCGAGCTGGGGACCCACGGCGGCGATCTTGCCGTCTTGCACGGCGACATCGGCTTGGCGGCGGGCCGAGCCGCTGCCGTCGAAAACAGTTCCGTTTCGGATGACGAGGTCAAACATCGCGCAAGGATAGGCCGCGGGTCACCGGCCGGTCTATGTTGTCAGCCCAGACAAGCCATCCCGTCCGGGGGACCGACCTTTGCAGAAACCGCTTCTCTTCCAGCCGATGAAGCTGCGCGGCATCACGGCGCCCAACCGTGCAGTCGTGTCACCCATGGTGCAGTACCGCGCCACTGACGGGCTGGTGAACGATTATCACCTGGTCCATCTCGGCAAGTTCGCGCTCGGCAAGTTCGGGATCGTCTTCACCGAGAACTGTGCCGTCGAGCCACGCGGCCGAGTCACCCAGGGCGACCTCGGCATGTGGGACGACGGCCAGATAGAGGGCCACAGGCGCCTGGTAAGGTTCCTCAAGCAGGAGGGCGCGCTCGCCGCCACGCAGATCACGCATGCCGGCCGCAAGGGTTCCACGCCGCGCTCCTTCGACAAGCCCGGCCAGCTCGGCCCCGACGGCGCGGGCTGGCAGAAGTGGCAGGTCGTCGGTCCTTCCGAGCTGGCGGCAGCCGATGGCTGGATGGTGCCGCGTCAGCTCAGCGATGCCGACCTCCAGGACCTGGTGACGAAATTCGGCGAGGCGGCCAGGCGCGCCGATGCGGCAGGCTACGACGTGATCGAGATCCATGGTGCGCACGGCTACCTGCTGGCTCAGTTCCTGTCGCCGATCAGCAACAAGCGCAACGACCAGTATGGCGGAGACCGTGCCGGCCGCATGCGCTTCCCGCTCGCCGCCGCCCGGGCGGTGCGCGAGAACTGGCCGCAGGACAAGCCGATGTTCGTGCGGGTCTCGGCGGTCGACGGCGCCGGCGGCTGGGAGGTGGAAGATACGATCGTGTTCGCCAAGGCGCTGAAGGAGCTGGGCGTCGACGTGATCGACGTCTCGTCCGGCGGCTTGACGGGCCTGTCGACGGCCCTGCCGGTCAAGCGCTCGCTGGGCTTCCAGGTGCCGTTCGCCGCGGCGGTGAAGCGCCAAGCCGGCATCTCCACCATGGCGGTCGGCCTGATCCTCGATGGCCCGCAGGCCGAGGCCATCCTGCAGGCCGGCGACGCCGATCTCATCGCGATCGGCCGCCAAGCGCTCTACGACCCGTTCTGGGCCGTGCATGCGGCGCAGGAGCTCGGCTGCGACAGCGACTTCGAGCTGTGGAATCCCGAATACGGCTGGTGGCTCGACAAGCGCAAGAACAACCTCGCCGGTTTGAAGAAGTAGGACAGGCACGGGAAACGCAGATGACAGGCATTCTGGCCGGCCTTCGCATCGTCGAAGGCTCGGCGTTCATTGCCGCGCCGCTGGGCGGCATGACGCTGGCGCAGCTCGGCGCCGACGTGATCCGGTTCGACGACATCAAGGGCGGGCTGGACAGCGACCGCTGGCCGATCACCCGCGACGGCCGCTCGATCTACTGGGCGGGCCTCAACAAGGGCAAGCGCTCGATCGCCGTCGACCTGCGCGATCCGCGCGGACGCGAGCTCCTGACCGCGTTGATCACCGCACCCGGCGAGGGGGCGGGCATCTTCTCGACCAACATGCCGGCGCGCGGCTGGCTCGCCTACGAGGAGCTGTCGAAGAAGCGTGCCGACCTGATCGCGCTCAACATCGTCGGCGCCCGCGACGGCAGCGCCCATGTCGACTACACGGTGAATGCCATCACCGGCTTTCCCATGGTCACCGGCCCGCTCGGCCACGATGGACCGGTGAACGCGGTGGCGCCGCCGTGGGATCTCGCCACGGCCTACGCCGGCGCGCTCGCCATCGTCGCGGCCGAGCGCCATCGCCGCATGACGGGGCAAGGGCAGCGGATCGTGCTGCCGCTGCAGGACATGGCGCTCGCCGCCACCTCGGCGCTGGGCTACATCGGCGAAGCGGCGGTCAACCAGGTCGACCGCCCGCGGTTCGGCAACGAGATCTTCGGTACCTTCGGCCGCGACTTCAGGACCAAGGACGGCCGCTTCGTCATGATCTGCATCTTCTCCGACCGGCATGTCGATGCCCTGGCCTCGGCCGGCGGCTTCGCCGACGCGTTCAGGGGGATCGAGGCGACCAAGGGCGTCGACCTGAAGACCGATGCCGGCCGCTGGACGGCGCGCGCCGAGCTTTGCGCCGTAATCGAGCCCTGGGTGGCGGCTCGGACGGCAGCCGAGGTCAGTGCGGCGCTGAAAAAAGCCGGCGCCTTGTGGGCGCCCTATCAGACCTTCCGCGAGCTTGCGGCCGACAAGGCCAACGTGCTCGACAATCCGATGTTCACCGTGCTCGACCAGCCCGGCATCGGCCGCTATCCGGTGGCCGCCACGCCCTTCCAGTTCGGCGCCTTCGAGCGCCAGCCGCCGAACGTCGCACCGACCTTGGGCCAGCATACGGACGAGATCCTGTCGGGTATCCTGGGGCTTTCCGATCGTGAGATCGGCAAGCTTCACGACGACAAGGTAGTCGGTGGTCCAAGATAGGATTCTCATCGCCGGTGGCGGCATCGGCGGGCTGGCGACGGCACTGGCTCTGGCACAGAAGGGCATTCCGTCGATGGTGCTCGAGAAGGCGAGCCAACTCGGCGAGATCGGCGCCGGAATCCAGCTCGGGCCCAACGCCTTCCACTGCTTCGACCGCCTGGGTGTCGGCGAGGCGGCGCGCGGCATGGCGGTCTATATCGACAAGCTGCGGCTCATGGATGCCATGGCCGATGGCGAGATCACCCATATCGATCTCGGCGACGCCTTCCGCGCACGCTTCGGAAATCCCTACGCCGTCGTCCACCGCGGCGACCTGCATGGCGTGCTGCTGAAAGGCTGTCGCGAGCACCAGCTGATCGACCTGCGCACCAGCGCCGATGTCGCCGGCTACGAGCAGGACGGTGCGGGTGTGGTGGCAAGGCTGGCGGACGGCGAGAGCGTGCGCGGCGCGGCGCTGATCGGCGCCGACGGCCTGTGGTCCAATGTGCGCCGCCAGGTGACGGCGGATGGGCCGCCGCGCGTGTCGGGACATACGACCTATCGCTCCGTCATCCCGACCGAACGCATGCCCGAGGATCTGCGCTGGAACGCCGCCACGCTGTGGGCCGGCCCGAAGTGCCACATCGTCCACTACCCGCTGTCGGGCTGGAAGGTGTTCAACCTGGTCGTCACCTATCACAACGACGCGCCCGAGCCGGTCGCCGGCAAGCCGGTGTCGGTGGAGGAGGTGCGGCGAGGCTTCGGGCATGTCTGCGAGCGCGCCCAAAGCATCATCAGCCACGGCCAGGACTGGCGGCTGTGGGTGCTGTGCGATCGCGAACCGACGGACAAGTGGATCGACCGCCGGGTGGCGCTGCTGGGCGATGCGGCGCATCCCATGCTCCAGTACATGGCCCAGGGCGCCTGCATGGCGATGGAGGACGCGGTCTGCCTCGCCGATTCGCTGGCGCGCACGGAGTCGATGGAGGCGGGCCTCGCGACCTACCGCGACCGCCGGGTGCTGCGCACCACGCGGCTGCAGCTCATGTCGCGCGCCATGGGCGACCACGTCTATCATCCCGACGGGCCGCATGCCGCCTTGCGCAACGCCATCATGAGCGGCAAGAGCCAGGCCGAGTGGCTCGACACGCTGGAATGGCTCTACGGCGGCAATGGTCTGGACACCTGATTCCAAACGACTGGAGCATGCTGGGTCCAGCTGGACTCAGCTGGAGCCAGCATGCCTCCTGCAACACGCACCCCCGGTGCGCGCGAATGAGATGAGATGGGACCGCGGGCGGTTCCATCTCATCTCATTCCGCTCTAGTCTGAAGACCGTGGCAAGCGTAGGGGCGCGATTCCGAAAGCACGAGGTCACACGAGCGGCGTACCGCCCCGGCCTCCCGCTCCAGCCGTAGTCTTCTGAGCATGCCCGCCGGTCCCCGTCCCGTCGCCGTCGAACTCAACGCCGTGCTGGTGGCGCTGATCGATGACGAGCCGCAGGTCCTGACCCTCGAGGACGGCACGCTGCTGCCGTCCGGCCCATTCGAGGGCGATCATCCGACCCTGCAGGCCGGCGTGCGCGCCTGGGTCGAACGGCAGACCCATCATCCGCTGGGCTATGTCGAGCAGCTCTACACCTTCGCCGACCGCTACCGCGAATCGACGATGGGTTATCGCATCGTCTCGATCTCGTATCTCGGACTGACGCGCGAGCGCGCGGCGGCTGGGCAGCACGAACCGGGCTGGCAGAGCTTCTACCGCTATTTCCCTTGGGAGGATTGGCGGCACGGCCAGCCCAAGGTTCTCGCGCGGCCGATCCTGCCGCGGCTCAAGAGCTGGATCGACGTAGCAGCCGGCGACATCAGGCGCCAGCGACGGCAAAGGGTGGAGGGCAACTTCGACCTTTCCGGCTGGAACGAGGAGCTGATGCTGCAGCGCTACGAGCTGCTCTACGAGGCGGGGCTGGTGCCCGAGGCCGGTCGTCCGCGCAAGCCCGTCGCCGATCCGGTCCCGGGCGAGCCGATGCGCTACGATCATCGGCGCATTCTCGCCACCGGCATCGCGAGGCTGCGCGCCAAGATCAAGTACCGCCCGGTCGTGTTCGAGCTGATGCCGCCCGACTTCACCCTGGGCCAGCTCCAGCGCGCCGTCGAGGCGCTGGCCGGCCGACCCTTGCACAAGCAGAACTTCCGCCGCCAAGTCGAGCAGCAGGGCCTGGTCGAGGAGACCGGGACCGTGACCGCCGGCACGGGCGGCCGGCCGGCCAAGCTTTACCGGTTCCGCCGCGAGATCGTGCTCGAACGCGCCGTCGCCGGCTCCAAGCTGCCGCTCGCCCGCTCATAGCGCCTTCGCCTGCCCGCAACACACAAGCGAAATGCTCACGGTGAGCACCCTTGACTCCTCTTATACTCATACTTAGCATTTATATACTCACTTTGAGCATATAGGTGTTTCATGACCGCGATTGCCCCAGCCAGCCAGCTCTACGACCGCGTGAAGTCGGTGATCCTGCCGGCCGAATGGTCGGAGTTCGCGCCCGATGTCGATGCCATCAACCGGATGAAGCGCGAGAAGAATGCCGTCATCCTGGCACACAACTACCAGACTCCGGAGATCTTCCATGGCGTGGCCGACATCGTCGGCGACAGCCTGGCGCTGGCCCGCGAGGCCATGACGGTCGATGCCGAGGTGATCGTGCTCGCCGGCGTCCACTTCATGGCCGAGACCGCCAAGCTCCTCAATCCCGCCAAGCGCGTGCTGATCCCCGACCTGCGCGCCGGCTGCTCGCTCGCCGAATCGATCACCGCCGAGGACGTGCGCCTGCTGCGCCAACGCTGGCCCGGCGTGCCGGTCGTCACCTACGTCAACACCTCGGCCGCGGTGAAGGCCGAGAGCGACATCTGCTGCACCTCGGGCAATGCCAGGAAGATCGTCGAGAGCCTTGGCGTGCCGAAAGTGATCATGCTTCCCGACGAGTATCTCGCCCAGAACATCGCCCGGGAGACCGATGTCGAGATCATCACCTGGGCCGGTCACTGTGAGGTCCACGAGCGCTTCTCGGCCGCCGACGTCCGCCAGTTGCGCGCCGGCCATCCCGGACTCGTCGTGCTCGCGCATCCGGAGTGTCCGCCGGAGGTCGTTGCCGAGGCCGACTTCGCGGGTTCGACCGCGGCGATGGCCGACTATGTCGCCCGTGAGCGACCGGGCCGCGTCGTGCTGATGACCGAATGCTCCATGAGCGACAACATCGCCGCTCTCAATCCCGGCATCGACTTCGTGCGGCCCTGCAATCTCTGCCCGCACATGAAGCGCATCACCCTGCCCAAGATCCGCCGCGCGCTCGAGGCGATGCAGCACGAGGTGACGATCGACCCCGCCGTCGCCGCCGCCGCTCGCCGCGCCGTCGAGCGCATGCTGGCAGTCCGTTAGGGGAGGCGGGCATGCCAATCCTCGTCGCCGGAGCCTGAGCCATGCCGCTCTCACCCTTGCCCACGCTGATGATCGAGGCGCCGGTGCGCACCGCCCTGCTGGAAGACCTCGGCCGTGCCGGTGACCTCACCACCGACGCCATCGTGCCGGCCACGCTGCGTGCCGAGACAGCTCTGGTGGCGCGCCAGGGCGGTGTCGTTGCCGGCCTCGATGCGGCGGCGCTTGCCTTCCGCCTGGTCGATCCTGCCATCGAGGTCCGCATCGAGCGGCCCGACGGCAGCCGCGTGAAGCCGGGTGACCGGGTCGCCACCGTCGCCGGCCCGGCGCGCGGCATGCTGACGGCCGAGCGCGTGGCGCTGAACTTCCTGGGGCATCTGAGCGGCGTCGCGTCGGCAACGGCGACGCTGGTCGAGGCGGTGCACGGGCACAAGGCGCGCATCTGCTGCACGCGCAAGACCATGCCGGGCCTGCGCGCGTTGCAGAAATACGCCGTGCGCGCTGGCGGCGGCATCAACCATCGCTTCGGCCTCGACGACGCGGTGCTGATCAAGGACAACCACGTCGCTGCGGCAGGCGGCGTTGCGGCGGCGATCCGCGCCGCACGCGCCGGCGTCGGTCACCTCGTCAAGATCGAGGTCGAGATCGATCGCCTGGATCAGCTCGACGAGGCGTTGGCCGAAAGAGCCGATGCCGTGCTGCTCGACAACATGAGCCCCGAGACGCTGGCCGAGGCGGTGCGTCGCATCGATGGCCGGGCCATCGCAGAAGCGTCCGGACGCATCACGCCGGCGACGGCGCCCGCCATCGCCGCGAGCGGTGTCGACCTCATATCGGCGGGCTGGCTGACCCATAGCACCCAGGTGCTCGATATCGGGCTGGACTGGCGGCATGCTTCGGCTGCGCCCGAAAGATCGGCGGCGTGAAGCCGCTTATCCTCCGCGGCGACAGGAGATGCCATGATCGCCGTCATCTTCGAGGTGTGGCCGGCTGACGGCCACAAGCAGACCTATCTCGACATTGCCGCATCGCTGCGAGCCGAGCTGCAGACGATGGATGGCTTCATCAGCATCGAGCGCTTCCAGAGCCTGACAGACGAGACGAAGCTCCCATCATTCGCGCACCGGGGATGCGTGTTGCGGGAGGCATGATGGGTCCAGCTGATTCCAGCTGGACCCATCATGCTCTATCGGCTGCGCATCGCCGGCGTGGTGCGCGACTACGGGATGACGGATCGCGGCGAGGCGCCGGCCGATTCGCGGGCCGTCAACGGCTGAGGATCAGGTCGGCGCCGGGATGTTGGCCGCCTTGATGACCTTGCGCCAGCGCTCCGTCTCCGAGGCCAGGCGCTGGGCGTAGGCCTCGGGCGTGCCGCCGGTGGGGACGTAGCCAAGGCCGGTGAGCCGCTCGCGGACACTGTCGACCTTGAGCGCCGCGTTGATGGCGGCGTTCCAGGAGGCGATCACGTCGGCCGGCGTGCCGGCCGTGGTCGCGACGCCGAAATAGACGGCCGCCTCGAGCCCGGGCATGCCGAGCTCGGCGGCAGTGGGTACGCTGGAGACGTTGGCGACCCGCTTGGGTGCGCCGCAGATCAGGCCGCGCATCGTGCCGGCATTGATCTGCGTGTCGACCGGCGTGGTGACATCGACGAACGCCGGCACGTGACCCGCGACCGCATCGCGCAAGGCCTCGGCGGCCGCCTTGTAGGGGATGTGCTGCAGCTTGCCATTGGTCCGCGTGCTGATGAGCTCGCCCCACAGGTGCGGCAGGGCGCCCGTGCTCGACGTCGAGTAGTGGACCGGGCCGGGCTGGGCCTTCACCCAGTCGATGAACTCGGCGAAGGTTTTCGATGGATGGTTGGCATTGACGGCGAGCACGCAGGGGATATCGGCGAGCTGCGATACCGTGGCGAGATCCTTCTGCGGGTGCACCGGCAATTGCATGTCGAAGGCCGGCAACAGGGCCGCGGTGGTCGTCATCAGCAGCAGGCTGTTGCCGTCGGGCTTGCTCTTGGCGACATTGACCATGCCGACCATCGTGCCGCCGCCCGGCCGGTTCTCGACGACGATCGTCCTGCCGAGATCGCTCGCCATGCGTTCGGCGAGGACCCGCGCGGAAGTGTCGGTCGAGCCGCCCGGGCCGTAGGGAACGACCAGACGAACCGCGCCGCCGGGGCCCTGGGCGGAGGCGGCGCCCGGCAGGGCGAGGGTGGCGATCGTGCCAGCGACGACGGCGCGGCGATTGAGCATCATTTCCTCTTCATGGTTGTCGGGGCAACCTAGGACTGGCCGTCGGCACAGGGAAGCGGCGCCCGCGTTGCCGGACCGCCAGCCGAACGACCAAGCCAACGATTCTTGCGCGCCTGCTGCTGGAGTTCGATAGCTCCCGGCCATGGTCCTGGTAAGAGACGCTTGACTTGATATGAGACAATTGTCTTATTAAAAGCCATTCATCCCACGAAGATGAGAGGATCATCATGGCGCTTAGCCGCAACGACATGGACCGGAAGATGGACGAGCACTTCCATTTCGAGGCGACCGACGATGTCGACGGCGTTCTCAAGACGTTGTCCGCCGATGTCGAGCACGACATCGTCGGCTGGCCGACCGGGCCGACGAAGGGGCGTGGTGCGGCGCGCGGCTTCTATGAGGTGCTGCTCACCGACCTTGCCGACGGCAAGGTGGAATGCACCAAGCGGCTCTACGGCGATGATTTCCTGGTCGACGAATCGATATGGCGCGGCAGGGCGGTCGGCCGTCCGTTCGGCCTGGAGGGCGGCAATCGGCCGCTGCAGTTCCGCCTGCTGCACGTCATCGAGTTCGCGGGCGACGGCGACATCAAGCGCGAGAATGTCTGGATCGACCTCGCGTCGATCCAGCAGCAGCTGTCGCCGGAGCCGGCCGGCCGGTAGCCATGGACGGGCTTTCCGGGCGCGCCAACCAGAAACGGCGCACGCGCAAGGACCTGCTACAGGCGGCCGCCCAGCTGATGAAGCAGGGGCGTCGACCCAGCCTCGACGAGGTGGCGGAGGCCGCGCTGGTGTCGCGGGCCACCGCCTACCGCTATTTTCCCAGCACGGAAGCCTTGCTCGCCGAAGCCTCGCTCGACGTCGTGACACCCGACGCCGCGGCACTGTTCGCAGGCAGTGCGTCGACCGATCCGGCGGCGCGGCTGGAGAAGGTCGACGCCGCCCTGCACGACATGATGCTGGCGAACGAACCGGCCTTGCGGCTGATGCTGGCCAATGCCCTGCAGCGCGCCGCCCGCGGCGACGTCGAAAGCGAGACGCCGTTGCGGCAGAATCGCCGCACGCCCCTGATCGAGGCGGCACTGGAGCCGGTGCGCCGCCAGTTCAAACCGAGCGCACTCGACCTGCTTGCCAAGGCGCTGGCGCTGATCGTCGGGACGGAAGCCATGGTCGTCTTCAAGGACGTGCTGCAGCTGGACGACGCGGAGGCACGGCGCGTGAAGCGCTGGGCCATCCGGGCCCTGGTCGAGGCGGCGAAACGGTAGAGGAACGAGATGAAAGCCGATGCCATTGCCATGACATAAAGAGCGCTCTATCTCGTCCTGATGAGAGACCCCCTCAGCGTTTCCCGGCTCGCCGACATCATCGACCAGGCGCGCGGCAAGGCGCCGGCCGACCTGGTGGTCAAGAACGTCGGCATCTTCGACATGACCTCGGGTGACGTGACGAGGGGCGACATCGCCATTGCCGGCGACCGCATCGTCGGCACACACGAGACGTACCATGGCGCCACCGAGATCGACGGGCAGGGACTCGTGGCCATGCCGGGCTTCATCGACAGCCACGTCCATTGCGAATCGAGCCTGGTGCCGCCGCTCGAGTTCGACCGCTGCGTGGTGCCGCGCGGCACGACGACGGCGATCTGCGACCCCCACGAGATCTGCAACGTGCTGGGCGTATCCGGGCTGAACTTCTTCCTGGAGTGCGCGGCGGTCACCGTGATTGACCTGCGCGTTCAGCTCTCGTCCTGCGTGCCGGCCACGCACCTCGAGACCTCGGGCGCGCGGCTGGAGGCAGAGGATCTGCTGCCCTTCAAGCACCATCCCAAGGTCCTGGGTCTCGCCGAGTTCATGAACGTGCCGGGCGTGCTCAACAAGGATCCCGGGGTGCTGCGCAAGCTCTCCGCCTTCTCCGACGTGCAGATCGACGGGCATTCGCCGCTGCTGTCGTCGTACGACCTCAACGCCTACATCGCGGCCGGCGTGCGCAACTGCCACGAGACGACCTCGGCCAAGGAGGCGCGCGAGAAGCTCGCCAAGGGCATGCAGATCCTGATTCGCGAGGGCACGGTGTCCAAGGATCTCGCCGCTCTGGCCGAGCTCCTGACCACCGAACGCTCGCCGTTCCTCGCTCTCTGTACCGACGATCGCAATCCGCTCGACATCGCCGAAGAAGGCCACCTCGACCACCTGATCCGCTCGGCCATCGCCCGCGGCGTGCGGCCGCTCGATGCCTATCGCGCTGCCACCTGGTCGGCGGCGCGGCACTTCGGCCTGTTCGATCGTGGCCTGGTGGCTCCCGGCCAGCGCGCCGACATTGTGCTGCTGGAGGACCTCGCGACCTGCAAGGTGCATTCGGTCATTTGCCGCGGCGCGCCGGTGACTCCGGACCGCTTCAGGGCGCGGCCCAATGTGCCGCCGGTCGGGCTCGATTCGGTGAAGCTGAAGCCCGTGACGGCGGCAACCTTCCACATGCCGGCGGCCGCTGCGGGCCCGATGCCGGTGATCGGCATCCGTCCCGGGCAGATCCTGACCGACCGCCTCTCGATCAAGGTTCCGGTGCGCGGCGGCGCCTTCGAGGTCGATATCGAACGCGACTTGCTGAAGGTGGCGGTGCTGGGTCGCCACAACGACCACGGCAGCGTCGGCCGCGGCTTCGTGAAGGGTTTCGGCATCACCCGTGGTGCCATCGCCTCGTCGATCGGCCACGACAGCCACAATATCTGTGTCATCGGCTGCAACGACGCCGACATGACGACGGCGGTGAATCGACTGATCGCGATGCGCGGCGGCTTTGCCGCCGCGGTCGCCGGCCGGGTGACGGCCGAGCTGGCGCTGCCGATCGCCGGCCTGATGAGCGACCGGCCGTTCGAGGAGGTCGAGCAGGGCCTTCGGCGGTTGCGCGAGGCCGTCGTCGCCATGGGCACGACGCTGCACGAGCCGTTCCTGCAGATGGCGTTCCTCGCGCTGCCGGTGATCCCGCATCTCAAGATCACCGACAAGGGGCTGGTCGACGTCGACCAGTTCGAACTGGTGCCGTGACGCTCTTCCGGGACCGCGGGCCTCCAGGCCCGCTCATGGTCTTCATCGTTTGGACCGGGCACATCTGCGCGCTCATGACCTCACGAGCGGGCCTGGAGGCCCGCGGTCCGGAAGCTAGCCTCGATTGACGCTGGCGCCGCCGTCGACCGGCAAGGTCACGCCGGTGATGAAGTTGGCCTCGTCCGACGCCAGGAACAGCGCGGCGTTGGCGACGTCCCAGCCGGTTCCCATCTTGCGCCGCAGCGGCACCTTGGAATCGCGCTCGGCCTCGACCTGGGCGCGGGTCTTCTTGAACTCGCGGGCGCGGGTGTCGACCGCCATCGGCGTGTTCATCAGGCCGGGCAGGATCACGTTGGCGCGGATGCCGTACTGGGCATTCTGGTAGGCGAGCTGTTCGGTGAACGACACCATCGCCGACTTGGTCGCCTTGTAGGCGACGTAGGGATAGGTGGTGATCACGGCCATCGAGGAGATGTTCACGATGGCGCCGCTCTTCTGCTGGCGCATGATCGGGATGACGTGCTTGCAGGCGAGGATGCAGCTCTTGAGGTTGATCGCGACGCAACGATCGAAGTTCTCCTCGGTGATCTCGAGCAGCTCGGCGTCGCCGCCGGAGATCGAGACGCCGACATTGTTGTGCAGGATGTCGATCCGGCCCCAGCGCTTCATGGCGTCGGCGATGAAGCCTTTGATGTCGGATTCCTTGGTGACGTCGGCCTTGAAGGCCGCCGCCGTGCCCTGGTTCTTCCTGATCATGTCGACCGTCTCCTCGGCGCTGCCGAGGTTGTAGTCGACGCACAGCACCTTGGCGCCTTCGCGCGCGAAGGTGAGGGCGGTGGCGCGGCCGTTGCCGACGCCCTCGCCCGGGCTCTGGCCGGCGCCGACGACGATGGCGACCTTGTCCTTGAGACGCATGTCACTTCACTCCGGGAATCGGGTACTGCTGCAGTACCTCTTTGTAGTAGGGCTCGTTGTCGATCTTCATGGTGGCGAGCACGCGGACCACGGCGCAGTAGAAGGCGATGGTCAGCACCAGGTCCGTCATGTGCTCGTTGGAAAGATGCTGCTTGATCTCGGCGAAGGTCGCCTCCGACATGCCGATGTCCCGCGTCATCTCGCGCGCCCCCTTGAGGATCGCCTTGGCCAGCGGCTCGAGCTTGGAGGGCTTGCCTTCGGTCTCGGCCATCAGGCCCTGGATGTCCTCGTCGGTGACGCCGAACTCCTTGCCGATCCTGACGTGATGGGTGAACTCGTACTCCGAGCGCTCCAGCCAGCCGACCTGCAGGATGGCGAGCTCGCGCAGGCGCGGATCGAGCTTGCTCTTGAAGCGGATGAAGTTGCCGATGCCGTTGAAGGCCTTGGCCATGTCCGGCGAATTGACCAGCAGCTTGTGCAGGTTGGTGTTGCGCTTCAGCATGTCGCGATATTCGGGCGCGACCTGGTCGGGCTCGAGATAGGGCAGGCGGGCCATTCGCTTTTTTCCTCCTTTTTCGCTGGGCGCCCCCAGCTAGTGACCTTCTGAATCCCGCTCCGGGCCCTGCAGCGTGACGCCGCCGTCGATCACGAGCACGTGGCCGGTGATGTAGCGGGCGTGGTTGGACAGCAGGAAGCGCACGCCGTGGCCGATGTCCCAGCCGGTGCCCTCGATCTTCAGCACCGAGGCCTTGGCGCGCGCCGCACGCGCGGCCTCGCTCATGCCGTTGCCGCGATTGACCATCGGCGTGTACATCGGGCCGGGGCAGATGCAGTTGACCCGGATATGGTCGGGGCCGTGATCGACCGCCATCGCCTGCGTCAGGCCGATCACGGCGGCCTTCGACGCCGTGTAGGTCGTGAGGCCGCGCGGGCGCAGCGCCGAGATCGACGAGATGTTGACGATCGAGCCGCCCTTGGCCGTCTTGATCATGGCCGGGATGGCGTGCTTGGACAGCAGGAACATCGTCTCGACATTGACCTGCATGACGCGGCGGTATTCGTCGGGCTTCTCGTCGACCACGCTGCCGCGGCTGCCGATGCCGATGTTGTTGTCGAGGAAGTCGAGCCGGCCCCAGCGATCGACCGCGGCGTCGACCAGCCGCTTGCACTCGGCTTCCTTGGTCATGTCGCCGGCATGCGCGGCGGCATGGCCACCTTCGGCCTTGATCATGTCGACGGTGCGCTCGGCGAGCTTCAGGTCGAGGTCGGCCACCAGCACCCTGGTGCCGGCGCGCGCCAGCAGGATCGCGGCGGCCCGGCCGTTGCCGATGCCGTCACCCGCGGCGCCGCCGCCCGATACGATCGCGACCTTGCCGGCCAAGCCGGCGTCATCTTCCGGACCTTTCATCGCTTCCCCCTTGTTGCGTGCCGCTAACGGTCCCAGTCGATGCGGAAGGAGTCTCCCTGCGGCTTCACATGGCCCGCATTGGCGCCGCCGAAATGGGCGGGGCAGAGCAACGCGTTGCTTTCGGCGCAATCCTCCAGGAGCTTGCGACGCGAGCGCGCCGACAAGTCCTGGTCCCAGCAGAACTGGCTCGACCAGTCCGGGTGATAGACCTGGATCGGGTGGTGCATGATGTCGCCCGAGAAGGTCGCCTGCTTTCCGCCATCGCTGAGATTGATGGCGATCGAGCCCGGCGTGTGGCCGGGATAGTCCTTGATGGTGAGCAGCGCGTCGGGCTGGTGATCGCTGTCGATCATCACCGCCTTGCCGGCCTCGACGATGGGCAGCACCGAATCGTCGAACGAGCCGCCGTTGACGGCTGCGGCGTCCTGCGTTTTTCGCTCGTTCTGCCAGTGCGCGTACTCGCGCTTGGCGAACAGGTATTGGGCGTTGGGAAAGGTCGGCACCCAGCGGCCATTCTCCAGCCTGGTGTTCCAGCCGACGTGATCGACATGCAGGTGAGTGCACATCACGAAGTCGACCGACTCGGCCGGACAGCCGCAGGCGTTCAGCCGTTCGAGGAACGGCGTGTCGAGATTGTTCCAGCCGGGATTGGCGCGCTGCTTGTGGTTGCCGAGGCAGGTGTCGATCAGGATGGTGTGGCGCGGGGTCTTGACGATCCAGGTGTGGATGCTCATCACCAGCTTGTCGTTCTCGCCCGCGACATGCTCGGGGCTCATCCAGCTCTTCTGCGCGTCGAAGGCCTGCTGGTCGAACCGCGGGAACATGCGCTTGGCTGCAAAGCCCGGCCCGTTGATCTCCTCGACCTTCTGGATGGTGGCGTTGCCGATGCTGCGCATGCTTCCCCCCCTAGAACGTGACGACGCTGCGGATCGACTGTCCCTTGTGCATCAGGTCGAAGGCGTCGTTGATCTTCTCGACCGGCATCACGTGGGTGATGAGCGAATCGATGTCGATCTTCTTGTCCATGTACCAGTCGACGATCTTCGGGACATCGCGCCTTCCCTTGGCGCCGCCGAAGGCCGTGCCCATCCAATGCCGGCCGGTGACGAGCTGGAAGGGGCGGGTCGAGATCTCCTGGCCGGCGCCGGCGACGCCGATGATCACAGACTTGCCCCAGCCGCGATGGCAGCATTCCAGCGCTTGGCGCATCAGCTTGGTGTTGCCGACGCATTCGAAGCTGTAGTCGGCGCCGCCGTCGGTCAATTCGACCAGGTGCGCGACCAGGTCCTTGGATCCCAAGGTCGAAGGATTGACGAAGTGGGTCATGCCGAACTTGCGGCCCAGCGCCTCGCGTGCCGGGTTGAGGTCGACGCCCACGATCATGTTGGCGCCGACCATGCGGGCGCCCTGCACCACGTTGAGCCCGATGCCGCCCAGGCCGAACACCACGACATTGGCGCCCGGCTCGACCTTGGCCGTGTTGATCACGGCGCCGATGCCGGTGGTGACGCCGCAGCCGATGTAGCAGACCTTGTCGAACGGTGCGTCGGGGCGGATCTTGGCGAGCGCGATCTCCGGCAGCACCGTGTAGTTGGAGAAGGTCGAGCAGCCCATGTAGTGATGGACCTTCTTGCCCTTGAGCGAGAAGCGCGACGTGCCGTCGGGCATCACGCCCTGGCCCTGGGTCGAGCGGATGGCGGTGCAGAGGGTGGTCTTGCCCGACAGGCAGGATTTGCAGGCGCGGCATTCGGGCGTGTAGAGCGGAATGACGTGGTCGCCCTTCTTCAGCGACACGATGCCCGGTCCGACATCGACGACGACGCCCGCGCCCTCGTGGCCGAAGATCACGGGGAACAGCCCCTCGGGATCGCCGCCCGAGCGCGTGACCTCGTCGGTATGGCAGACGCCCGACGCCTTGATCTCGCCCAGCACCTCGCCGAACTTGGGCCCTTCGAGATCGACTTCCTCGATCTCGAGGTTCTTGCCGGCCTCGAAGCAGACTGCCGCCTTGGTCTTCACGCTGTCCCCCTCAAAATCAGGGGGCGAAGCCTAGAGCAGGGGGAGGGTCGACGCTACCGGAGTCGAAGCGCGAAGCGAAAAGCCACCGTCATGCTGGGCGCCGCGGAGGATGTGATGCCGGGTGGAAGCGGGGGGGT
>JAEWIV010000297.1 GCA_023386865.1 Pseudomonadota bacterium
GACCTGGAGGTCCGCGCTCCGAAGACTACTTGTTCAGTTCCTTCATCGCACTGTCCAGACCGCCAAGAGTCAACGGAAACATGCGATTCGAGGTGAGCTGCTGCAGCAATTGAATGGAGGGCGTGTAGCTCCAGTGCCGCTCGGGCACGGGGTTCAGCCACACCATGCTGCGGTAGGTGTCGGCCATGCGCTGGATCCAGACCTGGCCCGCCTCCTCGTTCCAGTGCTCCACCGAGCCGCCGGGATAGGCGATCTCGTAGGGGCTCATGGAGGCGTCACCGACGAAGATGATCTTGTAGTCGGGCGGGAAGGTGTGGAGAAGCTGCTGCGTCTGATAGGTGTCGACGTGGCGCCGGCGATTGTCCTTCCACAGCTTCTCGTAGAGGCAGTTGTGGAAGTAGAAGAATTCGAGGTGCTTGAACTCCGAGCGCGCCGCCGAGAACAGCTCCTCGCAGACGCGGATATGCGCGTCCATCGAGCCGCCGATGTCGAACAACAGCAGCAGCTTCACCTTGTTGCGCCGCTCCGGGATCATCTTGATGTCGAGATAGCCCGCGTTGCGCGCCGTCGAGCGGATGGTGTCGGGCATGTCGAGCTCGACCTCGGCGCCCTCGCGCGCGAACTTGCGCAGACGGCGCAGCGCGATCTTGATGTTGCGCGTGCCGATCTCGACCGTGTCGTCGAGGTTCTTGTACTCGCGCTTGTCCCACACCTTGACGGCGCGGCCCTCGCGGTTCTTGTCCTGGCCGATGCGCACGCCCTCGGGATTGAAGCCGTAGGCGCCGAACGGCGAGGTGCCGGCGGTGCCGATCCACTTGCTGCCGCCCTGGTGGCGCTTCTGCTGCTCCTCGAGACGCTTCTTCAGCGTCTCCATGAGCTTCTCCCAGCCACCCATCGCCTCGATCTGGGCCTTCTCCTCGTCGGTCAGGAGCTTCTCGGCGAGCTTGCGCAGCCACTCCTCGGGGATCTCCGCGGTGGCGCCCTCGCCGGCCGGCGCCTCGAGGCCCTTGAAGACGTGGCCGAACACCTTGTCGAACTTGTCGAGGTTGCGTTCATCCTTCACCAGGATGGAGCGCGACAGATAATAGAAGTCGTCGACGCTGTAGTCGGCGACGTGTTTGTCCATCGCTTCCATCAGCGCCAGGTACTCCTTGATGGAGACCGGCACCTTGGCCTGGCGCAGCTCGAGGAAGAAGTTGGTGAACATCGCGTTCTCCGCGGTTCAGTAGACTACTGGCGCTGCCCTACTGGCGTTGTTCCCTGCGCGCCATGAAGGCCAGGCGCTCGAAGAGGTGCACGTCCTGCTCGTTCTTGAGCAGCGCGCCGTGCAGCGGCGGGATCAGCTGCTTGGAGTCCTTGGAGCGCAGCGCCTCGGGCGGCATCTCCTCGACCATCAGCAGCTTCAGCCAGTCGAGCAGCTCCGACGTCGATGGCTTCTTCTTGAGGCCGGGCACCTCGCGGATGTCGTAGAAGATGTTCAGCGCCTCGCGCAGCAGGTTGCGCTGCAGGTCGGGGAAGTGGACATCCACGATCTGGGTCATGATCTCGCGATCGGGGAAGCGGATGTAGTGGAAGAAGCAGCGACGCAAGAAGGCGTCGGGCAGCTCCTTTTCGTTGTTGGAGGTGATCATCACCACCGGACGCTGGACGGCCTTCACGACCTCCTGCGTCTCGTAGACGTAGAACTCCATGCGATCGAGCTCGAGCAACAGGTCGTTGGGGAACTCGATGTCGGCCTTGTCGATCTCGTCGATCAGCAGCACCGGCCGTTTCTCGGAGGTGAAGGCGTCCCACAGCTTGCCGCGCTTGATGTAGTTCCTGATGTCCTTGACCCGCTCGTCGCCCAGCTGGCTGTCGCGCAGGCGCGAGACGGCGTCGTACTCGTAGAGACCCTGCTGGGCCTTGGTCGTCGACTTGATGTGCCATTCGATCAGCGGGGCGCCGATCGCCTTGGCGACCTCATGCGCCAGCACGGTCTTGCCGGTGCCGGGCTCGCCCTTGATCAGCAGCGGCCGCTGCAGCGCGATCGCGGCGTTCACCGCCACGCGCAGGTCGTCGCTGGCGACATAGGAATCGGTACCAGTAAATTTCATGGTGCAAAATCCAAGTTTCACGTGTGCTTGAAGATCACCCTAGGGGGCCCCTACCCCCCAAGCAAGGCCGCCAGGACAGGTCAGCCAAGCCTCAAGCCGAAGTAGACGATGGCTGCGGCCGCGATCAGCAGCGATATCGCCAGCCGGCCCGAGGCGAAGACCAGCCGAGGCCCCGGCTGGCCTGCTTCGGCGATCTGGTCGAGCGCCTTGCGGCCGGTGAACATGGCACCGATCAGGTTCTGGCGCTTCCACACGAGATAGACGATTGCCGCCAGTACATGCAGCGCGACCAGGAACCAGACGACGTTCACCCAGAAATGATGGAAGGCGGTGAAGCGGTCGACCCACTTGTCGGGGACCGAGTTGGCGAGCGGGCCGTTGACGGTGCCGAGATCGGTGTCGGCGGCGAACAGACCGGCGCTCGCCTGTGCCGCGACGGCAAAGATCAACAACAGCACCATGATGCCGCCGATGGGATTGTGGCCGACTTCGTACGTCGGCCGGCCCGTTACGAAACTCCGCAGATAGACGAACCACGCTGCCGGGCCCTTCACGAAGTTCGAGAAGCGCGCCGTCGTACTGCCGACGAACCCCCAGGCGATGCGGAACAACAACAAGGTGAGGATGGCGTAACCGGACCAGAAGTGGATCTTCATCCAATCGCCGCCGGCGCGGCCGGAGAAATACGACGTGGCCAGCAGGACGACCAGCGTCCAGTGAAACAGCCGCACCGGCAGATCCCAGACGCGGACGTTCTTGTCGAGCTTGTTGGCCATCCAATGTTCTCCTTCTGCGCACCACACGCAGTCGTGATGGAAGTTTTGCCGCCGGCCCTGTTCGCTTTCGGCCAAACGTCTGCAACAAATACCGCGCCGTCGAGCATGAACTTGCCGACGGTCGCGACCTTTTTCAAAGGGGATGGATTCATGAGGAAGACTCTGGTTGTGGCGATCGCTGGTGCACTGGCCGCCGGTACGATGGTCGGCGGCGCCACCCTCGCACTTGCACAGGCCGACGTGGTCAAGGAACGCCAGGAGAACCGCAAGCAGGCTGCCGCCGCGATGCGCGCCATCAAGGGCGTCGTCGACGCCAAGGGCCCGACCGCAGGCGCCGTCGAGCATGCCGCCAAGCTCAAGACGCTCGAGGTCGCGTTCGTGAAGTTGTTCCCGGCAGGCTCGGACAAGGACACCAAGGCCCTGCCGGTGGTGTGGACCGACTGGGCGGGCTTCCAGGCCGCCAACAAGAACGCCGAGGCTGCGTTCGACAAGCTCGCCACGGCCGCCGGATCGGGCAACCAGGAAGCGCTGGCTGCCGCCTTCGCCGATGCCGGCAAGGCCTGCGGCGCCTGCCACGACAAGTTCCGCGCCAAGGCGAACTGATCGCCAGCGCCAATCGAAGCAAAGGCGGCGACCTTCGGGTCGCCGCTTTTTCCTTGCCGAAACACAGGAAAGGCCGGTCGTCTGGGGAACGACCGGCCTCCTGTCAGCCCCGTGGCTGGGTGGGTGGGTAAGACGAAGCCTTGGGTGTGGGAAGGGCGGCTTCGCCTTGGTGGCTTGTTAGGCCACCGCCACGGGCTGGTTGGGAACTGTGAGCGCCTGCAGGACGATAGCCTCGGCCGTGAACCGCCAAGTGCGCGATGCGTGGAAAGGCGAGAGGCGAAGCTGCTCGCGCATATTCATCCAGCTATCGAGACCGAAAGCGAGATCGAGCGAGTCGAGCACGAGGTCACGCGACCCGGGATCGAGATTGCCGAGCTCGGTCGAGAACCATACTGCCAGGCGCTCGCGCAGGAGCTTGCGGAGTTGCGCGACCCCGAGGCCGACGGCCGGCGCCACGCTGCGAACGCGCTCGGCGAAGTGCCATACCGGCAGCCACTCCTCGAAGAGCTGGGCGCGATCGGAGACCAGCAGTTCGATCCGGTTGGACAACGGCGCCCCCGCATCGACCGGGCGATTGCGATCGAACGCGCGACTGACCGCGAGATCGAAGGCCGCCGCGTACAGATCGGCAAGACTGGTGAAGTGCTGGAACAGGGCCCGGCTGGACACGCCTGCGATGGTGGCGATTGCAGCCGACGTCGGCTCGACATCGCCGGCCTGGATCAGATCCAGGGTGGCTTGGATGAGAGCCTGCCGCGTACGCAGGCCCCGCACGATGCGGCCGTCCTGCGAACGAGAGACGTCTATCGGGAATCCGACAATTTTCATATTGAAACCAATAGAATAAGAATTGCTTTAATCTAGCTACCTTAACATGGGGTTAACCTCCTGTAAGTTGCAAAAATGCATATCTTGGCTTTTTCATACCCGATGTTTGCGGCATTTCTTTGATCGAGATAGACAGTTTTGGGTAATCTAACATGGCCCAACCAACGCCACGGCCGGTGCCGGCGTTGCCGTTTCCCTGAATTTTTTGCATGGGTCAATCCGTAGGCGGGAGCGCCCTGTGGAAATCAGGACGAAACGAGATGAGATGCCTGATCGCACCTCATTCGCTCGCACCGGGGATTGCGTGTTGCAGGAGGCGCTATCGTCTCAGCTGAGTCCAGCTGAGCGCATCAGGCTCTATCCCTGAAATATGAAAGGCCGGTCGCTTGGGGAACGACCGGCCTTCCTTAGGAGCCCGCCTGGGTGTGGGGTATCGAAGCCTTGGGTGTGTGGGAAGGGGGCTTCGACAAAGCGGCTTGGGGGGCCGCCGGCGGGCTATCTGGATCTCTCTGGTATCGGGCGCGCCAAGTAGAAAGCGCTGCCAATCTCGTGGGGGAAAGTCCTTTCAGTTATGAACTATGACTAGCAATGACCGTCTCTAATGAAGGCAACTTAACAAATGGGTGCCGCCTCCGTCATCTGCAAAAGTGCATATCTGGTGCTGGACCGAAGCCCGATTTTACTAGGTTTTGCTGCCTCTCCATGAACGTAGATAGTCGAAAAAGGGTGCCTAGAACAAGTCGATAAAGGATCAAAATCCGGAATTCCCATTATATTACAAGAACTTGTCTTGGAGTTAGTTGCATCTGCAGGGATCGCGCGACTGCAAATTTGCCCTGACGTGCAAGGGGTCCGGCAACTTCCAAGTCCAGTCGAACCACATAGTCCCTCCAGTTGATTCCAGCCGGACGGATCGTGCTTTAGAGGTCTGTTTCGGCCTTATTTCCATGCTAGAGGCAACCCGACATCGGTCATCAAGTGCGCCTTTGGGGAGTGCTTTATCGTGCAATCTGTTCGTTGCCATCGTGGCCTGCTTGCTCTTTCAGGCGCCGCTCTTCTCATGCTGGCGCAACCGGCCGCAGCGGGCATGGAGGAAGCGGTCAAGGCGATGCAGGCCGGCGACATGGCGACTGCGGAGAAGGAACTGCAGGTGCTGGTAAAGGAGCGCGATCCGCGAGCGCAGTTCTTCGCCGGCCTCTATATCTACGGAAATCCCGATTCGAAATTCTACGACGTCAACAAGGCGACGCCGATGCTGCTCGATGCCGCCGAGCGCGGCTACGTGCCGGCCATGCTGCCGATCGCCGGCGCCTACGCCGAGGGAAAGGGCGTGCCTAAGAGCCTTTACGAAGCCTACAAATGGGTGGCGATCGCCGAGCGCTGGCATGGACCCGTCTCACCGCAAGCCTACGAGCAGCTTTCACGCGACATGAAGCCGGACGAGATCGAGAAGGCCAAGGCGGCCGCC
The DNA here is from genome assembly GCA_023386865.1 of Pseudomonadota bacterium. Taxonomy (GTDB): domain Bacteria; phylum Pseudomonadota; class Alphaproteobacteria; order Reyranellales; family Reyranellaceae; genus Reyranella. Next base: position 5,769 of record JAEWIV010000297.1, read on the forward strand.
GCGGCTTATACGTTCAAGACCAAATGACGATGCGGCGGGCAGCGCTGCTGGCGGCAACGATTGCCGTGGGCGGCGCTGCGCTCGCCCAACAAGACGCCGCCGACGTGGCGCCGCCTCTGCGCGCCGCCGTCTCCGCCTACCGCGCCGGCGATCTCGCTGTGGCGGAGGCCAATTTCCGATCGATGGCGGCGAGCGACGCCGATGCCGAAGCCTGGCTCGGCGCCGTGCTGCTCGATCGCGGCCTGGCGCGCGAGGGCCTTCGCCACATCCAGCGCGCCGCCGATGCAGGCTCGGCCGAGGGCGCCCATCGCCTGGCGCTCGTGTACGCACAAGGCCTCGGCGGCACGCCCCCCAACGAAGCGCGCGCTCTCGAACTGTTCGCGAGGGCGGCGGCGGCGGGTCATACGAGGGCGCAAATCAACCTCGGCATCCTCTACATGCGAGGCCTCGGCGTTGCACGCGATCTCGTGAATGCCCGGGCGTGGCTCGAGAAGGCGGCCGCCACAGGTGATCCGCAGGCGCTTTACACGCTCGGCCGCGCCATGGACGAAAGCTCCGAGCAGATAGCGCCCGACCCGGTGCGCGCGGCCGATCTCTATCGGCGCGCCGCCGAGAAAGGCCACGTGCTGGCCGGCCTGCGCTATGGGCTGGCGCTGAGCGAAGGCATCGGCATCAAGCGCGACATCGCCGCGGCGCAGAAATGGCTGGTACAGGCGCGCGACAACGGCGTGCCCGAAGCCGCCTTGGCGCTGGGCGACATGGCGGCGCGAACGCCGGCATCGCGCGACAAGGCGGCCAACGAGCGGACGGTGCAATCGGCGGTTAGCTGGTACGAGGTCGCCGCCCACGGCGGCGTACCGTCCGCCCAGTTCAAGCTCGCCAACGCCTACTTCTCGGGGGTCGGCGTGGCGCGCGATCCCCTGCAGGCGCAGCTGTGGTACGGCCGCGCCGCTCAGCAGGGGCTGCCGCAGGCACAGCATGCGCTGGGCATCATGCTGCTGGGTGGGGTGACCGGCGCGCCAGATCAGGTCGAGGGCTACAAGTGGCTGCTGCTGGCCGAGAAGGCCGGCAACCCCGATTCGCGCTCGGTTCGGGAAAAGTCAGCAGCCCAGCTCTCCGACAAGGATCGCCGACAAGCCGAGGGGCTGGCGCAGCGCTTCGCGCCGACGCTCGAACGGCCGATCGACGATGCGTCGCGCACCGGAGCCAAGCCCGCCGTCGGCCGCTAGCTAGGTCTGGATGCGCACGCGAACGCGGGCGGGGAAGCGCGTGCGGTTCCACCTGATCGCATTCCACTTTAGACTTTCATCATGAGCATGCTGTCCGTGACGCGACAAGCGCGGCCGGAGATCACGCTGGCGGTCTGCCGCGGCGCCTGCCGCCTGATGCGCCAGGCCGGCCACTCGGTGCTGCTGGAGGTGCCGCTGCCCGACGGCCGCCGCGCCGACATCTTCGCCGTCGGCCGCTCGGGCGATGTCACCATCGTCGAGGTCAAGTCGTCGATCGAGGACTGGAGGGTCGACGAGAAGTGGCCCGACTACCTCGGCTGGTGCGACCAACTCTATTTTGCGGTGCCCGTCGACTTCCCGCAGTCGCTGATCCCCGAAGACATCGGGCTGATCGTCGCCGATGCCTATGGCGGCGAGCTGCTGCGCCCTCCACCGCGCCGGCCGATGGCGGCGGCGCGGCGCAAATCGCTGCTGATCGATTGCGCCAGGCTGGCGTCAGATCGCCTGGCCCGGCTCGAGGATCCCGACTTCATCGAGCTCCTCTAGGCCAGCATCGCCACGGTGTGTGCCGCCGCCGCACCGGCGGTGGCTTGGCCGCGGGTCGCTTCGGCCATGCGGATGCGGGCGTAGGCCATCACCTCGGTCGGCGAACCGATGCGCTCGATGCGGCCGTCCATGAGAAGCGCCACGCGATCGGCGATCGCCAGCGGCGCCAGGCGATGGGTGATCATGATCACGGTGCGGCCGCGCGCATTGGCCTTGAGCTGGCGCAGGAGCTGTTCCTCGGTCGCCGGATCGAGCGCACTGGTCGCCTCGTCGAGCACCAGGATCCGTGGATTGCGGATCAGCGCACGGGCGATGCAGAGCAGCTGGCGCTGGCCGCTCGAAAGGCCCTGTCCGCGCTCACCCAGCACCGTGTTGAAGCCCTGCGGCAGGCGCTGGATGAAGTCATGGGCGCCGACGAACTTGGCGACGGCAACGACACGGCCGGGATCCTTGTCGACCACGCCCATCGCGATGTTCTCGCGCACCGACCCGGTGAAGAGCTGCACGTCCTGGGGCACGGCGCCGATCTGGGCGCGCAGCTGGGCCGGCGAGATGTGGGCGATATCCATGCCGTCGATCAGCACGCGGCCGCCGGTCGGCTTGAACAGGCCCTGCACGAGGTTGGCGATCGTGGTCTTGCCCGATCCCGAGGGGCCGACGATGCCCAGTATCTCGCCGGCGATGACCTGGAAGTCGGCGTCCTGCAGGATCTTCGGCGCGTCGGCATCGGCTCGATAGGTGACGCGATCGAACACGATCTCGCCGGCGAGCGCCGGCATGGGCGCGAGCTCGCCCGGCGGGCTCTCGGTCGTCTCGCTCATCAGCTCGTCGATGCGCTTGAAGGCGGCGCTCGTCGCCTGGAGCTGATGCCACGCCGCCACGAGCTGACGCATCGGCTGCAGCGCGCGCACCGCGAGCATGTTGGCGGCGACCAGCGCGCCGATCGTCATGTGATGATCGACCACCTGGTGAACGCCGATGACGACGATCACCAGGGAGGCGAGGAGCAGCAGGCTGCCCGAGGCGCTGGCGGCGATGTTGCCGAGGTTGTTGGAGCGGAAGGATGTCCAGGCCGACTGCTCGACTCGGGCCTGCCAGCGCTTCTCCACCTCGGCTTCGAGCCCCAGCGTCTTGATGGTGGCGGCGTTGGCCACCGTTTCCGCGAGCATCGAGCCCTTGGCGGCGAGCGCCTGGAAATTCTCGTCGGCCAGCCGGCGTTGGGCGCGGTGGGTGGCCAGCGACACGGCGATCAGGACGGGGATCGCCACGGTGGCCACGGCGCCCAGCAGCGGGCTGATGAAGTAGGTGGCGGCGAGGAACAGCACCACGAAGACGATGTCGATCGCCAGGACCGGCATCTGGCCGGTGAGGAAATTACGCAGCACGTCGAGTTGACGCAGACGCTCGGCGATGACGCCCGAGGGTGTGCGCTCGAAGTGCCGATAGGGAAGCTGCATCAGGTGATGCAACGCCTCGCCGCTCATCAGCGCATCGAGCCCCGCACCGGTGCGCGCCGACAGCCAGCCGCGCGCGAGACGCAAGGCGAAATCGATGCCGTAGACGACGAGCAGGCCGGCGCCAAGCAGCAGAACGAGCGAGGCTGCGTTGGCCACGGGCGCGTGGCCCACCACCGCGTTCAGCACCAGCATCATGAAGAGCGGGGTGGCGAGGCCGAGCAGATTTATGACGAACGACGCCGCCGCGAGCTTCAGGATGACCGGCCGGATTCTCGTCCACAGCGGTGCATACCAGCGCGCGCCTTTGGCATCGGGCAGCTTCTCGCGCATCACCAGTGCGCGCCTGCCCAGCGCCATGACCTCATCGGCCGTCAAGTGCCAGACCTGCCCATCGACGACGTCGAGCACCATCCACCGCCCTGCCCGACCGGCGACGACGACATGAGCCGGCTGCCCGACGGCCAGCAGGACGAACGGCAGCGGCAGCAATTCGAGGAGATCGGGCGCGACATCGACGGCCTGGGTCTCGAGGCCGAGCCGCTCGCCCGCCGTGAGAAAGGCCGCCTCGTCGAGCCCCGCCGCAGGAACAGCGGCCAGGCGGCGCACATCGGCCTCGCTCAGCGGCCGCCCGACCTGCTGGGCGACGTAGAGAAGCGCCCGCATGAGCGAGTCGATGGGCCGGCTTCTATCGCCGGTCCACGCCGATGGCTGAAACCCGCCATTCTCCAGAGGGGCCATTTTGTCGTCTGCTCCAGCAGACTTGTTACCGCCCCTCCGACATTATCAAATATTCTCGGAGAATCAATTGTTTACGATAGTTTCTTAACGCGCCCCGAACGCCCTCTTCAATTCCGGCACGAGGTCGGTGCGCTCCCACGAGAAGCCGCCATCCTTCTCCGGCTTGCGGCCGAAGTGACCGTAAGCTGCGGTACGCTTGTAGATCGGCTTGTTGAGCTGCAGCGAGCGACGGATGTTGGTCGGCCGCAGCGGAAAGATGTCGGACAGAACCTTCTCGAGCTTGCGCTCGTCGACTTTGCCGGTGCCCTGGGTGTCGACATAGAGCGACATCGGGTCGGCCACGCCGATCGCGTAGGCAACCTGGATCAGGCAGCGATCGGCCAGGCCGGCAGCCACCACGTTCTTGGCGAGGTAGCGCGCGGCGTAGGCGGCCGAGCGGTCGACCTTGGTCGGGTCCTTGCCGGAGAAGGCACCGCCGCCGTGAGGGGCGAAGCCGCCGTAGGTGTCGACGATGATCTTGCGGCCGGTGAGGCCGCAGTCGCCATCGGGACCGCCGACCACGAAGTTGCCGGTCGGGTTGACGAAGAAGTCGGACGCCTTCTTGGGCATCCAGCCCTTGGGCAGCGACTTCGCCACGTGGCCGGCGATCATCTCCTTGATCATGCCGGAGTTGTATTTCTTGCCCTTCGACGTGGCTTCGCGATGCTGCGTCGAGACGACGACCTTGGTGGCGCCGACGGCCTTGCCGTTGACGTAGCGCACGGTGACTTGGCTCTTGGCGTCGGGCTGCAGGTCGGGTAGCTCGCCCGAGCGGCGGGCCTTGCTCAGGACCTCGAGGATCTTGTGCGAGAAGTAGATTGGGGCCGGCATGAACGAGCCCTTCTCGTATTCCTCGCTGTCGCGGCAGGCGAAACCGAACATCAGGCCCTGGTCGCCCGCGCCTTCCTGCTCGCCCAGGTTGCCACCCTTCTTCTTGGCGTCGACGCCCATGGCGATGTCGGGCGACTGGCCGTGCAGCAGCACCTCGACATCGGCGCCGTGGAAGCTGAAGCCGTCCTGGACGTAGCCGATGTCGCGCACGACCTCGCGGGCGATCTCGGTGATGGCCTCGCGGTTGACGATGGTGTGCTTGCCGTACTTCTTCATGAACGGCGCGGAGGCGCGGCCTTCGCCGGCGACGACGATCTTGTTGGTGGTGGCGAGCGTCTCGCAGCCCAGCCGGGTGTTGGCGTGGCTGTCGTCGGCGATGCCGAGCTTGACGTCGTTGGTGATGAAGGCGTCGAGAACGGCGTCCGAGATCTGGTCGCAGACCTTGTCCGGATGGCCTTCGGAAACCGATTCGCTGGTGAAGAGATAGTCCTTGATGGCCAAAACAGCCCTCCCACAGGTCACTGGACTCCGGGCAGGGCGGGAGAGCCGCCAACGTCCGGCTTAGCCTTTATTGTCGCGGTGGCAAGTCGTCCAAATCCGTCCGCGGCGGCGCCGCCCATCGGAGCCGCGCCGGCTAAAAACTCCAGATACAAACGGAAATCAAGGGGCCTTGGCAGTTTGCCTCAGGCTTCCCCCCGCCCTTTGGATTTTCGGCGTTGGCGGCCTATCCGCGCTTGCGGCCGCCCAGCACCTCGGCATGGCTCGCCGCACCCACGGCCTTGACCATCTCGAAGATGCGCTTGCGAACCCGGCCTTCGCGAATCTTGTAATAGGCGCGCACCAGCTCGAGCGTCTCGCGCTTGATCAGCGGATCCTTCTCCTGCTCGAACGGCGTGCCGGCCTCGCCGAAGCCCTTGCGGCCGCGGCCCGACATCGGCCGGCCGGACAGCGCGTTGGACGGCATTTCGTCGAAGAAGTACGACACCGGCACGTCGAGCACCTTGGCGAACTCGTAGAGCCGGCTTGAGCCGATGCGGTTGGACCCGCGCTCGTACTTCTGGATCTGCTGGAAGGTGAGCCCGACTGCCGTGCCGAGCTTCTCCTGGCTCATTCCCAGAAGCGTGCGGCGCTGGCGCATGCGCGCACCGACATGGACATCTACCGGATGTGATCTTGCCATGGGTCGTAGTTCCTCTCGCTCGTCTCTCCAACCTACAACGCGGTTGTGCTGATAAGGTGTCAAACAACTCGTTAAGCGCGGTTTCTCGGCCCAAAGCGCCTGTGCAAAAACGCATATCTACACGTCAGGGCTGCATATGACATTACCCGCTCTCCGAGATAATGCAAGCTGATCGTTGGAATTCCCAAAGCTGAATGATTCATTGAGGTTGTCGTCTCTTCCACGATCGCGCTCCGATCAGCGTCGCAACGAGAAATACAACCATAGCCAGCAGAGTCCAATCGCCCCAACGGGCATATAGTGTCGCCACACGTGCTGCAGGTAGCCGGTGGTCGATGATGCCCTCCTGTTGCATGTCGAGTGACGCCAAGACACGGCCATAGGCGTCGATCACCGCCGACACGCCGGTGTTGGCGGCGCGCATCATGGGCAGTCCTTCCTCGATGGTGCGCAATCGCGCGCTGGTCAAGTGCTGGTACGGTCCGCTCGACACGCCGAACCACGCATCATTCGTGATGTTGAGCAGCCACTGCGGACGCTCGCCGGGTCCGGTGACGGCAGATGGAAAGATCACCTCATAGCAGATGATCGGCGAGAACGACGGCAGCCCGTTCGACGGCACCAACGTCACCCTTCCCTCGCCGACCTCGAACGAGCCACGGCCGATCAGGCCCGAGATCGGTGCCAGTTGCTTGTGGAAGGGAATGTACTCGCCGAGCGGCACGAGGTGGACCTTGTCGTAGTGCGCGGCAATGGTGCCCATCCCGTCGATCGCCAGCAGGGAGTTCCACACGCCGTCATCGGGCCGCAGGGTGCCGCGCGCCGCGCCGGTCAACAGCAGGCCACCCGGCGGCACTGCCTGGGCCATGATCGCGAGCGCGGCCGAGCCGGGCTCGATGATCTGCGGTAGCGCCGTCTCCGGCCAGACCACGGCCGCCAGGCGCTCGAAGCCTGGCTGGCGGCTCATCTCGACCAGCTTGGCGATCTGACGGTCACGGGTTTCCTGGCGCCATTTCTGCGACTGCGGCACGTTGGGCTGGACGATGCGGATCCACGGCCCGGTGCCGTTTTCGACGGCCGCCATCGCCGACTGGCCGGCCCAGCCGGCGAAGCCGACAGCCAGCAGAGCGGCGATCGATGCCCGCCAGCCTGCCGTCGGCGCGGCGAGCAGGAGGAAGCTCAGCATGCCAAGGCCATAGGCGCCGAACAGGGCGGCACCCTGTAGCAAAGGCGTGGCAAAGCCCCAGACATGTCCCAGCGGATTCCAGGGATAGCCGGTGAAGACGTGTCCGCGCAGCCACTCCGCCGCCGTCCAGGCGATCGCCAGCACAACCAGACGACTGTAGCGGCCGCCCAGATCAGGCCAGCGATCGATGACATGACGCGAGACCCATGCGGCAATGCCGGGAAAGAAGCCGAGCACGATCGCGAGTCCCGCGACGATCGGCGGGCCGAGCAGCGCAAAATCAGCCGGCGGCACGTAGAAGGCTTCGAGAATCCAATAGGAGCCGACGGCGAAATGGCCGGTGCCCCACGCGAGGCCCCGCCAGAAGGCGCTTCTCGGCGTCGGCGCCGCCTGCCAGAGCCAGACATAGGCCACGATGCCCACGATGGCGAGCGGCAGCCAGTAGAGTGGCGGCATGGCGAGAGCCGCCAACGCTCCCGCCACCAAGGCCGCGCCAAGGGCGCGCCACCCTCGAAGCTTGCTCACGATGATGCGGCGGTCAGGCGGCCGTCGCCGACGTCGTCGGCGGCCGCACGCGCAGGCGCCGGATGCGCCTCGGGTCGACGTCGAGCACTTCGAACTCGACGCCCGACGGATGGCGCACGACCTCGCCGCGCTCGGGTATGCGGCCGAGCAGCGAGAAGATCAGGCCGCCTACCGTGTCGATCTCGCGCCGCTCGTCCTCCGACAGCACGTTGCCGATCTCCTGCTCGAGCAGCTCGACCGGGGTGCGGCCGTTGACGTCGATCGTCCCGTCGACGCGGCGCGCGACGGTCGGGGTCTCGGCGCCGTCGTGCTCGTCCTCGATCTCGCCCACGATCTCCTCGACCAGGTCCTCGATGGTGAGAAGGCCGTCGGTGCCGCCGAACTCGTCGACGACCAGCGCCATGTGCGTACGCGAGCGGCGCATGTCGAGCAGCATGTCGAGCACCGGCAGGGTCGGCGCCACGAACACGACGCGGCGCAATATGTCGCGCAGGTTGAACTTCTTGGCGGTGCCCCAGTAGGCCAGCACGTCCTTGATGTGGATCATGCCGATCACGTCGTCGAGCGATTCGCGGTAGATCGGGTAGCGCGAATGCGCCTCCGCCTGGATCAGGCGCACGACCTCGTCGAGCGGCATATCGGCGGCGATGCCGACGATGTCGACGCGCGGCACCATGACGTCGGCCACCGTCTTGTCGCGAAGCTTGAGGATGTTGGCGAGCAGGACGCGCTGGTCCTCGCTGATCGGCGTGTCGCTCTCCGGCGTCTCCTCGATCAGCTCCTCGATCGCCTCGCGCACCGCCTCGTTCTTCTCGCGGCGGCGCAGCCGTCGCAGGATGGCGCGCAACAAGCCCCCGCTAGAAGGCACCTCGGGACCGATCGCGGCTATCGGCGTCGGCGCTGGAGGCTCACTCGTCGAAGCCGGGCTGTTGCCCGGCCGCGTACTGTGCGCTGTGGAGTCAGGCATGGGGGTTAAGATAGGCTATCGCTGCGGCGTTGCAACGACGGATGTTCCTTATGCGTTCCTGCAAACTTCCTTCTGGCGCGGCAATGCCAGTCCTCGGCCTCGGAACCTGGCGCATGGGCGAAAGCGGCCGGCGGCGCGCCGACGAGCTCGATGCACTGAAATACGGGCTCGATCTGGGTTATCCCCTGATCGACACGGCCGAGATGTACGGCGAAGGGGTGGCCGAAGCGATCGTCGGCGAGGCAATCAAGGGCCGCAAGCCGCCCTACATCGTCAGCAAGGTCTATCCGCACAACGCGACGCGCTCCGGCACCATCGCCGCCTGTGAGCGCAGCCTGCAGCGGCTCGGCATCGACCGCATCGATCTCTACCTGCTGCACTGGCGTGGCGGCGCGCGGCTGGAAGAGACGTTCGAGGCGTTCCATCGCCTGCGCGACGCCGGCAAGATCGCCGACTTCGGCGTCAGCAACTTCGATCGCGGCGACATGGAGGATGCCGGGCGCCTCGACAAGGGGCTGACCGGCTCCAACCAGGTCCTGTACTGCCTGTCGCGCCGTGGACCGGAATTCGACCTGCTGCCCTTGATGCGCAAGAAGTCGATTCCCCTGATGGCCTATTCGCCGCTCGACCAGGGCCGCCTGCTCACCAAGCCCGCGCTGAAGAAGCTCGCCGGCGAGGCCCGCTGCACGCCGGCGCAGCTGGCGCTCGCTTGGCTGATGGCCCAGCCCGGCGTCGTCACAATTCCCAAATCCGCGAGCCGCGAACGCGTGAAGGAGAACTTCGGTGCGCTCGACGTGACGCTCACGCCCGAGATCGCCGCCGAGCTCGACCGCGCCTTCCCGCCGCCCAGAAGCAAGCAGGCGCTGGAGATGCTTTAGGCTGCGTCAAGCATTGGTCTTGTCGCGCAGGACGGCAGCGATGTCGGCGGGATCGACCTTGATCGTGAGGCCCGACCGCTCCTTCTGCAGGATCATCGACGAGCGCGAATCGCGGCCTTCCCAGCCGCGGGCCAATGCCTCCGTCATCTCCTCGAGCGTCAGGTTGGCAAGCCGCATCGGCACGCCCATCTCGCGGCCGACCTGCGTCGCAAGCGACACGTCCTTGTGTGCGAGCTTGAGGGCAAAGCGCGGCGGATCGAAGACGTCGGGCAGGAAATGGTCAGCCAGGCCATCGAAGGTGCGGCGCCGGCCGGTGACGCCGTTGCGCACCGCCTTCCAAAGCGTAAGCGGATCGACGCCCGCCTTCACGCCCATGGTGAAGGCCTCGGCGAGCGCGGTCTGGATCATGTAGCCGCTGAGGTTGTGCACCAGCTTGGCGACCGAGGCCGAGCCGATCGGGCCGATGTACGAGACCTGGTCGCCTGCCGCGTCGAGCACCGGGCGATAGCGCTGGAAGACCTGCTCGTCGCCGCCGACCCAGATCGCCATCTTGCCCGAGTGGGCGCCCGCCGGCCCGCCGCTCACCGGACTGTCGAGCAGCACCGCGCCGCGGTCGGTGAACAGCGGCTCGAGGCTGCGAATGACGGTCGGTGAATTGGTGGTGAGATCGAACAGCGGCTGGCCGCGCGACATGCCGGCGATCAATCCCTGGTCGCCCTTCACGACCGCTTCGAACTCCTTGGGCCCCGGCAGCGAGGTAAAGACGACTTCGGTGGCTTCTGCGACGGCCTTGGGCGAATCGGCCCATTCGGCGCCGGCGGCGCAGATCTTATCGGCGGCCTGACGGCGCGCGTCGTGCACCACCATCTCGTGGCCGGCCTTGCGCATGTTGGCCGAGATGCCCGAGCCCATCGTGCCCAAGCCGATAAATCCTACGCGCATGTTGTTTCCTTCCCTCAGTACGGATCGGCGATGCCGAGCTTGCCGAGGATCCGCCGCTCCAGCGCCTCCATGCGCTCGGCTTCGGCTTCGCTCGTCTCGTGATCGTAGCCCAACAGATGCAGCGTGCCATGCACGACGAGATGAGCGAGGTGATCGGCTGGCGTCTTGCCTTGCGACTTGGCCTCTCGCCACACGGTTTGGCGGGCCAGCACGACGTCGCCCAGGAAATCGTGCTCACCCGATGGATACGACAGAACGTTGGTCGGCTTGTCCTTCCTGCGGTCACGGGCGTTCAGCGCGCGCACGCGCGCGTCGTCGGCCAGGGCGACAGTCAGCGAACGTTTGCGTTTGCCGGTCGCGGCGCGCGCCGCCTTGCGGACAAGGCGCTCGACGCCCGGCAGGGCCTTGGCCCAGGCCGTGTCGAGCACGACGACGTCAACGGCCGTCCGGCTTCGCTTTCTTGTCGCGCGCATCATAGGCCTCGACGATGCGGGTCACCAGATCGTGGCGCACGACATCCTGCGAGGTCAGCCGGATGAAGCGCACGCCATCGACGTTCTTCAGGGTCTCGACGGCGTCGGCCAGCCCCGAGCGCTGACCGCCCGGCAGGTCGGTCTGGCTGGGATCGCCGGTGATCACCATGCGCGAGCCTTCGCCCAGGCGCGTCAGGAACATGCGCATCTGCATCGGGGTGGTGTTCTGCGCCTCGTCGAGGATGACGTAGCAGTGGGCGAGCGTGCGGCCGCGCATGAAGGCGAGCGGCGCGATCTCGATCTCGCCGTTCTCCATGCGGTTGGCGATCTGCTCGGCCGGCAGCATGTCGTGCAGCGCGTCGTAGAGCGGCCTGAGATAAGGGTCGATCTTTTCCTTCATGTCGCCGGGCAGGAAGCCCAGCCGCTCGCCCGCCTCGACGGCCGGCCGCGACAGCACGATACGCTCGACCTTGCCGGCGATCAGCAGCGACACGCCCATGGCGACGGCGAGATAGGTCTTGCCGCTGCCCGCCGGTCCCAGGGCGAACACCATGTCGCGCTCGCGCAGGGCCGCAAGATAGCCGCGCTGGCCGGGCGATCGCGCCTGCACGGTACGGCGGCGGGTGCGGATGCCCTCGACATCGCCGCCCTCGGCGCCGCTGCGCGCGAAGCGCACGGCGGCATCGACGTCGGCTGCCTCGATCGACAGGCCGCGCTTCAGGCGCTCGTAGAGGCTCGAGATCGCCTTGTGGGCGATCGCCGCATCGTCGGCGGTGCCGGCAATGGCGAGCTGGTTGCCCCGCGCGCTCAGCTGGACGTTGGCCAACTGCTCGATGCGCACGAGATGGCGGTCGTGATTGCCATAGAGCACGGGCAGCAACGCGTTGTCGTCGAACGTCATGCGGCGCACGTCGGCCGAGCGGCCGGTGGCGGCGGTATCGCTCACGCGGCCGCCTCGTAGTTGCGCACGACGATCTCGCCGGCGAGGCTGTTGGCATGGCCCTCGACCAAGCGCGTCTCGACGATGCTGCCGATCAGCCGGGCATTGCCGTCGGCAAAGACCGACTGCAGCCACGGCGTCTTGCCGATGATCTGTCCGGGCTTGCGGCCGGTCTCGGCGAACAGCACCGGTACGGTGGCGCCGACCTTGGAGAGGTTGAAGTCGCGCGCCTGGCGGCCGAGCAGCGCCTGGAGAGCCGCCAGCCGGGCAGCCTTGACGGTCTCGGGCACCTGGCCGGGCATGGCCGAGCCCGGCGTGCCCGGGCGGCGGCTGTACTTGAAGGAGAAGGCCGAGGCGAAGCCCACCTGGTCGACGAGCCGCATCGTGTCGTCGAAGTCGGCGTCGCTTTCGCCGGGGAAGCCGACGATGAAGTCGGAGGAGAGCGCCAGGTCGGGGCGCGCGTGGCGGAGGCGATCGACCAGCCCGAGGAAGAGGTCGCGCCCGTGCCGGCGGTTCATCGCCTCGAGGACGCGGTCGGAGCCCGACTGCACCGGCAGATGCAGGTAGGGCATGAGCTGCGGCACCGCGCCGTGGGCGGCGATCAGGTCGTCGTCCATGTCGCGCGGATGGGAGGTCGTGTAACGGATGCGCTTCACGCCGTCGATCTCGGCCAGGGCATGGATAAGCCGGGCCAGCGACCAGGTCGACCCGCCATGGGAGCTCGGGGGCGCCTCACCGTGATAGGCGTTGACGTTCTGGCCGAGCAGCGTGATCTCGATTGCGCCCGCCGCCACGAGCTGACGCGCTTCGCTCAGCACCGCAGACGCCGGCCGCGAATACTCCGCGCCGCGCGTATAGGGCACGACGCAGAAGGTGCAGAACTTGTCGCAGCCTTCCTGGATCGACAGGAAGGCGGAGCCGGCGCGCACGCCCTGCGGTGCGGGCAGATGGTCGAACTTGCTCTCCGCCGGAAAGTCGGTATCGAGCACGCCGGCACCTGGCAGGCGCTTGCCGGCGCGGCGGATAGCGGCCTTTCGCTCGGTTTCGGCAAGAAGCTCGGGCAGGCGATGGTAGGCCTGCGGGCCGACCACGATGTCGACGGCGGGCTGGCGGCGCACGATCTCCTCGCCCTCGGCCTGGGCGACACAACCGGCGACGGCGATGGTGAGATCGCCGCCCTGGGCGCGGCGCTCCTGCTTGGCGTCGCGCAGGCGGCCGAGTTCGGAATATACCTTCTCCGAGGCATGCTCGCGGATGTGGCAGGTGTTGAGCACGACCAGGTCGGCCTGTTCGGGCGTGTCGGCTACGGCATAGCCGAGCGGCCGCAGGACGTCGGCCATGCGGTCCGAATCGTAGACGTTCATCTGGCACCCGTAGGTGCGGATGAACACGCGCTTGCGCTGCCACTGCCGCTGGTCGCCGGTGCGGACGTCCGTCATCTGTCTCCGTTGCAGGAACGGCCGGGTTTTATCATCGCACGGGCCCGTGGTCGACTCCCCCTCCCCGCCTCTGCCCCTCGACGGGGAAAGGGCCGTGCGGTGACGTCACGCCGCGTTCTTGGGCGGCGGCAGCAACTCGTAGCGGCCGGAATTCGCCGCCTGGACGGCCGACGACACCTCCTTGAAACAGTATTCGCAGAGCTTCTTGCGGTCGCCGAGCTTGTCGATGTCGACCGGCGGAAAGAAGGTGACGACGGCCTCGGTCTCGCCCAGGCACACCATCTGCCAAAGGTGCGGCACCAGGTCGAGGTCGCCGAACCAGGCGAACAGCGGGCGCCAGTAGCGGCCGAGCGGAATGCCGTCGAGGCGGGTGTAGGCGATCGCCACCGACTGCACCGCGATGGGCTTCTCGTCTCGACGCAACTGCGCCACGCCGAACAGGGCGCTGCGGAACGGCAGCACCCGCTGTCCGTCGCTGGAGGTGCCTTCGGGGAACAGCATGAGATTGTCGCCGGTGTTCAGGCGGCTCATCATCTCGTCGCGGCTGCGACTGGTCTTGCCGCTGGATCGCTCGATGAAGATCGTGCGCTGCGCCTTGGCGAGCGTCGAGAAGAACGGCCAGGTCGCGACCTCGGCCTTGGCGACGAAGCTGCCGGGGATCAGCCCGCCCAGGACCTCGATGTCGAGATAGGAGACGTGGTTGCAGACATAGAGCGTCGGGATCACGTCCGAGCGCTGACCGTGCACGCGTACCTTGATGCCGAGGATGAAGCAGACGAAACGGTGATAGCCGACCGGCATCCAGCGGATGACCGGACGGATGCGCAACGCCATGGCTACGAGATAGATCGGCACCAGGACGAGCGTCACCAGAAGGTAGCTCAGCAGCCGGAAGGCGCCTCGCAGAGGAGAACCGATCCACATGCAGCGTCGAAGACGTCAGCTTTCCTGGTCGCGCATCCCGCGTTCGTAGTGGCGGATGTACTTTTCGGTGATGAGTTCCGTCTTGACGGTGATGAAGACGTCGGTGGTGTTGAATTGCGGATCGATCACCGCGCCGTCACCGACGAAACCGCCCAACCGCAGGTAGCCCTTGATGAGGGGCGGCACGCGCGCCATCGCCTTGCGCGGGTCGTAGCTGCCGGGTTCGAGCACATTCATCTTGACGTAGCGGCTGGCCAGCGCCCGCACGCGAATCTCGGGCGGCGCGAGGTGATGATGATAGAGGTAGGACAACCCCTGCGAATGCTGCGCGGGATCGGTGCCGGGGAAGCTGGCGCAGCCGAACATCACCTGGATGTTGTAGTGATACGAGTAGAGCGCGATGCCGCGCCACAGCATCTGCATGGTCGCGGTGTTGCGCGCGTCCTTCTCGATGCACGAGCGGCCGACCTCGAGGACCTCGCCGGGATAGTCGATCATCGGCTGGATGTCGTACTCAGCCGACGAGTAGAAACGACCTATTGCCGCCGCCGCCGAGCGGCGGGTCAGGCGATAGGTGCCGACGATGGCCTTCGGACCCTCGCCGCGGCGATGATCGAGCACCAGCAGATGATCGCAGACCGTGTCGAAGGCATCGAAGTCGCGCCGCCTCGCCGCCATCTCCGGCGTCGGATGCGCTGTCATTTCTTCGTAAAACACCCGATAGCGAAGCGCCTGCGCGGCATCGATCTCGGCGGCATTCTCGGCCAGCCGGACCTCGAAGTCGCCGGCAACGACTCTGACGATTTCCGCACTGGAGGCGGGCACGCCAAGAAGTTCGGCTTCGCTGTCAGCGCGGTCAATGCGCATGTGGAATCCGCAAGGGGGCCGCCCCGATCATCGCTCCATTATCGGGGTCGCGATGGCCCCGTCCACTCATTTTTGGCGACTGGTTTTCCCGTCCAGGGGCACGCCGTACAGTTCCAGACGGTGGCCGACCAGCTTGTAGCCGGCCTTTTCGGCGATCCTGCGCTGGAGTTCCTCGATCTCGTCGTTGTGAAATTCCACGACCTTGCCGCTCTGGATGTCGATGAGGTGGTCATGGTGCTCGTCCGGCGTTTCTTCATAGCGAGCGCGGCCATCGCCGAAGTCGTGCTTGGCGAGAATGCCGGCTTCCTCGAACAGCCGCACGGTTCGATAGACGGTGGCGATCGAGATGTTGGGATCGATCGCGGTGGCACGACGATGCACGGCCTCGACATCGGGATGATCGTGCGCCTCCGACAGCACGCGCGCGATCACGCGCCGCTGGTCGGTCATCTTGAGACCGCGATCGGCGCACAACGTCTCCAGTTTGGACTTACGGTCAGGCATGCAAAGACACCCTACACCGCTCTGCGGTCGCGGTATAGTTGTCGGGCAATGACAATCCAGCCGGACCAGACGATCGACATCACGGCCGAGATCTGCCCGATGACCTTCGTGCGCACCAAGCTCAAGCTCGAACGCATGAAGCCGGGCGAAATCCTGCGCGTGCGCCTCAAGGGCGAGGAACCCCTGCGCAACGTTCCACGAGCGGTGCGCGAGGAAGGGCACGGCATCTTGTCGATCGAGGATGCGGGCGATGCCCATATCATAACCATCCGGCGCGCCTGACCACCGTTTCATCAGATGAGAGTGAGTCGCATGACGACGGCGTCGGCCGGCGGTCCCTGGCCGCGCTGGTAGTAGGCGCGACGCTCGCCGACGGCGATAAAACCCTGCGATTCGTACAGGCTTCGCGCCGCCGGGTTGTCCATGCCGACCTCGAGGAACAGCGTCCGCGCGCCGCTCTTGCGCACATGATCGACGACCGCCGCAAGCAGTCGGCGGGCGGCGCCTCGGCGGCGATGGGCCGGTCGCACGGCGAGGGTCAGGAGCTCCGCTTCATCGGCCGCCGCGCGGCAGACCGCGAGCCCCGCGTCATCGCCCTCGGCCTTCAGCAGCAGGGCCGTCACGCCCCGCGACGCCACCAGCTCGGCAAGTTCCTGTCGCGTCCAGCCGCGCTCGCCCAGGGGCGCGAACGATTCGGCGTGCAGCGCCGTCGCGCGGTCGAGGTCGAGCGCGCCCAGCGTGACGATGGTGAAACGATCGGTCATTCAATCGACGGTGCGACGCGCCCCATCCGGCAAGGTGATGTTTACTCCCCGCAGATAGAGCGGCCGCGGCAGGCCCTCCCGGGCATTGCGATGGCGCCAGGCGTCGATGCCGGCGGCGACAGCCAGGCGGGCGAGAGCAACGGGGTCGGGGACCGCCTCCTCGGACATGGCGTCGATCCCGGCGGCCACGAGATCGTCGGCCAGCGTCGCTGCGCGGGTGCCGACGACGAGGCAGGGGCGGCCAGCGATGCGCGCCGCCAAGCCATGCGTCGACGATACGAAGGGCGCGGCATCGCCATTGCCGACGGCGCAGAACCAGTCGCCGAGGCGGCTGTCGATGGCGGCAACCACCAGCCTGTCGCGTGATGC
The DNA here is from genome assembly GCA_023386865.1 of Pseudomonadota bacterium. Taxonomy (GTDB): domain Bacteria; phylum Pseudomonadota; class Alphaproteobacteria; order Reyranellales; family Reyranellaceae; genus Reyranella. Next base: position 22,567 of record JAEWIV010000297.1, read on the forward strand.
GGCCTGCGCGAGCAGAACGGCCGTCGTGGTGATGCCGGCCAGCGGCACCGCCAGGCCCACGGCTAGGCCGCGCGCCGCAGCGAGGCCCACGCGCACGCCGGTGAAGCTGCCCGGGCCGATCGTCACCGCGACAAGCGAGAGCTGTCGGCGGTCGACGGCAGCATCGGCCAGGACCGATTCGACCGCCGGCAGCAGGCGCGCCGCCTGGTCGCGGCCGCCTTCGTTCAGGCTGGCCAGGCATGCGCCATCACGCACGACGGCAACACCGAGCCCGGTCACGGCGCAATCGAAGGCGAGAACCGTCATGTGTATTCTGGGTTCATGAAGCTCGATCTTGTTGCAATCGCCCCGCCTGACTTCGATGTCGATGTGACCCTCGCCTACGCGACGGATGCCAATCTAACGGGGCAGCCGGTCTACCGGAATGCCGAATGCTGGCTGCATCGCGAAGCCGCCGACAGGCTCGCCACGGCGATCGCACTCGCCCGCCCGCTCGGGCTCAAGCTGCGCATCTTCGACGCCCTGCGACCCGTGGAGGCGCAATGGGCGCTGTGGAATGCCCGGCCCGATCCGGAGTTCCTGGCCGACCCGCGCCGCGGCTCGCCGCATTCGCGCGGCGTCGCCGTCGACCTCACCCTGCTGGACGGCGATCGCGCGCTCGACATGGGTACCGCCTTCGACGCCTTCACACCGCTGTCGCATCACGGCCGCACCGACATCTCGGCACAGGCGCAGCGCAACCGCCTGCTGCTGATGGGGCTGATGACCAGCGCCGGCTGGGACTTCTATCGCAATGAATGGTGGCACTATCAGCTGTTCGACCAGCGGCGCTACCCGCTGGTCAGCGACGCCGACCTGCCGCGCCCGATGATGTGAAGGTCGCTTCAACGCGACTCATATTCTCTCGCCCGCTAGAAGCCCGACAGCTTGGCCTTGTCGAAGTCGTGCAGGTCGTTCTCGCGCATGATCTGGCGCACGAACTGCACGTACTCCAGGCCGCGCTCCGAATAGCGCAACAGCGTGCCGATCAGCCGATAGCCTTCGAGCTCCTCGCTGCGGTCGCGCGCCGCGGCGCGGGCCGTGCGGAAACCGGCATAGGCGGGATGGGTGTTGAGGTTGGTGATGTAGGCCTCGGTGGCCTCGCCGACGCTGGAGAAAGGCTGAGGCATGCCGCTGCCGGGCTTCCACGGCACTTCGACGCTGTGCCGGCCGACCGTCTGGATCTGGCCGAACAGCGCGTTGCCGGTGCGGGCGGCGAACGAGGTGCCCCAGCCGGATTCGACGCCGCCCTGCGCGATCGCCATCGAGGGCGGCACGATGTCGACGCGGCGCACCAGCTCATCGATGCGGTCGGGCGTCGTCTCGTAGCGATCCGCGAGGTCCTCCAGCCAGATGCGCTCGATCGGATTCAGGGCGTACGGATCGACGGCGAGCCTGTCGCGCAGCATCAGAAGATGCTCACGGTCGGCAAGCACGCGCTGATTGACCTCCAGCACCACGGGCAGGATGGCGGTGATGAAAAGCTGCTTGCGCTCCAAGCCGTCCTTGTTGCCGAGGTCGGCCGGCACTCGGTCGACCTTGATCGGCGGCACGGCCTCGCCTTGGCGGATGTCGGTGAGCAGCGTGAAGGAGACGTTACGGAAGAAGCCGGCGAGTTCGTCGGCAGTGCGCGGGCTGACGGCGCGAAGCTGGACCTGGCGGCGCAACGCGTTGCCCGGCGCGGCGAAGCGACCGTGGCCCATCGACGGATCGATCGTCGAGCGATGGATATCGTCCGGCTCGTTGGCCGGCGGCGGCAGGAAGGTCAGGGCCTGCGGCTGGGCATCCATGGCCACCAGCGTCGTCTCGTCGGGCGACGAGGCATGGGCCTTGCCGATCGGCGCGAAGGAAAGATACGGCGCGGCGTCGAAGGAAGGCAGCGGCTCGCTGAGGCCGACGCCGGTCGCAAATACGGCGGCCCACACCGCCGGGAACGCATATTGGCGCCCGCGATCAATCGCGGGCCTGATCGAACAATGCATGCCACACCCTCGTTTCGCTTGCTCAAACGAATGGCCTATCGCGCGGTCCCCCACGACCGCGCCGCCGACCTCTACGCTGGACGCTTGAGCGAAAGGCGGCCTACTGGGCCGCCTGCACTTCCACGACTTCCGGCACGTAGTGCTTCAGAAGATTCTCGATGCCCATCTTGAGCGTGGCCGTCGAGCTCGGGCAGCCCGAGCAGGAGCCCTGCATGTGCAGGTAGACCACGCCGTCCCGGAAGTCCTGGAAGACGATATCGCCGCCGTCCTGCGCCACCGCCGGACGAACGCGCGTATCGAGAAGTTCCTTGATCTGGGCGACGACCTCGTCGTCGTCGGCCGCCGCGGCATGCGGCTCGGCGGCATCGACGATCACCGGATCGCCGGACGTGTAGTGTTCCATGATGCCGCCGAGGATCGACGGCTTGAGGACCTGCCAATCGCGGTCGGCCGACTTGGTGACGGTCACGAAGTCGGAACCGAAGAACACGCGCTCGACCCCCTCCACCGCGAACAGCCTTTTCGCCAGCGGCGACGGCGCGGCAGCTTCAAGCGTCGCGAAATCCATCGTCCCCTTCTCCATGACCACGCGGCCCGGCAGGAACTTCAGGGTTGAAGGGTTTGGCGTCTGCTCGGTCTGGATGAACAAACCTACCTCCTTGTTGGACGCGTGGCGGCCACCCGCTTGGCGTCGCTTAGGCCGGGGACGGGACGTCTCCGCCCCCAATCGAAGGCTCTGAGCTAGGAACCAGGGACCGACCGATCAAGTCGTTTCTTGGGTCCATCTGAATAATGATTATGACAAATATGTGTATTTATCATAATATTCAAATACTTATAAATACGTGATCAACTTGCGACCAGGATCGCGTCCCGGAACTCAAAAGAAGTTCACCGCCGTCGCCGCAAAAATCGTCGCAGGCGATCTCACATCTCATGAGATCGCGTCGATCTGCGCTTCGGTCAGAGCCCCCGGCACGATGGTGAGCGGCACCCGAAGCTGGTTGCCGAGCTTGCCGGTAAAGGCGGTGACCAACGGCCCCGGGCCCTCGTTACCCGACGAGCTTGCCAGCACCAGCACGGAGATCGACCGGTCCTCGATGATCAGCTTTGCGAGCTCGTCGCGGCTCTTGCCTTCACGGATATGGATGGCCGGCGGCTGCCCCGTCAGGGAAACGGCGACCTCGGCGTGCTTGGCAATCACCTCCTCGGCGTGCTGGCGCGCTTCCTGGCGCATCAGGTCCATGACCGCGCCCCACTGCTGGCCTTCCGGCGGCTCCATGACGTAGAGCATCGCCACCCGGCCGCCCGTCCGCTTGGCGCGGCGGCAGGCGTAGCGCAACGCGTTGCGCATTTCCGGGCTTTCGTCGACGACGACCAGGAAGACGCGCTCTTCGGCCCGGCTGGCCTGTTCGCTCATGGGTCGCTCCCTCGCTAGATACGCCGCACGACGGCGCCACCGATCCAGCCGACCAGCAGTGCCATGACGATTGCGCCGAGGCCGTAGAGCGGCCCGTCGTGGTCCGCCCAGCCGGCAAGCTGGGCGCTGAACCCGACCTTCCCGACCGGCAGTGGCCGCGACACTGCGGCCGCGATCCTGCCCTCGCGCAGGAGATAGGTCCGGACCTCGTAGGTGCCCTCGGGCAGCCGCGAAGGGAACGGCAGCTCGACCCGGAACAGCCGATTGGCCTGGATGGTGACCTGGCCGATCGCCGCAGGATAGAGATCCTCCCGCCGCTTCACCTCGACCAGGCCGAGGCGGAACTTGATCAGGTCTTCATGATCGCGCTCGCCGACCGACCGCACGCTCTGCATGCGGTCCTCCAGCGACAGGATCTCGCCGCCGGCGCCACGGGCCAGCAGACGCTGCAAAGGCTGGCTGGCGGCGATGAAATAATAGGCCGGGACGTCGTCGAACGCCTGGCGACCGGTATTGAGCCACATGCCCAGCACCCGCTGCTTGCGCAACACCGTCTCGCGCGCCGGCGGGCCGACCACGACCACGACGATCTCGCCCGGCGGGTCGAACATCCCGAACAACAGGATGCTCTCGCCCTGGAAGGCCGAGGTGATGGATACCCGCGGCCGCGACAGATCGACGATCAATTCGGGAGTTTCGAACCGGTTCGGCACCGATGGCGGCACGGTCGGGTCGGTCGTCTGCCCGCTGCCCGGCAACGGCCCGAAGATGCCGCCCCCGGGCGGCTCGACGCGCGGCCCTTGGGCGGTAAGCGGCATCGCCAGCACGATGCCGATCAGCAGCGCCCCGACGGCGACCCAGCGCCTCACGGCATCACCTGCCGGCCGCCGAGCGAGTAGAGCGAGCTCGGGGTGCGCAAGAGCTCGGTGAGGAGC
>JAEWIV010000327.1 GCA_023386865.1 Pseudomonadota bacterium
CACTACCTCGCCGAGGTCATCACCCGCATCGTCGAGGGTCATCCGCAAAGCCGCCTCGACGACCTGCTACCCTGGGCCTATGCCGCCGCTCCAAAGCTCAAGAACGTGGCCTGAAAACGACGCTTACCTTGGTCCAGTTCATAGGCGAACTGAAGCAAGCGCTCACAATTGGCATCGCTTTTGGGCGGCTAAACGTCGAGCCCGACGTGCAACATCCCCTTATCGCGCGCCTTGTAAGTCATTGTTGGTCGACGTGATGCAGCGGCCGGTGCCGCGCGAGGGTGGTCACGGCGGCAGCTCGAGGGGGCGCGGGAGGCCGAGCTGGCGACACAGATGGGCTGCGGTATCGACAAGACGCTGTTCGAGCCCGCACTTGGCCTCACGCCCGGCTAAACCAGGACCTTCGCCGACTGGCGGCGCGCCGACTATATCGGCCGGCCGGGCGACCAGCAGGCGCGGCGCACCAACGGCCGCCGATGCCTGGGAGTTCCGCTATCGTGTCAACTGGGCAAGCGCGGACCGACGCCGTCGCCTGACTGGTCCTGCGTCGCGCCGGCTAAGGGGCGCCGCCGTGGCCGGCCGTATCACCCTGCCGGCCGTACTGTCCGATAAGACTGCTGGGCGAGCCTGATGCAGGCGACACGGCCTGGCGAGAGGCGATGACATCGCCCCGACCTCCTGCTGGCCTCGATGGGCCGCAGCGACGCCGGGAGTGAGCGCGGTCACCATGCGGTGAGGTCGCTGACGACGTCCTTGTCCAGGGACAGGCTTTCCATGCCGCTGGAAAGCAGAACACCGTTGCGGTTGTGGTGTCCACTCCCAGGGATGTTTCGTTTGTGGTGCAGGAAGTGGCCGACCTCGTGCGCCATGACGCCGATGAACGCTTCGCCATTGTCGAAAACGGGTGGATTGCCCTCGTCGACGACCACGCAAACCTGCTCGTCGCTCAGATACTGCCCCGCGGCCTCGTTCGCCATCGCATCATAGTCGCCAACGAGAAAGCAGGTGAGATCGGCGCTTTTCGTTTTGTGAGGCACGATATACTTGCGAAAGTCATCGCGCGAGATTTTCGGTCCCATAGCCTTGTTGACGGGGAACCAGGAGGCGTCGACCGAGCTGAAAAAGATGTTCGCCTGGGCACCGAACGTCCAGTTCAGCCTGGTGAGGAACCAGGGCGCGTCATCCGGCGTCCACTTCGTGGCGTTGATCAGCTTGCCCGATGCATCGAGTTGTCTGAGGAACCTGAACGCGATCGTGAAGTTCTTGCGCGGCACGCTGGCGACCTCCATCTTGATGCCTATGTTGCCGCGCGTGGCCTTGAGCTCAGGAATACCGATGCCGTTGACCTTGACCTTGAGGCCACGCGCGAGGCCCTCCGGCCGCGCGGTGGCAAACAGCGCCGTCCGCAGACGCAGCAGCTGATCGTCGCGCTCCTGGCTTTTCTGCTTGCCGTAGCGGAAGGCGATGTATTCCTGGGCGATGCGTTCGACGTGCTCGAGCCGCACATCGTCAACCTGCAGCCGGTTGGGATCATAGGACAGCTGAACGTCCTTGCTGTCGCGCAGGCAAACCAGATTGAAGTTTTCCCGCGGCGCGATCATGAAGCCTTGCTCGGCGTAGACACCGGAACGCTCCAGGAACTGAACGAAGCTCGGCATGGCTTTCTCCCATCTCGATCCACAACGGTCGGGCGGCGCCTAGGCCGCCGGCTGTATGTTCTGGTTGATGCTGAAGAAGTTCGTCGGGTCGTATTTCTTCTTCACCTGGGCCAGGCGCGGGTAGTTTGCGCCGAACGCGGCCTTGATCGTGTCGGCGTCCTCCTCGCTCAGGAAGTTCAGGAGGTAGGCGCCGCTGGAATGGGGCTTCATCGCCGCCGCCATGTCGCGCGCCCAAGCTATGTGACGCGCGCTCTCGGCGGGGTCCGTCCATTGGGCCATGAAGCCCACGTCGTACTCGGCCTTGCGGGCGGCGAAGGCGCTGTCGCCGTCGCCGGTACGGCCGGCCGCGCCGGCGTAGTATTCGATGACCACGGCGGACAGCGGCGATTGCATCCGGTCGGCGTGGTCGACGATGACGTCGATCGCCTCGTCGCTCAGGGCCTTGAGGAACGTCGATTTCCAGTAGTTCTGCGTGCCGTCGGGAAAGGCATCATCGAGGAGCTTCTGCATCGCCGGGAACGGCATTGGCTGGACGGCATCCATCACCGGCGCGCCGAACCCGCGCAGCGGGTTCAGTACCCGCTGGCCCTCGGCAAGCTCGCCGCACCAGCAGACAATCACTCCGACGACGGGCTGGCCGTCGGGACCCGTGATCAGCCCGACATAGGCGGTCAGCTCCTCGGGTGCGGACACCATGAAGTCGCGATAGTGGCGAATGACATCGCCGGCCCGATCACGCGGGTAGACGATCAGTCCTCCCAGCACGGTCGATACGGGATGTGTCCGGTAAAGGAACGACGTCACGATCCCGAAATTGCCGCCGCCGCCGCGCAGGGCCCAGAACAGGTCGGCATTCTCATCGGCGCTGGCCGTCAGGATTTCGCCCTCGGCCGTCACCACCTCGCAGGACAAGAGGTTGTCGCAGGTGAGGCCGTACTTGCGCACGAGCCAGCCGACGCCACCGCCCAAAGTCAGGCCAGCAATGCCGGTCCGCGACACCACGCCAACCGGTACGGCCCGGCCGAAGGCATGGGTTTCGCGGTCGACATCGCCCAGCGTCGCACCACCCTGGACGCGCGCCGTCGCCTTCGCCGGATCAACGAACACCGCCTTCATGCCCGAGAGATCGATCACAATGCCGTCGTCGCAGAGCGCGCGGCCAGCGACGTTGTGGCCGCCGCCTCGGATAGCGACCAGGACGTCGTTCGCCCGCGCGAACTTCACCGCCTGCACGACGTCGGCCGTGCCAGCGCACCGGACGATCAGGCCGGGAGTCTTGTGGACGTGGGCGTTCCAGATGCGACGCGCCTGCGCATATTCCTCATCGCTAGGCCGGATGGTCTTTCCGGCAATGGTCGATGCAAGCCTGTCGATGGCTTCCTGGGCGATCGGCAAACCCTTCCGATCCTTCAATGTCGGCATGGTCATAGGGGTGCTCCAGCTGCTGCTTGCGCGGATCGTCGGTCAACTATGACGCCTGCGCACCACCATTCTGGCCCAGGGGCACGGAAGATGTCATTGGCCGGCCTGCCGAGAGGCTTGACAGAGAAGCCCGTTCGGCCGGCCGCCAGCAGTGCCGGGTCTGCCCCGTAGGTCGACCGGCGGCCGGAAGTCATGGGGCTGGCTTTCTCCTTCGTCTTTCGTGGCCACAACGTCGATGTTCCTACGATCGGCGAGCATCTAGGTGTACGCTACTTAGTAGAAGGTAGCGTGCGGCGCGGGGGGCAGCGGCTGCGGCTGACGGTGCAGCTGATCGAGGCAGCGACCGGCAACCACCTGTGGGCCGACCGCTACGACGGATCGCTCGAGGACGTGTTTGAGTTTCTGCTCAGCCAGCTTGCCTATCCCGAGATGAAGCGGGCGGGTGGCGGTAGATCATCAACATCGCCTCGATGGCGTCGTTCGTGGGGGGGGGGCGCGCTGGACCCCTTACGGGCCAGCTAAGGCAGGAATCGTGCAGCTCACCCGCAACTGCGCCTCGTCTTGGGGAAGGACAACATACAGGTAAACGCCATTTGGCCCGGCCTGATCGACACGGCCATAACCAAAGCGATGCAGTCAAAGTTTATGGCTAGGGTTAATCCTCGCATTGCAGCAGGGCGTGTTGGATGCCCGGCGACTTCGCGGGCATTGCGGCCTTGCTCGCCAGCAGCGCATCTAACTACGTGACCGGAGCAAACATTCGGGTCGATGGGGGCCTGATGTGGGGAGCATGAGCAGGCGTTGATTGGCGCGCCATATGCTGGCGCGGAGGTTGTCTTGGGGAAGAGGGGTCATGCAGGAGAAGGTGCAGCATATAAATGTTCACATAGCCGTGCGCGCCTTGCGCCACCGCCGAAGATGGGCGGAAGACTTGATTGCCAGATTAGGAACTCGCTTCTCCAGAGCGGGCAGGGGCCCTGTTAGACGGCACGGGAAACGTAAGACCGACGATGATGCCGTCGGCAGGCCAGCTGAAGTCGATTCTGCCGCCAAGCTGGGCGATCCCTGTTGCGAGCAGGCGTCCCCCGAAACCTTGATGGGCCGTCCGCATCACAGACATTTTGCCCGCTTCGCGCCAGACTAGATGTACCGCGGGCGCCGGGCCATCAGACAAGGACCAGTTGACGGCGATGCGTCCTTCGGCGTTCCGCAGGGCTCCATGCTTTGAGGCGTTGGTAGCCAACTCGTGCAACATAAGGCTGAGGGTGATGGCCGCGTTCGATGGGACCTCCACGCGCGGCCCAGCGATGCTAAAGACATCCAAGCCGGGCCGTTGAAAGGGCGCTACCGCTGCCTTTACGATCTCGTCGAGTTGCGCGCTAGTCCAGGCCGCCTTGGTCAACAGGTCGTGCGCTCGCGACAACAGGGCGAGCCGTTCGGAAAATCCCTTCACGAAGGCAGCCGGGTCCGAACTGGAGCGTAGGCTTTGCAGGGCAAGGGCTTGGACGACAGCAAGAGTATTCTTGACGCGATGCGCCAGTTCATCAGTCAGCAGACGACCTAGGCGCTCCGCTTCCGCGCGCTTGGCCATGGCAGTTTCGAGCGCGTCCCAAACCTTCGCCGCCTCGGGCAGCGATGAATTAAGAACTTCCGGCTGCCCCGTGACGAGAGAAGCAGCCTTCGGCCCGAGCTCGGCCAGCGGGCTCGCGATGCCCCGCGCCAGCCTCAGTGCGAGCAGCAGGCTGAGCAACGAGACGATGGCGCTCGCTGCCACGGCCATGCCCATGGTGGTCCAAACGGGTGTCGCGATCTCGGCCTCCTTGACGCCAATGCCGACCTTCCATCCGCTGAGCGGGGATATTTCATTGGCGTTCCAGACCATGTCGCCGTCGAGCGCTTGGAGACGCTCGATCCCGCTGCGGTTCATCACCGCTCGCCATCCCTCGGACGCGGGCTGTCCGGCATTGGCTTCATGGTAGGGAAGCCGTGCAATGAAATTGCCGTGATTGTCGGCCAGCCCGGTCAGCCAGTTAGACGGCGGGTTCTGGCTGGCGAGCAGATCGCGGAAGATCTCCGTGTTCAGGACGACCGACATCACGCGAAAGATCTTGCCGTCGCGGACGATCGGAAAGTCCAGGCTGACCAGCCAAGCTTGAGCCACCGGGCCACGGAATACATCGGAAATCACCAGCGCGCCTGTTTCGAGGGCTTTTCGATGCGACGCAAGCCCAGCCCGCATCGGCAGCTTGCTCCCCACTGGACGGAGCAGATTCATGGCCTGTTGACCGTCGCGATCGCTCACCACGAGCCATTGGTATTTTCGTTCGGGGAACGCCCGCTCCGCCTCTTCGCGAAAGGCGCTCAAATCGTCGTTGAGAAGGGCGGGCGAGGCGGCGAGGGCGCGGCCGAGGGCGATATATGCCAGCAGGCTGGCGTCGGTCGCGCTTACGATGGCGCGAGCCGTATATTGAAGACTGCGCAGTTGCGAGCTGCGCTGCTGCTCGGCGAGCTGCACAAGCGCTGCCACCACAAGCAGGTTCATGGGAACGGCGAGCGACGCTACCAGCAGCAGCAAGCGCTGCCGGATATTCCAGGAGCGCTGTCTCATGCCTTCAAGGCTCGCTGGTCACGAAGCCACGCTGACCCACCATCCGCCTAATTTGCACGATTGCGAACACTGATCCGCCTATGCACTTTGCCCATCTCCGTTTTGTCTTATCCCAGGAGGCAAGCCTCCATACTACGAAGGAGCCGTCCACTCACATCACTGCGCGCAAACCCTGGGCGGGACCCATGCGATTTGTAACCAGTATCCCTTCGCCGGCCCGGCTCAGCGATCGACTATGGCTTTCCTTTCTCGTCTGTCCAATGCGCACAACATCGCCTCTCTCAGCTGTTGCTGCGAATATGGCTTAGTCAGGCGCGGACGATTGGCAAAGCTGGGCACGATGTGGGAGTTGTAGCCGGTAGCAAAAACGAAAGGCACGCCCCGTTGAGCGAGCGTCTCCGCGACCGGAGTCACTAGCTCTCCGTTCAGATTTACATCGAGAATGGCCACGTCGACCGATATATCGCGTGCCAGTTCCAGAGCGGCCGTCAGTGACATCGCGACTGCCTCAACCAGGCAGCCAAACTCCGCGAGACTGTCCTCCAGTGACATCAGGAGGATGGCATCATCTTCGATTACCAGGACCCGTTTGCCTCGGAGAGACATGCTTTCCCTTTTCTGGCGACCGATCGCGCCCGGTTTCCGTCGGGCGATCCTTGCCGAGCGGCTGTCGCCCGGCCGCGCACGACGGCCCAGTTCGTATCCGTTTCCTAAAGGCCCAGCCAATTCTCATTTTGGCACGGAGGGGTGTGCGGGCTGTCCATCGCAATGCTGCTGTCTTGGCGGGGCAACGCGCGGAAGAGAGATCGAGGAAACCATACGCTCGAGTGCGTCCGCCTCGTGTTCCAACTCGCTAGCATACTGTTCGAGCCGGGTCCGATCTGCGCAAAGCGACAATGAATTGGCAAGCCGTCTCGCTCGTCGGGCAACATCCCGTTTCCTCAGGGCATTCTCGTCTGTGGTTTGGTGGGTCATGGCCACTAGAATGCCGACCGGTAACGAAAGTTGCAGTGCGATGGCACACACTGTAGAAAGTGTTGCAGCCCAGTCACATAACCTGCCTCCGGCGGCCGAGGCGTGCCACCGGCCGGCCTGGTGATCTTGGTCCTCTCGCCGGCCGGTACGTCCGCGATCGTCATTTCCTAGCGAGGTTTGCTAACCTCGCCCCACAAGGTGCCCTTTCTTTAAGGAGACGTTCATCGCCGTGCGGTCGACGATCTTCTGCTGCTCCTCCGGCGTCTACTTACGCTTCTACTCGTCTCAAGCCTGTTGATGGCGGCAGTGGCGATCCGGCGGAACGAGTCGGCCTTGCCAGCGCCGCCATCTGCGGCCGCTATGCGCGCATGCCCCCGCCTGAAACGGAAGCCCTACCGGGAGGCGGCGGACGCCGCCGCGCAAGGCAGGGACGCTGGCGTGGCTTCGACTTCTCGTCTCCTCCTGCCATTTCCGCCTCTGTGCTGGAGCTAGTCGGGAAGGCCTTAGGTTGGCGCTTGGAGTCGTTGGCGCCGTTCGCGCGGATTAATCAGGGCGGCCCTCGGTTTGGCTAGCCACGCTGACCGGGTCCGCGTCGAAGAACCGGCCGCGTTGCGAAAAAGACAAAGGCGAATTTAGAGCAACTCTAAAGTTCCGTGGTCGTTGTCCGTTGCCGCTGGACGTCGGGAATCTCTTCCTCGGCCCAAATTTCTCCGACCTCGCACATTTGGAGACCGCAATAGCCCTCAAGAAGAAAAACGCCGTGCCGCCCGCGCCGCCCCGCACATCCGGCCAGGTAGGACCCAACGATCAAGAGCCGTTGCCGTCGCAGGACACGGAGTTGCCGTCGCAGGACACGGAAAAGACGCACGATCTGCGCCGCGACACACTGGCCCCCGGCGACGCGCTGATGACCAACCAGGGCGTCGTCGTTAGCGACGACCAGAATTCGCTGAAGTCCCACGTGCGTGGCCCAACGCTGATGGAAGACATCCTGATGCGGGAGAAGATCACGCACTTTGATCACGAGCGCATTCCCGAACGTGTGGTGCATGCCCGCGGCGCCGCCGCTCACGGCGTGTTCCAGGTCTATGAAAGCCAAGCCCATCTCACCATGGCAGCGCCACTACAGGATCCGGCGGTCAGGACCCCGGTCTTCGTGCGGTTCTCGACGGTGGCCGGTTCGCGCGGCTCGACCGACACGCCACGCGACGTGCGCGGTTTCGCCGTGAAGTTCTACACTCAGGACGGCGTGTGGGACTTGGTCGGCAACAACATGCCGGTGTTCTTCATCCAGGACGCCAACAAGTTCCCCGATCTCATCCACGCGGTGAAGCCCGAGCCGCACAACGAGATCCCGCAGGCGCAGTCGGCGCACGACACGTTCTGGGACTTCGTGTCGTTGACCCCGGAAAGCGCCCATATGCTGATGTGGCTGATGAGCGACCGCGCTATCCCGCGCAGCTTCGCCACTATGGAGGGCTTCGGCGTCCACACCTTCCGGCTGGTCGATGCCGAAGGCGTTTCGCGCTTCGTGAAGTTCCACTGGAAGCCGATTAAGGGCGTTGCCTCTCTGGTGTGGGAGGAGGCGCAATTCATTTCGGGCAAGGACCCCGACTTCAACCGTCGCGATCTCTGGGAGTCGATCGAACGCGGCGATTTCCCGGAGTACGAGCTCGGCCTGCAGGTTGTCGAGGAGGCCGACGAGCACAAGTTCGGCTTCGATCTCCTGGACGCCACCAAGATCATTCCCGAGGAGGTCGTGCCGGTGGTGCCGATTGGCAAGCTCACCTTGAACCGCAACCCCGACAACTTCTTTGCCGAGACCGAGCAGGTGGCCTTCCACACTGGCCACATCGTTCCGGGCATCGACTTCACCAACGACCCTCTGCTGCAGGGCCGGCTGTTCTCCTACATCGACACCCAGCTGCGCCGCGTCGGACCCACTTCCACGAGCTGCCCATCAACCGTTCGCTGCGGCCGGCCGACAACAACCAGCGAGACGGATTTGCCCGCATTACCATCAACAAGGGCCGCGTCTCTTACTTTCCCAACAGCCTGAGCGGCGGTTGCCCGATGCATTCGCCAGCCGCAGCCGCCGCCTTCCGCTCGGTCGCGGTCAAGGAAGAGGCCGGGCCGAAGGTGCGCGAGCGCAGCCCGAGCTTTGCCGATTACTTCAGTCAGGCGACGCAGTTCTGGAACAGCATGAGCGACTGGGAGAAGGACCATATCGCCGCCGCCTTCGCCTTCGAGCTGAACCAAGTGGTCAACGAGATGGTGCGCGACCGCACGATGAACGAGATCCTGGTGAACATACACAAGGATCTCGCGGCCATGGTTTCCGAGGCGACGGGCATCGCCGTCAGCCCGGCCGGCACCGCGGAGTCCCCGACGCCGTCGGCTCCGACCCCAGCTGGCCCGCTGCGCAAGGATGCCGAAACGCTGCAGTCGCCGGCGCTTAGCATGGACAAGCCTGTCCTCACCATCAAAGGCCGTAAAGTCGCCGTGCTGCTGGCGGACGGGGTCGATACCGGCGAGATCGAGGCCTGTCTCGAAAGTCTTGCCGGCGCGGGACTGGTAGCGGAAACGATCGGGCCACGCGCTGGGACGGTGGCGGCTACGTGCGGCCCTTTGAAGGTGAACCGGGCCGCGCCCAACGCACCGTCGGTCATGTTCGACGCCGTGCTGGTGCCATCGGGAGTCGGCACTGCGATGGCGGATAAGACGCTAATCCAGCGCTTCCTGCACGAGGCTTGGCGGCATGGCAAGCCGATCGCCGTTGCAGCCGACGGTGCGCCGTTGCTCCAGGCAGCGGCGGTACCGGTGGAGTCCGAAGGCATTTCATTGGATAGCCCAGAGGTCCTTGCCTCGCGCCTCGCAACCGACCTTCGCCGCCATCGCTTCCCGCGTCGTGTCTCGGTGCTACACCCGTCATGACAAGGCCAGAACTGCGCCTGGAGGATGTCTCCAGGCGCAGGGTTGCTCGATCGCAAGAGCGACTGACGAAGCGTCTTACGACGCGGTGCGCATCTTGGTGACATGCTCCAGGTGCATCTTGAGCGTCGGAAGCATCTCGTTGGCGAACTGCTTCATTCGGGCGTTGTCACCGCCTTTGGCGTAGGCCTCGAACATCGCGACCGTTTCTATATGACCATTGTATTGGGCGTCTATGTAGGCCTTATCGAAGGCGGCGCCGTCCTTCTTCTTGAGATCGTCGAGCGTCGCCTGATGCTTGGCGTCTAGCTTTTCTGGCGGCGGCGTCAGCTTCGCCTCCGCCACGGCCTGCTTGAACTTCGTGCCGGCCGCCGTGTGGTCGGTAATCATCAGGTTGGCGAAGCCCCTCACGGCTTCCGCCTTGCTCTTCGAAAGCGCGAGCTTGCTGCTCTCGATCTCGAACAGGTTGGCGACAGCGGTATTGGCGAGGAACGTCGGTGTGGCCGGCGCCGGCATCGCCGCCGTCCTGGCCGGCGGATCGGTAGCAAAGCTGGCAGGTGGTGCGACGAGGATAATTGGTAACGCTGATACGGCGATCAGGCAGGCGAGTGTGCGCTTCATGGAACCTCCAGGTGCGGTGGCATGTGAAGTCCAACGACCCCCGCTGGTGCTCGTTGCCCGCTCTGGGCCTGCGAAGCCACTTAGGTGCGCTTAACCGCGAGGAACCCCTGGAGCGAAGGGCAGTTGTCCTTGGGATGCGTCTCCGACCATGCCTGAAAAGCTAGACACTGCTGCAGTTTCCAAGCTTCTTCGCGAACTCGCCCAGAGGCTGGAGCTCGCGGGTGACAACCCCTATCGCGCCCGCGCTTATGCTCGCGCGGCCGATAATCTACAGCTGAGCCCATTGCCGCTCGACGACCTGGTCGCACAAGACAGACTGACAGAGATCCCGGGCATCGGCGATGCGCTCGCCAGCGTGATCACCCAGCTCCACGAGACGGGTGAACATCCGCGGCTTCAGGTGATGCGCGAGGACATCCCCGAAGGCGTCCTCGACATGCTGCGGCTCCCCGGCCTGCGGCCAGAGCGTGTGCGCAAACTCCACAAGGAGCTCGGCATTGGTTCCGTGCCCGATCTCGAGGACGCCGCCCGCAGCGGTCGCCTCGCGTCCACCAAGGGCTACGGTGCCGCCTTCCAGGCCAAGGTCCTGCAAGGCCTCGAAATGCGCCGCGGACCACAGGGCCGCCACCTCCATCGTGCTGCTGCCGCCCTGCGTTTTGCCGCCGATGCGATTGCCCGCGAGCACCCCGAGTGGTTGGACGTGACACCGGCGGGTGAATTCCGCCGGGGCTGTGAACTGGTCGGAGCGCTTTCGCTGGTCGCGGTCGACCCACACCTCGACGGGGACGACCGGACGATCGAGCAGGGCGACCAGCTTGTTGTCCGCGCCACTCGTCCGGAGCGCTTCGGGACCGCCCTACTTTTCGCAACTGGCGCCGACGCGCACGTGGAAGCGCTGCGCTCCGTTGCCCTCCGGAAGGGACTGACACTCGACCGGACGGGCGTTTCCAGGAAAGGCCTCGTCATCGCCCAGGGCACGGAAGCCGAGATCTATCGAGCGCTTGGCTTGCCATATATCGCACCGGAACTACGTGAGACAGGCAAGGAAGTGCAGCTTGCCTTGAAGGGAAAGCTGCCTGAGCTGGTGACCCAGGACGATCTTCGGGGCGTTCTGCACGCGCATACGACGGAATCGGACGGGTCGGACAGCCTGCAGGACATGGCCGAAGCCACGCGCAAGAGGGGCTACGCCTACTTAGGGCTGACAGACCACTCGCAGACGGCTCACTACGCAGGCGGCCTCACGGTGAAGGAGGTCGCCGCCCAGCAGCGCGCGGTCGACCGACTTAACAAGCGCTATGGCGGCAGCTTCCACGTCTTCAAAGGCATCGAATCGGATATTCTCGCCGACGGGTCGCTCGACTACCCGGACGACGTGCTGGCCACGTTCGACTTGGTCATTGCCAGCATTCACAGCAAATTCCGCATGGGCCGAAAGGAGCAGACGGACAGGATCGTCAAGGCCGTCGAGAACCCGCACACAACCATTCTGGGACACGTCACCGGACGCCAGCTACTCAGGCGGCCCGGCTATGAAGTCGACATGGAGCGCGTACTGCGCGCCTGCGCCAATAACGGTGTCGCAATCGAAATCAACGCACACCCATGGCGGCTGGACATGGACTGGCGTTGGTGTGCGCGCGGGCTCGAGTTGGGATGCTTGTTCAGCATCAACCCCGATGCTCATTCGACGAAAGAAATCGACAATATCCAGTGGGGCGTGCTGATGGCCCGGAAGGGCGCAGTTCCGAAAGAGCGCGTGCTGAACGCTCTTGGATGCGCGGAATTCGGCTCCCATCTTGACAGCCGCAAAAAGTTGAGCCGAACACCCTCTTAGCAAAATGGCCGCTCCGGCAGCTGCGATTGGAGCTGGTCCATCATTACGGTCTCCATTCAATGGGCATCTCAGTCGTTCGCAAGCTGGTGAGCCGGCCAATCGGCATTCCGGACTGGACATTGTCGGCAGGCCGCAACGGCCACTCCCGCGACCCGTTCTTTACAGGTGCAGAACCCGTTCTCCACAGGTGCAGAAGAGGAGGCTCCATGAGCGGATTGTTCGACTTCGTAAAAACGATCGGTCGCAAGATATTCAGCGATGCCGACCCGGATCCAGCCGCCAAGATCAAGGCTGAGATCGAGAAAGATAACCCCGGCGTGAAGGACCTCGCGGTGAAGTTCGACAACGGTAAGGTTGAATTGACCGGCGCCGGATCGCCGGAGGCACTACAGAAAGCAGTGCTCATCGCGGGCAACACCATGGGCGTAGGGCAAGTGAAGGTTGCTGGCTCCCACGCTGTCGCCGTCGACGATGGTACGCAGTACTACGTCATCAAGTCCGGCGACACCTTGTCGGCGATCGCCAAGCAGTTCTACGGCGACGCCAGCCAGTATCCGAAGATATTCGAAGCCAACCGGGAAGTGATCAAGGATGCCAACCTCATCTTTCCGGGTCAGAAAATACGCATTCCCAAAGCGTGACAACTCGAGCGGCGGGCAACGAGGATCGAACAGGCGCGTTGCCCAGCCACTACAGCCAGAAGGGAGGTTGCCATGGGCTTGCTCGACGTGCTGATGGTCCCCGGCTTCCTGCTCACGGCGCCCAATGGCCGTCCCTCCATGCTTGAGGCTCGGCTTGGCCCGTCCGAGCAATCCTCGATCTTCGCATGAATGGTGACGGGCCACAGGCTTCACACCGGGTACATGACGTCTAGCGCTACGTCGGAGGCCTATTCGGAACCTTTGAGAAG
Source organism: Pseudomonadota bacterium (assembly GCA_023386865.1). Taxonomy (GTDB): domain Bacteria; phylum Pseudomonadota; class Alphaproteobacteria; order Reyranellales; family Reyranellaceae; genus Reyranella. Next base: position 12,963 of record JAEWIV010000327.1, read on the forward strand.
TTGGACATTGGCGCAGTCGCTCGCGGGCCGCTGCCGCCGGCTTCGTCACCCGCTTCAGCGGGGCTCCCATTCGGCGCGCGCGCGCAGGAACCACCCATTGTCGTAGACCGGCTGCCCGGCGATCTGGAGCCCCACGCCGGGGGCCACGAGAGGCTGGTTGTCGGGGACGCCATCGCCGTTGCCGTCGACCGCCGAGGCCGTGCCGGCGATCAGCGGACACATCATCATCAGCGGGAAGGCGCCTAGGGCGACACGCCGCCCGGCGATCGTGTCGGTCGGGTAGTGCACGCCGAGGACCTCGCGCAGTTTCGCGATCCGCTGGGCCAGGCGCCAGAACGGGCTCTCCTCGGCCGCCAGGTTCGTGCCCAGCGCCGCCGGCACCACCTGCTCGAGACATTGCGCGATCAGGAACGACTGGATCGAATGGCCGCTCGGGTAGGCTGAATGCCCAGGTGGGTCGATCGGCGAGAGGATGCTGGGGTCCCGGCGCATCGGGCGCGGCCGATTGAACCGGCCCTTGTAGTACATGCACAGGAACTGCCCGAGCCTGAGCCCCGCCGCCACCAGATAGTAGGTGTAGGGATGGGTCTGCAGGTTGAAGTGCAGCAGTGCCCGGAAGTAGCCGATGATGCCGTTGCGCTGCGCCAGCGCCTCCGACATCGCGCCGGCGCGGAACTGGGCAAGCAGCCGCAGTTCCTGCAGCTCGGCGTCGAGGCCGCCGAAAGCCGCCACGTCGTTGGCCAGATCGTTCACCCCCGGATTGGCGACGTTCGGGTTCATCAGCAACGTCCACCTGGGCTGGCCGGCCGGGTTCATCAGCTGCACGAGCTCCGCGAGCACGAGCAGCGAGGCGTTGTCGGGCGAGAAATCGGCCAGCCGGGGGGCGATCACACCTCCCGCAATGGGCCAGGGGTTGGCCGCCGGCGGCCAAGCGACTCCCGGCCGCCGCGGTGGCCCGCCTT
>JAEWIV010000329.1 GCA_023386865.1 Pseudomonadota bacterium
CGCCCCCCCCGGCCCGCTCTGCGGCGGCAGGCGCCGGGGGGGCCCCCCGCTCCAATTCATCACAGCCCATCGCCGACCTTCACGTTCTCGGCCGCGAGCTTCATGCCGGCGGAGCGGGCGAGCTCCAGCAGCAGCACGGAGAAGTCGACGTCGCCCGGATACTGGTGCGCCAGCGAGGCGATGCTGTCGCGCGTCACCGAGGCCGTCGGCATCACGACACCGAACTGCCGTCCCGCCGCCATGCCGAGCTCCATGTCCTTCAGCAGCAGCTTGGGGGTGAAGGTCGTGGTGAAGTCGAGATTGACCAGGGCCGGCGTCTTGTAACGGGTGTACATCGAGCCCAGCACGCTCTGGTTGATCGATTCCAGGAAGACGTGGCGCGGGATGCCGGCCTTCTCGGCCATCAGCGTGTTCTCGCACAACGCCTGGATGATGACACCGAACATGGTGTTGTGGGCGATCTTCCAGACGCGGGCGAGCTCGCCCTCGCCGACATACATCGCCGCCCGGCCGAGCGCCGAGAGCAGCGGCTGCACGGCGTCGTACTCGGCCTTGGGGCCGGACGCCACGACCAGGAGCTTTCCCGCCTTTGCGACCTTGGCGTTGCCCGAAACCGGTGCACTGAGGTAGGCGATGCCGGCGTCGCTCAGGCCCTTGCGGACTTCCGCCGAGCCGGTGTCGGAGATCGACGACATGTCGACCACGCGGCGCGGCCGCGCGTTGCCGCTCAGCACGCCGTCTGCGCCGAACAGGATGTCCTTCAGGTCGTCCGTGGTCGAGACCATGGTGAAGACGGTGGCGCAGTGGGCCATCGCCGCCTTGTCGGTCACCACCTCGGCACCGATCCGGGCGAGCGGGTCGGCCTTCGACGCCGTGCGATTCCACACCGAGAGCCCGTGTCCTGCCTTCACCAGCCGGGCCGCCATGGCCTCGCCCATGCGGCCCAGTCCGATCCAGCCGATGTCGCGGGATGCCTTATTGCTCATGAAATGGAACTCCGGCGCCGTTTCTGCGTTTTCGGGCGGCAGTTTGGGAGGCGAGCAAGCCGCTGTCCATGTCCGTCCCTTCGGCTCGACGAATCGGCTCGCTTCTCCTTGCACTGCTTGCTTCGTGCAGCGGCGAGCTTCCCGGTATCGCCATTCCCGACAACCTGGCGGAGCGCTATCACAGCGCGTCGGCCGCCGGCGTGGCGACCACTGCCGTGATGCGCGAGCGCGACATCCGGCCTCCCGACCCGGCCTCGCCGCTGCCGGTCCTCGAGCAGGTCCGCCGCGAGCTCGCCAAGAGCGACCCCGCGGGTGCGTTCGCGGGCGTCACCTACGACCTCACGAGCGGCAATCGTCTGGCGCCAGACTGGCTGGTGCAGAGCCCCACGCGCTGGGCCCGGCGCGCCGACGACCTGCCGTTCTATCCGCTGGATTGCAAGGGCTGCCAGCCCGACGTTCTTCTGCCGATCTGTAACAGCGACGCCGACTGCGCGCACGGCGGCGCCTGCCGCCCGATCTGGCCGGCGGCCGGTGCGACGCGCCGCAAGGCTTGCTTCGGTCATTCCGACGCGCTGTTGCTGCCCGTGCACGATCTGGTGTCGGGCGCCCGCCGCTTCATCGATATCGCCGCCCTGCAGCCGGTGCCGGACAAACGGTTCCTGGCGGCATTGCGCGCCGGCCTCGTGGCGCTCGCGGCCAGCGGCCGCGCCGTCACGGTGCGCCTGTTGGTCGGGCAATATCCGCCTGCCGGCGTCGACGCCGAGGCCTTGCTGGCGTCGCTCGTCGCGGATCTGCGCGACATCCCGGGATCGCGGCTCTCGGTCAGCGTGGCGGCGATGCGTTCGTGCACGGCGGTCGACGAATGCAAGAGCTTCTCCTGGCCTCACGCCAAGTTCATCGCGGTGGACGGACGAGACGCCATGGTGGGCGGCCATAACCTATGGTCGGCCGACTATCTGGTCGACAATCCGGTGCACGACCTTTCCATGCTGGTGAAAGGGCCGGCCGCCGCGAGCGCTTCCCGCTTTGCCGACAGGCTATGGCGCTTCGTATGCACGAACCTCGATCACAAGCAGGTTGTGCAGCTTGCCGTCTTCCCCGCCGGCACGGGCCCGGGGTGCCCCGATGCGTTGGCGCCGCCCGAGCCGTCGCGCCGCCCCGAGGGCGGGCGGCAGGTGCTCGCCGTTGGCCGACTGGGCGCCGGCATCACGACCGAGTTCGCCAACCAGGGCGATCTGGCGCGCGATCTGCTGTTCGCCTCGGCACGCCGCACGATCCGCATCTCGCAGCAGGATCTCGGCTTCAAGCTTGGCCGCTCGGACACGCTTTTCCCTGAAAGCACCCTCGAGCGACTGCTCGACTTCATCGAGCAGCGTGACGGCCATGTCTATATCGTGCTGTCGAACCCGGGAGCGATCGGCAACAGCGGCAGTCCCTACGACAACGACGTCAGCCTGCTCGAGCTGGCGCGGCACCTGCGCGGCCTGATGGTGAAGCGCCTCGACGCGCGCGATCCGACGGCCCGATACGCCGTCAGAAGGGACGCCGATCCGATCAATGCGCTGCTCTGCAGCAGGATCCACCTCGCGCCGTTCCGCTTCGGCCCGGATGCCAGCTGGCCGGGGGGCAAGGCGATCGCCAACCATGCCAAGCTCTGGATGGTCGACGATCGGATCTTCTATATCGGTTCCGACAACCTGTATCCGGTCAACCTGCAGGAGTTCGGATACATCCTGGACGACCGCGAGGCCGCGGGCGAGCTGCTGGACAGCTATTGGACGCCGTTGTGGCGTTGGTCGCAGCGCGCGGCTGTATCGGGCGAGGGCGTCGAGCCATGCATCTTCCGCGAAGTGATCAGGTAATGTGGCTGTAAGTGCGCTCTGCCACGAATGGCCGATGAGAACTTCCCTGACCTCGATCGCGGCCGCCGCGATCTGCCTCTTTCCCACGCTCGTTCCCGCACAGAGCGGCGGTGCCGCCTACTGCAGGGCGCTTGCCGAGAGGTACGAGACCTACCTCAACAACATGACCAGCGGGAGATCGCCGCAACAGGACTCGGTCGACGGCCGGGTCGCCCTCGAGCAGTGCAGGAAGGGCGACAGTGCCGCCGCCATTCCCGTCCTCGAGCAGAAGCTGCGCAACGCCAAGATCGACCTGCCGCCGCGCGGGTAGAGCCTGGCCCGCGAGCGTCGCTATGCGCGCTCGGGATCGATCGGTACGACGACGCCTTCGGCCGCTTCGATGACCTCGCCCGCGTCGAGGCAGAGGTCCTCGCGATTGCGCATGCTCATGATCTGCACGCCGGTGCGCAGCTTGCCGTGGCTGCCGACCGGCACCGCGAGGCCGGGCAGGCCGAGCAGGGGCGCCAGCAGGGCCGAACGCATCGATTGCAGGACTTCCGTCTGCCCGGCCGCGGTCACGTCGGCCCGCTGCTTGGGCGGCAGGTCGCAAAGCGTCGGCAGGATCACCAACGGCCATTGCTGGAAGAACGTCATCCAGCGCAGCATCAGCCCCTCACGCTCGGTCAGCGCCGCGACGTAGGTCGGCAGATCGACCGGCTTGTGAAGCTCGAGCCACGCCTGCATGGCGGCAATGGCGTCGGGATCGCCCATCTTCTGCATCTGCGGCCACAGGCTGCCAAAGACGTCGGTGACGCAGATCATGTGCCAGAGCTCGACGCCGCGCTCCATGTCGGGTGGCAGGACCTCCTCGACGGCGTAGCCCGCCGCCTGCAGATGCTTGCCGGCGAGCCGCACGGCGGCGGCCTGTGCCGGATGCGTCGGCCCGCCCGGAACCTCGGGGACGATGGCAACCTTGATCGGCCGCGCCGGCGGCGGACCCTGCATGGGCACGTCGTTCCATCGCCAGTCGCGACGATCGCCGCGGGCCATGACCTCGAGCGCGAGCCGGGCATCGCGGACGGTGCGCGTGTGCGGACCTTGGACCGCCATCAGCACGGCGCCCATCGGCCGGCCCTGCGGCGCGCTGGGATTGAACGAGGGGATGCGCGCGAAGCCGGTGCGCAGACCGACCACGCCGTTGCAGTAGGCGGGAATGCGCACCGAGCCTCCGATGTCGTTGCCATGGGCGATGGTGCCGATGCCGGTCGCCGTCGCTGCACCCGCGCCGCCGCTCGAGCCGCCGGGCGTCACCGACCGATCGCGCGGATTGTAGGTGCAGCCGTGCAGCGCGTTGTCGCTGAAGATGCGCATTGAAAACGCGGGGGCATTGGTGCGCCCGACGATGATGGCGCCGGCATGCTTGAGGTTGGCGACGACCGGGCTGTCCTCCTTGGCGACGAAGTCCTTCAGGGAGACGACGCCGTTGTCCGTCGGCAGCCCGACCTGGTCGACGTTTACCTTGGTCGTCACCGGCACGCCGTGCAGCGCCGGCAGGGCGTGTCCGCGCGCCCTCGCGGCGTCGGCGGTCGCGGCGGCGGCGCGCGCTTCGGCATCGAGCACCCGCACCACGGCGTTGATCGTGGGATTGACCGCATGCAGGCGGCCGAGGACCGACTCGACCGCCTCGCATGCCGAGGCCCGGCCGGTGCGAATGAGACGGGCGAGATCAGTAGCGTCGTATTGCCAGAGTTCCACGAATGGGGTCCTTCACTTCGTACGGGTGATGTTTGCCGATGCCGCAGAAGATCATGTTGCCGGCGAGGTCGGCAACGTCGAAGTCTTCCCGCCGCAGCTGTCACGCGCGAGCGCGCGCCGGAAGGACGGCATCGAGGAGCTGGTCGACGAAGCCGCGGGTGATTGGCGCATGGCCCATCAGCAGGCGATAGAACAGGGCACCGAAAATCTGGTCGAGCGCCAGGTCGATGTCGGCCGGGGGCACGACGAGGCCGTCCGCGATGCACCGCTCGAGCGGCAGGCGGGCGGCTTCGCGATTGCGGGTGATGAACTCGTTGCGGAACGCCTTGGCGAGCTCGGTCTCCGATTGCGCCGCCGCGACCATGGCGGCGACGCTGCGGCCGGCAGGTGCCGCGAAGGCGTCGGCCACCGCATGAAGCTGGGCGCGCAGGGCCGCCAGTGGGGACCGCGAGGTCTTGGCCGCGGCAGGGGCGCCCGACGCTTGGAGGAAGGCTGCCATCGCGACGGCCGCTGCGTTGGGCCAGTAGCGGTAGATCGTCGGGCGGCTGACGCCCGCCTTGGCGGCGATCCCCTCGATGGTGACGGCGGTGAGGCCGCCCTTGTCGAGCAGCGCACGGGCGGCGGCGAGGATGGCGGCGCGGGTGCGCGGATCGCGGGGCCGGCCGCGGGCGGGAGAGGGGGGCTCTTGACGGGGCATCTATTTAGTTTACAGTACGTAACGTAATATAACACAGGTGACGCCATGAGCGCAAAGGATCAGACCCTGCGGGTGCACATGACGGTGCACGATGCGAACGAAGCGATCGCGTTCTACGCAAAGGCGTTCGGCGCGACCGAGCTGTTTCGCCTGACCGAACCTTCAGGGAAGGTCGGCCATGCCGAGATCAGAATCGGCGACAGCGTGCTGATGCTGAACGACGAGTATCCCGACTTCGGCGCCAAGGGCCCGGCCGCGGTCGGCGGCTCGCCCGTCGCCTTCCATGTCCAGGTGCCGGATGCCGACAAGGCGGTCGACCGCGCCGTCAAGGCCGGCGCCACCCTGATCCGCGAGGTGCAGGACCAGTTCTACGGCGACCGCTCCGGCATGGTCGCCTGCCCCTTCGGCTATCGCTGGTTCCTGGCGGCGACCAAGGAGGTCGTCAGCCCCGAGGAGATGCAGAAGCGCTGGACGAAGATGCTCGAGGCGGGAAAGGTCGAATAGTCAGCCGGAACGCGCGCGGTAGCCGACGAGCCGGCACGCCTTTCCCGGGCGCACCGGACGTCCGACCCTTGTATGGATGACGCCTCACGCGTAGGCTCGCGACGCATGATTCTACCCCGCATTCTTTGCGGGCCCATTCTTCGGCGGTGCGATCCGAAGCTCGTCACAGTGTGGCTCGCCACCTCGTACGAACTCCCGGTGAAGGCTCACATCGCCATCGCCGAGATCGTGAACAAGTCCGTCGTCCGCATCCCGACTCGGCCGGAGAAGCGCACGGTGCGCGTAGGCGAGAATATATGGGTGCACCTTTTGCTCGCCCGGCCACGCAAAGGCACGTTTCCGGGCGGCAAGCTGCTGGCATACGACCTCGATCTGGGCAGCGGTCCCCTGACCATCCAGGACCGCGACTTCAGAAATCTCGTCTACCACAGCAGCGAGACGCGCTGGATGCCGACGTTCTTCCTGCAAGCCCAGGGCGAGCCGATCCGCATTATGCAAGGCTCGTGCCGCAAGCCCTACGGCATGGGAGTCGACACCCTGGCGGCGGCGGACACGCTGATCGCGCGCAACCCCGCGAATCTGAAGGTGACGGTCAGCGAGAAGGAAGGCGCCGACAAGGGGCGGCCCGCCGTGCTGTTCCTGACAGGCGATCAAATCTACGCCGACGACGTCGAGGAGGTGCTGTTCGAGTTCGTGCGCGAGCTGTCCGTCGCGGTGATGGGCAGCGATGAATCCATCCCGCACCAGGTGGCCGGATCCACTGGCTTGTCGGAGTTGACGTTCGGAAAGAAGAGGAAGGACTTCGCGCTCGACAAGGTGCGCTTCACGACCGAGGACGGCGAGGGACACCTTCTCGGCTTAGGCGAGTATGTCGCGATGTATCTGGCTGTCTGGTCCCAGACCGTGTGGGACTCGGCAAACGTGTCCAAGCTCGCGGACGAACGCTGGCGGCCCGGTACGCCGACCGGGGCCGACCGGCGCAAAGCGAGTGCCCGGGTCCGCGACATGTACACGACGTTGCCCGCAGTGCGACGCGCGCTCGCGAACACGCCCACATACATGATCTTCGACGATCATGACGTGACGGACGACTGGAACATGAACTCCACATGGCACGATGCCGTCGCCAAGAGCATTCCGGGCCGTCGGGTCGTCGCAAATGCCCTGGCGGCCTATTGGCTGTTCCAGGCCTGGGGCAACGATCCGGACCATTTCGAACCTGCCTTTGTGGCGACGATCCAGAATTACTGCGATCACAAGCGCGAGCGGGGCTCGGGCCACATCTACCCCGCATCCGATATCCCGAAGGACTTCGTCGAGCTGTTGTGGAACTACCACGACTGGAGCTTCGCCGCTCCCACGGAGCCGATCGCACTGTTCGCCGACATGAGGACGGAACGCGAGCTCTTTCCGCCGCCGATCGCGCCGATGCTGATGAGCCGCGACGCCCTGAAGAAGCTCGCGAAGCTTGCAGCCGACGCAGGCTACCGGGAGAACTCGCCCTTGATCCTGATATCGCCGGCGCCGGTGTTCAACATCAGCGGCATCGACATGGGTCAGGTGGTGATGAAATCCCTCAAGGATTGGGCTCTCAAGGTGGAGC
>JAEWIV010000332.1 GCA_023386865.1 Pseudomonadota bacterium
TTCGGTCGGTATGTATGCCCGGCTCGCCTTCGCCGTCGCCGCCCACCTGGAGTCGGAGGTCCTTGTGATCGACGAGGGGCTGGCGGTCGGCGACGCCGAGTTCCAGGCGCGCTGCCTCGACCGGATGTCGGCGGTGGCCGATGCCGGACGCACCGTGCTGTTCGTCAGCCACAATCTGGCGGCCGTCACCGCGCTCACCAAGCGCGCCATCGTCTTTCAGTCCGGCCGCGTCTATTTCGACGGGCCGATCGAGGAGGCGGTCGCGCACTACGCGACCTCGCTGCGCAGGATCAAGAGCGACCGCAACTGGGGCAGGGGCACCGCCACGTCCCTGGTGTCCGCCATGCTTGTCGATGCCGCCGGTGGGCCGACCGATCGCTACGAGCCTGGAACGCCGCTGCGGCTGCGCATCGTGTTGGAGACCTCCGGACTGCGCGGCATGTCTCTGGAGCTGGTGCTGCGCGACGAGCACAACCTTCCGATCGGCTACTATTCGACCAGCGTGTTCAATCAGGTGTCGCTGCCGGGCAAGGCTGGCCAATACGAATGCTCCCTGACCCTTGAACCCTATTGGCTGGCCTCGGGTGAATACTGCTTCGACCTGATGACCGGTCTGACCAACGTCGACACCGACCATCGGGTCGACAACGCGCTGCGCTTCTTCGTCGAGCGCTGCAGTCCTGACGCGATCCCGTTCAACTTCAGCCAGGGCAAGGGCAATGGCGCCCTGGCGATGAGGCTGGCCGGTCCCGTCGAGTTCACCGAGCTGCCGGCGGCCGCCCAAGAGGCGAAGCCGGGGCCCGGGTGATCGGCGGTCGATGGCGGGAGCGGTCTGCATCGTGAGCCCGGGCAACCTGGCCTCGAATCCGCGTGTCCTGAAGGAAGCCGGCGCCTTGCATGCGGCGGGCTATGATGTCACTGGTGTGGTCTGCGACTACACCGAAGCGCTGCGGGCCTTCGACGATGAGATTGCCGCCAGCGTGCCATGGAGGGTCGTACGCGTCGCCCGACGGCGAGGCGAGCGGCAGATCGGCCAGGCGGCGAGAGGCCTGGCAAGGCTTGCGACAGGCTTCGGCATGCACGTGCCGGCCGACCTGGCGGCGTCGGCTTACGGCGGGCCGGTCGCAGCGTTGCGCCGAGCGGCTCGCGACGTGCCGGCCGATCTCTACATCGCGCACTACGTTGCCGGCCTGGCCGCCGCGGCCGACGCCGCGCGCAGTCGCGGCGCGATGCTGGGTTTCGATGCCGAGGACTATCATGCCGGCGAAGGCACGCCGTTTCACACGAGCATGGTGCGCATCATCGAAGGCGCGCTGCTGCCGACGTGCCGACACGTCACCGCCGCGGCGCCGATGATCGGCAAGGCCTACGCCACGCACTACCGTGTCGAGCCGGTGACGGTGCTCAACGTCTTTCCTTTGACGATGGCTCCAGCGCAATCCCGCGCGGCGCCGCCCGGGCCGGCGCCATTCAGGGCTTATTGGTTCTCCCAGACGATCGGCCTCGATCGCGGCTTGCAGTCCTTCATCCACGCCATGGCGTGCACCAGGACGCACGTCACCCTGGAAATCCGCGGCGGCGATCGATGGGGACACGGCGAACGGCTGCTCGAGGAGGCGCGCCGGCTGGGCATCGGCGATCGGGTCGAGCTGCTGCCGATGGCGGCCCCCGACGAGATGGTGAGGTTGGCCGCGGCCTACGATATCGGCCTGTCGCTCGAGACCGATGTCAGCGAGAGCCGAAGCCTTTGCCTGACCAACAAGATTTTCACCTATCTCCTCGCCGGGGTGCCGGTGCTGCTGAGCGACACGCCGGCGCAGCGCTCGCTGGCGTTCGACCTCGGTGCTGCCGCGCGGCTGGTGTCGCTCGCAGATCCCCGAGCCATGGCGGCGACCCTCGACCAGCTCGCCGGCTCGGCAACGGCGCGAGCCGAGGCATCGGCCCGCGCCTGGCGCCTCGGCCGGGAACGCTACAACTGGGACCTTGAAAAGGCGGCGCTGCTCTCGTCGGTGGCGCGGGCCTTCGCGGCGAAGCAGGCATCGTTGCCATGAAGACGCCGAAGCAGCGCCTCGGCGCGTGGCTGATCCCGCGACTTCCGGTCAACCCGTGGGTATTCCGCACGTTGCGCGCCGAACTCAACGCCATGGCGGTGCGCCTGCTCAACCGCATCCTTCCTGCCCGCATCGCCCAGCAGAGGGCATTGCGGCAGCGGACCGGTGTGCTGGTCAACGTCGGTTGCGGGCCGTTCGGCCGAGACGGCTGGGTCAATCTCGATCTTTTCCCGGCGCCGGGAGTGACGATGCGCGTCGATTGTCGGAGAGGCCTGCCGATCGGCAGCGGGGCGGCGCGCGGAATCCATGTCGAGCACTACTTCGAGCATCTCGAGCCGATCACCGAACGGCCGCGCTTCCTCGCGGAATGCCGACGCTGCCTCGAGCCCGGCGGCGTGCTGCGCATCATCGTTCCGGACATCCGCAAGTACGTCCAGGCTTACCTGGCCGACGGCTGGACGATGCTGAACGAGATCGGTTGCGGCGGCGAGAGACCGCAGACGGCCTTCGCCACCAAGATGGAGGCGCTGAACCACGTCTTCGTGCAGGACGGCGAGCATTATGGGGGCTTCGACGTCGAATATCTGCGGCGCACCCTCGAGCAGGCCGGCTTCACCGCCATTGCCGAGGTCGGCTGGCGCGAGGGCGGCTTTCCGGGCGGGGCGATCGATCGCGAACAGCATCGGTCCTATTCGCTGTTCATGGAGGCGCGTCGCTGATGCGCATCCTGGTCACCGCCGACCCCGAAATCGAGGTCCCGCCCAGGCTCTATGGCGGCATCGAGCGCATCGTCGACGGTCTGGTGCGCCGGCTGCGTGCGTGTGGCCACCAAGTCTGCCTGGTCGCGAAGCCGGGCTCGCAGTGCGCGGCCGACGCCTTCTATGGCTGGCCGGGCGCAAGCTCGTTGTCGCGCATCGATACGCTCGCCAACGCCTGGGCTTTGTGGAAGTTCGTGCGCGCCTTCAGGCCGGACGTGATCCACAGTTTCTCACGGCTCGCCTACCTGGCGCCGCTGCTGCGCGGCTCGATCCCGATCGTCATGACGTTCCAACGCGATCCGACGCTGCGCACCGTCGGCCTGGCGATGAAGCTCGCCGCGCCGGAGGTGCTGCGTTTCACCGGTTGCAGCGAGTACATCGCCGCGTGCGGTCGTCGCGCCGGCGGCGATTGGCGCGGCATACCCAACTTCTTCGAGATCGACGCGCTCGAGTTCAACCCCGCCATCGCTGCCGATGCGCCGCTGTGCTTCCTGAGCCGCGTCGAAAGCATCAAGGGTGCTCACTGGGCGATCGAGATCGCACGCCGCACCGGCCACCGACTGGTGATTGCCGGCAACCACGCCGACACCGGTCCGGAGGGCGACTATTGGCGCACAGCGATCGCACCGTGGATCGGCCGCGACGGCATAGAATATGTCGGCCCGGTCGACGATGTGGAGAAGAACAAGCTGCTGGGCGAGGCGCGCGCCATGGTCGTGCCCATCCAATGGGAGGAGCCGTTCGGCATCGTCTTCGCCGAGGCGTTGGCCTGCGGCACGCCGGTGATCTCCTGTCCGCGCGGCTCGTTGCCGGAGATCGTGCGCCAGGGCATCGACGGCTTCCTCGTCAGGTCGATCGAGGAGGGTTGCGAGGCGGTGGGCAAGCTCGGCAGCATCGATCGCGCCGCTTGTCGCCGTCGGGCCGAGCAGGAGTATGCTCCCGAGATCGTCGTCCGGCGCTATTGCGACCTCTACGAGCATGCGCGCGCGGCATTGGCGGCTCGACAATGAAGCGGATCGCCCTGGTAAGCGGCCATTTTGCGCCGAGCAACCTCGTCGGTGCCCATCGTGCGCGGCTGTGGTCACGCTACCTGCCGGAGTTCGGCTGGGAGCCGACCGTCGTCACCGGCGATCCCGCTCACTATGAGGAGCGGCCCGATCCCGACCTCGAGCGCCTGGTGCCGCCGGGCCTGAGGGTGATCCATGCACCCACGCTGTCGACGCGCCCCATCCGATTGGTCGGCGACATCGGCGTGCGTGCGTTCTGGGGATGCTATCGCGTGCTGGTCGACCTCGCAGCGAGGGACGGGCTCGACTTCGTGCTGGTGACGATCCCATCCAATTTCCTGGCGCCGATCGGCCGGCTCGTCCATCGTCGCTGCGGCGTGCCGTTCGGCATCGACTACCAGGATCCCTGGGTGAATCGCTGGCCGGGCGTCGATGTGCCGCTCAGCCGCGCGTGGGGCTCCTATCATCTGGCGTCGATCCTCGAGCCCTGGTCGGTGCGCGGGGCAAGGCTGATCACCGGCATGGCGCCCGGATACGTCGCGGGAATGCTCGAACGCAATCCCGGGGTTGCCGGGCATGCCGTGATCGCCTGCATGCCGATGGGCATCGCGCCCGAGGACTATGCGCTTGTCCGCGATCTCGATCGCCGGCCGTTCCTGTTCCAGCCGGGAGATCGCCGCTTTCACATGACTTATGCCGGTGCATTGTTGCCGGCGGGAATCGCGGTGCTGGACAGCTTCCTGGCCGGCCTGCGCGAGCTGAAGGCTCGATCGCCGGATATCGCCGCTCGCCTCACGGTTCACTTCGTCGGTACCGGCAGCTCGCCCGACGATCCGCACGGCCACCAAGTCGAGCCGCGAGCCCAGCGGATAGGCGTTGCAGACATGATCGCCGAGCATCCGCAACGCATCGGCTACGTGGACGCGCTCAATCACCTTTCGAAGAGCGACGCCGTCCTGGTGCTTGGCTCGACCGAGCGGCATTACATGCCGTCGAAGGTATTCCAGGCGATGCTGTCGCGCCGCCCGGTCTTCGCCGTGCTGCACAGGGACAGCCCCGCCGTCGACATGATCCGCTCGATGCGCGCCGGCGGCGTCGTGACCCTGACCGAGACGGCGCTGCCCGACGCGGGCGAGATGGCCGATGCGGTGCGGTCAGTCATGGCCGCTGCGAACGATGATACCGGCGTCGTCGACAGCGCGGCATTCGACGCCTTTTCGGCCCGCGCCTCGGCACGCGCGCTGGCCGCCGCGCTCGACCTTGCCTGCGAGCGGGCGGCGGCAGGACGAGGCTGACGTGGCCAAGCGCATCGGCTTCCTGGTCAGCCATCCGATCCAGTACTACGCGCCGATCTTCCGGGAACTCGCCAAGCGCTGCGATCTCACGGTGTTCTTCGCCCATCGGCAAACGCCGGAGCAGCAGGCGCGCTCGGGCTTCGATGTGGCCTTCGACTGGGACGTCGACCTGCTGTCGGGCTACGACAGCCGCTTTCTCGTCAATGTCGCGCGCCGGCCGTCGACCGACCGCTTCGCCGGCTGCGATACGCCCGGCATCGGCGAAGAGATCGCGCGCGGCAGGTTCGATGCCTTTGTCGTGCCGGGATGGGCGCTGCGTTCGTATTGGCAAGCGGTCAGGGCATGTCGGCGCCTCGCCGTGCCGATCCTGGCGCGAGGCGATTCGCAACTCGGCAGCCAGCGCAATAGCGCGGTCCGCCTCGCCAAGGCGCTGGCCTTTTCACGTCTGCTGCGCCGCTTTGATGGCTTCCTCTATGTCGGACAAAGGAACCGGGAGTATCTTCTGCACTACGGCGTTCCGCCTCATCGTCTGTTCTTTTCACCCCACTGCGTCGACAACGATGCCTTCGCGGCCGCCAGCAGGGCCGCACGTCGTCCGGAAGGCCGCCGCCGCGTGCTGTTCGTCGGCAAGCTCATCGGGCGCAAGCATCCGGCCGACTTGCTGCACGCCGCCGCGCGACTGCCCGATGGGGCCGTGCAGGTCGCATTTGCGGGAGCAGGGGAATTGGAGAGCGAGCTTCGCCAAATCGCGACAGCCTATTCGGTCCATGCCGACTTTCTGGGGTTCGTGAATCAAAGCAAGCTGCCTGCCGTGTATGGCTCTGCCGACGCGCTGGTCTTGCCGTCAGATGGCCAGGAGACTTGGGGGC
>JAEWIV010000337.1 GCA_023386865.1 Pseudomonadota bacterium
GGCGAAGGCCGCGGCATCGCCGATCGGCGTCAACAGGCCGGTGATGCCGTCGGCCACCACGACGGGAACGCCGCCGGTGCGGCCCGCGACGACGGGCAGTCCGGCCGCCTGGGCTTCGAGAAAGGCCATGCCATAGGCTTCGTTGATCGCGGGCCAGAGGTAAATATCCGCCGCTGCATAGGTCGCCGGCAATTCGGCGTGCGGCACGACTCCGGCAAAGCGGACCCGCTCGCCGAACGGCGCCATCATCGCCTCGACCTCGGCGCGCGCCGGCCCGTCGCCGACCAGCAGCGCGCGCCAGGGCTTGTGCTTCAGTCGGCCGAATGCGTCGGCAAGCACGCGATAGGATTCCAGCTTGTCGCGCGCGCGCATCATGCCGACGCTCAGCAGCAGTGGCGGATCGTTGGCCGGGCACGGCGGCCGCTGGAACGGTCGCGTGTCGATGAACGGCGGCAGCCAAAGCTGATGCGCGCCGGGCCGCAGCCGCGCCTTCACGCCGGCGACGTCGCGCGGATTGACGGTCAGCACCAAGTCGGCGGCGGCGAGCGAGCGCTCGACGGCGCGATGGCCAAGCCTGGTCGGCCCCTGGGCGCGGCGCGGCGCATGCGACGCCTCGACCAGCGCATAGGGGACGCCTAGCGCCCGCGTCACGATCGGGCCCAGCCAGTCGGGCTTGCGGTAATAGCAGTGGTAGGTGAACCACAGGTCGAAGCGCTCGGGGTGGCGTGCCGGGAGCGCGTGCCAGCGCGCGATCAGCCGCCCGGCCTGCGCGCGCATGCGCCGCTCCAGCGCGAGATGGTCGTTTGGCGCGGGCACGCCCGGTGCGACGCGGCTCAGCGGGGGCATCACCACCGTATGGCCGAGCCGGCGCAGCAGGCGACGCAGCCCGCGCGCCATCTCGCGATCGCCCGAGGGGATGGGACTGTCCGGCGACTTCAGCGGCGTGTGCAGCAGCACGCGCATGATCACTCCGCCGCCCTGACCTCCGACGGAACGACCTCGTGGCGGACATCCTGGCCCAGCGCCGAGGCGATCCAGTCGACGCCTGCATCGAAGGAGAAGCGCGTGCGCACGGTCTCGGCGGCGCGCTGCGCGAACTGCGCACGAAGATCGGGGGCGGCGATCATGCGCGCCAAGGCCGTGGCCAACGCCTCGGGCGCGCCGGGCGCCACCAGGAGGCCGTTCTCGCCGTCGTCGATGAACTCGCCGATGGCGGCGGCGCGGGTGGAGACGATGGCCAGCCCCTGATGGGCCGCCTCCATGAGCACGTTGGGCAGGCCGTCCTGATCGCCGTCGCCCGCCTTCTTGCTGGCCAGCACGAACAGGTCGGCGCGCGCCAGGGCGGCAAACACCTGCTTCTGTGGCTGGGCGCCGAGCCAGGCGCAGCGCTCGGCGATGCCCAGGCGGTCGGCCTGCGCCTTCAGCAGCTCGCCCAGCTCGCCGGCGCCAATATGCTCGAAGCGCCAATGCAGGGTCTTGGGCAGGAGGGCAAGCGCGTCCAGCAGATCGCCGAATCCCTTCTTCTCGACCTTGCGGCCGATCGACAGGACGACGACGGGATCGGCGGCATCGCTGCCGTCGCGCCGCGCCCGCAGGTGGGCCGGCGCCGGCAGATGGGCGAAGTCGAGACCGTGATAGACCAGCTCAACCTTGTCAGGCCGCGGCGCCAGCGCGCGCAGGCACTCGGCGCCCACGTTGGTGCAGGTCACGGCCCACGCGCAGTCCGCGAGCTTCTCCGCCGCCTCCCAGGGGGCGCTGGTCCAGATATCCTTGGCGTGCGCCGACACGCTCCACGGCAGGCCGCGCATTAGCGCGGCGTAGCGCGTCACCGACGCGGGCGTATGCAGGAAATGGGCGTAAAGCCGCTCGATGCCGGTCGGCAGCTCGGCCGCCAGCACCAGCGCCTGGCCCCAGCGGCGCAGCCGGTTGGCCGAAGGATCGCGGCGCAGGTCGGCCAGGAACCGCGCCCGCGCCGTCGTGTAGCCGGGCAGACGACGCGCCTTCAGCCAGCCGGCGAACACCCGGCGCGGATCGTCCTTGAGGTACTCCGGCAGGTAGACGACGCGGCCCCGAACGCGGTCGTGCACGGGATGGCGATGCTTGTCGGTCGGCCGGCGCAGAGACCAGATCTCCAGCGCCACGCCACGCGCCTCCAGTCCTGCGATTTCCTGGGCAATGAAGGTCTCGGACAAGCGCGGCCAGCCCTTGAGCACGATCGCGACACGCGCGTCGATCGACGAGAGCATGAAGATCCCGACGATCAGGTCCTGGCGCGCGCCGGAGGCACGACCGGCGGCTCGCCCGGTTCGTTCCAGATCGCCTCGAGCGAGGCCGGGCCGCGATGGCGATGGGCGAGCTGCTTGGCGACCAGGCGCCAGACGTTCGGCAGTCCGTCGAGAAGGCCGGGCACGACGACGTCGCTCGGCAGGCCCTGCTGGGGCAGCTGGCGCAGCGCCGTCGCCATGGCATGCGGGTCGCGGCCGCGGTCGGCATCGAGCATCTCGATCAGACCGACGTTGCGGGCGGCGCGCGCGCGGATGAGCTGCTCCAGGCGGGGCCTGGTGCGCGGCACGATGATCGCCCTTTTGTCGAACGACAGGATCTCGCAGAAGGTGTTGTAGCCACCCATCGCCACCACGCCCGCCGCGCGCTGCATCAGGGCGCCGAGATTGTTGGTGAAGGTGAGCGTCCGAATGTTCCGAAATCCGGCGGCGCGCTCCTTGAAGGCCTCGCGCTCGGCCGCCGACATGAAGGGCCCGAACACGATCACCGCTCCGTAGGGGATGTGCGGGTCTTTTTCGTAGGCCGCCAGCACCCAATCGATGAGGTCGGCGCCGTCGCCGCCGCCGCCGGCGGTGACCAGGATGAAGGGTCTGTCGATCTCCTCGATCTCGTGCGGCACGTCGGTGTGCAGGGGCAGGTCGCGGCGCAGGTACCCGGTATAGACCATCTTGTGGCGCACCGACGGCGGCACCTCGATGCCGGTCAGCGGCTTGTTGATCTGCGGCAGGCCGTAGATCCAGATCTCGTCGTAGAGATCGCGCAGCGCCGGCACCACGTTCTTGCGTTCCCACTCGGCGGCAAGAGCGGCGGGATCGTCCATGACGTCGCGCAGGCCCAGCACCAGCGGCGTGCCGCGCTCCTTCAGGAGCCTCAGCGCCGGCACGACCTCGCCGCGCAGGCCGGTGGGCTCCTTGTCGACGATGAACAGATCGGGACGATAGATGTCGGCAGTGTCCCGGATAATCCGCGTCCGCATCTCCAGCGTATGCTCGACGCCGACCCTGAGATTGGCCGAGTCGTAGTCGCCGTCGAGCAGCTTGATCACGCCGGGAATGCGCACGAAGTCGATGCCGGAACGGAACTCGTAGGAGCCGATGACCGGAGAGCCCGACAGGATCAGGACCGAGACGTTGGGGTCGGCGGCGACCAGGGCGTTGGCGATGGTACGGCAGCGGCTCACATGGCCGAGGCCGAAGGAGTCGTGGCTGTAGAGCAGCACACGCTTGGACCGGCTGTGAGGCATGCGGACGTCTTTCTCCTTGCCGAAGCGCTACCTGCCCCGACCGGTGATGTCGGGCGGACTATGCCATACTGGGCGAGACGCGCGAACCCCTCCGCAATGCAAAATACCGAATGTAATCAAGGCACTGATCTAATATAGGAAGAGAGGGGCGCCGCACCTTGGGGGCTTTCGCCGCGGATATTGATGCAACGCAATCTGTTCACCTACATCTGGCGGCACAGCAGGCCCGAGCAGGTCGTCATCCTGGGCCTCGTGGTGCTGGCCCAGGTCTTCTATTTCATGTCCCTGACGGTACCCAAGGACATCGTCAACAACGGCATCCAGGGCAACGCCTTCAAGAGCTCCAAGACCATCCCCTTCCTGGTCTGGGAACTCGACCTGTCCGCCGTCCTGCCCGGCAAGGTCCTGCGCCTCTTCGACGGCTTCCAGGTCGACCAGTTCGGGTACCTGGTGACCATGAGCTTCGTCTTCCTGGGCGCCGTGATCGTGAACGGCCTGTTCAAGAAGACGATCAACACTCAGAAGGGGCGCATGGGCGAGCGCATGCTGCGCCGGCTGCGCTACGAGCTGTACGAGCGCATCCTGCGCTTCCCGCCGGCTCACTTCCGCAAGGTCAAGCAGGCCGAGCTCGCCACCATGATCAAGGACGAGGTCGAGCCGCTCGGCGGCTTCATCGGCGATGCCTTCGTCCAGCCGATGTTCCTGGGCGGCCAGGCGTTGACGGCGATCCTGTTCATCATGCTGCAGAACTGGCTGCTCGGGATCGTCGTCATCGTGCTGCTGGGCGTGCAGATGGCGATCGTCCCGCGGTTGCGCAGGCCTGTCCTGGTCCTCGGCCGCCAGCGGCAGATCACCGCCCGCCAGCTCGCCGGGCGCATCGCCGAAACCGCCGACGGCGTCCACGAGATACATATCCATGGCGCGGCCAACTACGAGCGCGCGGATATATCCGACCGTCTCGGCAAGATCTTCAAGATCCGCTTCGATCTCTACCAGAAGAAATTCGTCGCCAAGTTCTGGAACAACATCCTGTCGCAGGCGACGCCGTTCGCCATTTACCTGATCGGCGGCTATTTCGCCCTCACCGGCCACATGGACGTCGGCGCGGTGGTGGGCGTGCTGCTGGCCTACAAGGACCTGCCGTCGCCGATCAAGGAGCTGCTCGACTGGGACCAGCAGCGCCAGGACGTCCAGATCAAGTACGAGCAAGTGATCGACCAGTTCCAGCCCGAAGGCATGATGCCCCAGGAGCTGCAGGTGTTGCCCGACGGCCCGCCGCCGCCGCTGGGACAGCAACTGGCGCTGGCGGGCGTCACCGTCTCCGAGGACGGGCGCGTCAAGCAGCTCGATAGCGTGTCGATGATGCTGCCGACCTGCAGCAGGCTCGCCGTGATCGGCGCCGCCAGCTCCGGCAAGGACGTGCTGGGCCAGGTGCTGGCCCGCCTCGTCATGCCGAGCGGAGGTTCGGTCAAGCTCGACGGCAACGACTTCTTCCAGGTACCCGAGTACGTGCTGGGCGCACGCACCTCGTATGTCGGGCAGGAGACCTATCTGTTTCCGGTGTCGGTGCGGGACAACCTGCTCTTCGGCTTGAAGATCCGGCCGATCGCGCCGGCCAAGTACGACGACGCGGCCAAGGCGGAGCGCGAGCAGTTCCAGCGGGAGGCCGAGCGCGCCGGTAATCCGTCGCTCGATCCCAATGCCGACTGGATCGACTACGAGCTGGCCGGCGCGACCGGGCCCGCCGACCTGCTGCCGCGCATCGTCGAGGTGCTGAAGCAGGTCGAGCTCGACGAGGACATCTATGCGCTCGGCCTGCGCGGCACGGTCGACCCGGCGGTGCGCCCCGATCTCGCCGAACGCATCCTGAAGGCCCGGCACGAGCTGCACGGCCGCCTGCAGGATCCGAGCTATGCCGGCCTGGTCGAGACCTTCGATGCCGACCGCTACAACCGAAACCTGTCGGTCGCCGAGAACATCCTGTTCGGCACGCCGCTCGGCAAGGATTTCGCCGGCGACAACATCGCGGTCGATCCCTACATGCAGTCGGTAATGCGCGCGACCGGCATCGACCGGGACCTGCAGCGCATGGGCCTCACCATCGCCGAGACCATGGTCGAGCTGTTCTCTGGCCTGTCGCCCGACAACCCGTTGTTCGAGCAGTACAGCTTCATCTCGGCCGACGAACTGCCCAACGTGCGCCTGCTGCTGCAACGCCTGGGCGGCAAGGGCATCGACGCAGTGCCCGAGGCCGACCGGCCGCGCCTGATGACCCTGCCGTTCCGCTACATCGAGGCGCGCCATCGCCTGGGCCTGATCGATGGCGAGATGGAGGAGCGCCTGCTCGCAGCACGGCACGCCTTTGCCTCCGGCCTGCCCGAGCCGCTGCGCGGCGCCGTCGAGTTCTACGATTTCCAGCGCTATAACAGCGCCGCCACGCTGCAGGACAACATCCTGTTCGGCCGCCCGGTCTACGGCCAGGCGCAGGGCGAGCAGCGC
Source organism: Pseudomonadota bacterium (assembly GCA_023386865.1). GTDB lineage: Bacteria > Pseudomonadota > Alphaproteobacteria > Reyranellales > Reyranellaceae > Reyranella. Next base: position 6,026 of record JAEWIV010000337.1, read on the forward strand.
ATCGGCACGCTGATATCCGATGTGCTGAACGAGCTCGAGCTGCACAATTCGGTGATCGAGGTCGGACTGGAGTACAATGTCGGCGTCGGCGGCAAGCGCCTCACGGCCACACAGCGCCAGAAGCTCGGGATCGCCCGCGCCTTGATCAAGCGGCCGCAGCTTCTGGTCGTCAACGAGGCGGTGGCCTCGTTCGACAGCCGGGCGCAGGACCGCATCCGCGACAACATCCTGGCGGCGGCCCGGAAGGACGACCGCGGCATCGTCTGGATCGCCAACCGGCCGTCCCAAGCGGAGCCGTTCGAGCGGATTGTCGTTATGCAAGGTGGCAGGATCGCCGCCCAGGGAGCGCCGTCTGAGCTGGCGGCAAAAGGTGGACTCTACGCCGAGCTGATGGCGTCTTGAGGGAATTCAGGAGGACGCGATGAACCTCAACGAAGAAGTCGAGCTGCTGAAGGGAGTGCCGATCCTGTCCAAGATCGAGCCCGCCAAGCTCAAGCTGCTGGCCTTCACCAGCGAGCGCGTGAACTACGCCGAAGGCCAGGAGCTCTGTCACCAGGGCGATCCGGGCGACGCCATGTACGTCATCCTGGGCGGCGTGGCCGACGTGCTGATCGACACGCCGAACGGCCAGATCCAGGTCGCCGAGATGAAGAAGAACGATTTCCTGGGCGAGATTGCCGTCCTGTGCGACGTGCCGCGCACCGCCACCATCAAAGCACGCGAGCCGCTCAGCACGCTGAAGATCTCCAAGGACACTTTCTATCGCATGGTCGGCGAGTTCCCGACGATGGCCATCGAGATCATGCGCGAGCTGGCGCACCGCGTGGAGGACACCAACAAGAAGCTGCGCGAGGCGACGGCGAACAAGGCGGCCTGAACGACGAATGAGCCGGCTCGACAGCTTCATTGCGCGCATGCAGGCGCAGCGCGACTGCTTGAATTTCCTGAAGCCCAGGATCGACGCCCTGCCGGGGCCCATCCTCGAAGTCGGCCTGGGCAACGGGCGCACCTACGATCATCTGCGCGATCTCTTTCCCGGCCGGGACATCTATGTATTCGAGCGCAAGGTGGCGGCCCATCCCGACTGCATCCCGCCGGACGACCGGCTGTTCCTCGGCGAGGCGCGTGAGGCGATTCCCAAGGCAGCGCAGAAGCTCGGTGCGACAGCGGCCCTGATCCACACCGATCTCGGCACCGGCGACCACGCCGCCAACATGGCAATGGGCAAATGGCTCGGCCCGGCGCTCGATGGGCTGGTCGGGCCGGGTGGCTACGTCCTCGCGAACCAGCCGCTCGACGTCGCGCGCTGGCGGCGCGAAGCCGATCCGCCGGGCGTGCCCGCGGACCGGTACTTCCTGTATCGGGTGGCCGCGTAGGCTCTCGGTCTCTGTGCGCCTCGTCGCTCAGACGCCGAGTGCGGCGAGCAGGGTTCGAACGGTCATGAAGACGAGGATGATCGAGCCTACGGTCCACAGGGTCGCGCGGACGTCGTGGATTTGCGCCGTCAGGTAGGCAACGAAGTGCAGCAGGCGCGACACGACGTAGCCGTAGAGCAGTCCCTGGGCGAGTGCCAGTGGTGGCTGGGTGAGCACGTAGAGGAAGCCGGCAACCAGGAAAAACGGCAGGTTCTCGAGGTCGTTCATCTGGATGCGCCTGATCCGCTCGACGCGCTCGTTGGGCAGGAGCTGCGCCGGATCCGGCGCGGGGTTGAGCGGGGTCCGCGCGAGATCCTCGGGCGATCGGTAGCCGCCCTTGGCTTCCATCATGCGCACAACGGTCAGCCAGGACATCGCCACCGCCTTCAGGATCATCAGGCAGGCGGCGATGGCGTAGGTTGCGAACAGTGGATCCTGCAGGCTGAGCTTGTCCATTGGTCTCTCCCCGTTTTGCCGGCGGCCTCTGCGGGCCTTACCGTCCGAACAGCCGCACCAGCACCAGCAGCACGACTGCGCCGATCACGGATCCGACGAAACCCGCGGGCTCGCCGGGCGCGTAGAGCCCGAGCGCCTGGCCGCCATAGGTCGCGATCACCGCACCGACGATGCCGATCACTATGGTCACGATGATGCCGCGCGGATTGGGTCCCGGCGTGATGAAGCGGGCCAGCAGGCCCACCACAAGGCCGATGACCAGAACGCCGATGATGCTGCCGATCGTCATGCTGCTTCTCTCCTTCACACCTCGAATGTCGCCATTACCGGCACATGATCCGACGCCTGCTTCCAATCGCGGGCATCGACATCGATGCGATGACCGATGACGCCGCCCGACAAGGCCGGCGAGGCCAGGATGTGGTCCAGCCTGCGGCCACGGTTGGAGGCGCGCCAATCGTTGTTGCGGTAGCTCCACCATGAATAGAGCTTCTTGTCCTCGGGCACGAAGCGCCGCGGCACGTCGATCCAGTCGAGCGACGCCTGGAGACGGCCGAAGAGCTCGACCTCGATGGGCGTGTGCGACACGATCTTGAGGAGCTGCTTGTGGCTCCACACGTCGTGCTCCAGTGGCGCCACGTTGAGGTCGCCGACGGCGATGCGGCGCTGGCCCCGGGCGGCGCCGGCCTTGGGCTTGCGGTCGGCGAACCACTGGGCCATCTCGCGATAGAAATCGAGCTTGTGCGCGAACTTGTCGTTGACGGCCGGATCGGGAACGTCGCCGCCCGCCGGGATGTAGAGATTGTCGAGCAGGATGGGATCGGCACCGATGTCGAGCGCCACCTCGATGTGCCGGCAATCCTCCTTGCCGCAGCGATGATGGATGTCCCGGGCGGTAAACGGCACCTTGGAGAGGATCGCCACGCCGTTGTACGACTTCATGCCCTGGACCAACCGGTGCGCATAGCCCAGCCCCTCGAAAGCCTTGTGCGGAAAGAATTCGTCCGGGCACTTGGTCTCCTGGAGGCACAGTACATCGGGCTTGCGCAGCCTGAGGTACCGTTTGACGTTGTTGATCCTGAGGCGGACCGAATTGATGTTCCAGGTGGCGATGGAAAGGCTCATCTCGCTCCCAATATAGTCGATTCGGGGCCGATCTCGACCCAGGAGACCCTTCTATGCAGATGGACGGCGACGAAAGCAGCAACATCGAGGATCGCCGCGGCGACGGCGGCTATTTCGGTGGCGGCGGCGGCATGGGCGGCTTGGGCGGCATGCCCATCCCGATGGGCGGCGGAGGCGGCCTGTTCAAAGGCGGCCTGGGCTTCGTTGCCTTCATCGTCATCGCCCTGATCTTCGGTGCCGACCCCTTTGCCCTGCTCGGCGGCGGAGGCACGTCGAGCTACGCGCCCGCGCCGCCCCAGACCCAGACCAGCCGGACCGCGCCCCGCCAGCAGCCGGCCGGCGACGCCGAGACACAGTTCGTGTCGCGCGTGCTCAAGAGCACCGAGGATGTCTGGAACGGCGTCTTCCGCGATCTCGGCCGGCAGTATCGCGAGCCCAGGCTGGTGCTGTACCGCGACGCCACGCGCACCGAATGCGGCGTCGGGCAGTCGGCGATGGGGCCGTTCTACTGCCCGGCAGACCAGCGGGTCTACCTCGACCTCGCCTTCTTCGACGATCTCGAGCGCCGCTTCCGCGCGCCCGGTCAGTTCCCCCAGGCCTATGTCATCGCCCACGAGGTCGGCCACCACGTGCAGAACCTTCTCGGCATCAGCGCCAAGACCGAGCAGATGAAGGAGCGCATGAGCAAGCGCGACGCCAATGCCTTGTCGGTGCGGGTCGAGCTGCAGGCCGATTGTTTTGCCGGTGTCTGGGCCAACCGGGCCGACGCCGCGCGCGGCGGCCGGATGATCGACGACCGCGACGTCGAGCAGGCGCTGGCCGCCGCCTCGGCGATCGGCGACGATCGTCTGCAGCGTCAGGCGCAGGGCCGCGTCGTGCCCGACAGTTTTACCCATGGCAGCAGTGCGCAACGCATGCGCTGGTTCCGCGTCGGGCTGGAGTCCGGCGACGCGCGCAAGTGCGACACGTTCAGCGCCAAGCAGCTTTGACCTTAGGGACAGCGGACCTCCGCTGTCCGGCAAGAGACCTAAGACTTGCGGCCGTAGGCGGCCAGGCCGCCGGTGGCCTGCTTCGGCGGATGCGCCTTGATCGCTTCCTCGACCGGCTCGGTGCCCCAGCCGGGGCGCGACGGCATGATGAGATGGCCGTCCTTGAATTCGGGCACATGAGTGAAGAGCTCGTGATCCCATTCCAGGCGATCGATGTCGGTCTCCATGATGCGCAGGTTCGGCACAGAGGCCGCGAAGTGCGCGTTCATCATGGTGCAGAGGTGGCCGTAGAAATTATGCGGCGCCACGTTGACCTCGTGCGCCTCGGCGAGATTGGCGATCTTCATCGACTGCCATACGCCGTTCCACGGCGTGTCGATGATCGCCACGTCCATCGATTGCTCGCGGAAATACGGCAGGAAATCGCGGATGCCCAGAAGCGTCTCGCAGGAGGAGATGGGATGGGGGCTCTGGCGCCGGATCAGGCCCAGCGCCTCGGGGCTGTAGCTGTCGATCTCGACCCAGAACATGTCGAGGTCGCGGATGGCGCGCAGGATCTTCAGATAGCCCTCGGTACTGGCGTTGAAGTTCAGGTCGAGCAGCAGATCGACATCGGGGCCGGCACCCTCGCGGATCGCTTCGAGGTGCATGCGCAGATTGCGCAGCACATGGCGATCGACGTTGCGCTCGGGGTAGTTCGGCGCGCCGAAGCCGGGACGCCAGCCCTTCGGGTTCTTCCCGTCGTTATCGTAGATGAAGATGTTGGTCTTCATCGCCGTAAAGCCCTTCTCCCGCACCTCGCGGCCGATCGCCTTCACGCCATGGAGGTCGGTGATCGCCGGCTTGAAATAGCTCGGATGGTTGATGCGCCAAGTCGCGCAATGCGACCAGTAGACCCGGATGCGGTCGCGGATCTTGCCGCCCAGAAGCTGGTAGCAGGGCACGCCCAGCGCCTTTGCCTTGGCGTCCAGCAGCGCGTTCTCGATGGCGCCCAGCGCCAGGGCGACGACGCCGCCGGCCGCCGGCCGCGTGATCGAATAGAGCTCGGCGTAGAGCCGCTCGTGGTCGCCGACCGGCTGGCCGATCAGGCGGTCCGAGAGCTTGGCGATGGCGGTGCCGACACCCGGCGCGCCGAAGCCTTCGTCGTACTCGCTCCAACCGACGATGCCATCTTCAGTCGTTATCTTGACGAAGTAGTAGTTGCGAAATCCGGCGTCGGCGGCGAGCGTCTCGATGGAGCGGATTTTCGAGTTCACCTTCATCGCGACGCTCTCCCCCTCAAACTCGTTCTTCTTCGGCGACTTACACCAGCGTGCAGGTCACCGTGCCACAACCATCGACGAAGCCCGCCAGCGTGTCACCCTTGACTACCGCTGCGACGCCATCGGGCGTGCCGGTGTAGATCAGATCGCCGGCAGCCAGCGCCACCAGGCCGGAAAGGTACGAGATCGTCTCGGGCACGCTCCAGATAAGGGCGTTGAGATCGGACTTCTGGCGGGTCTTGCCGTTGACGTCGAGCTGGATGGTGCCTTTCGACGGATGGCCGATCTTCGAGGCCGGGAAGATCTCGCCGATCGGCGCCGACTGGTCGAAACCCTTGCCCATGTCCCACGGCCGGCCCATGTCCTTGGCCTGGTTCTGCAGGTCGCGGCGGGTCATGTCCAAGCCGACGGCGTAGCCGAAGACATGGTCCAGCGCCTTGTCGACCGGTATGTCGGTGCCACCCGACTTCATCGCCACCACCAGCTCCATCTCGTGGTGCAGGTTCTTGGTGGCCGACGGATAGGCGATCTTCGTCGGATTCTTGGGGTCGGCGCAGATGACGATGGCGTCGGTCGGCTTGGTGAAGAAGAACGGCGGCTCGCGGTCTGGATCGTGGCCCATCTCGCGGGCATGGGCGGCATAGTTGCGGCCGACGCAGAAGATGCGGCGCACTGGGAACAGATCCCCGGTCCCGTTGACCGGCACGCCCACCGTGGCGGGCGGAGTCACGACATAAGCCATCGCTTTCTCCCAAAAGAGCGAGCCTTTATGAAGAGCAGCGGAGGCTTAGGCAATGTCCGACCCCGATGTCCTGACGGTGCAGACCGATTCGACCGAGACTTCCCTCGGCTGGGCGATGCTGGGCGACAGGCGCTGGCGCTGCACGGTCGGTGCGGGAGGCGTGCGAGAGGACAAGGTCGAGGGCGACGCCGCGACGCCCGCCGGCCGTTTTCCGCTGCGCAGGATCTATTTCCGCAACGACCGGCTGGTGCTGCCCAAGGTCCATCTGCCGGCGCGGGCCATCAACGAGCATGACGGCTGGTGCGACGACCCACGCTCGCCGACCTACAACCGGCTGGTCCGCATTCCCAATGAGTGGAGCCACGAAAAGATGTGGCGCGAGGATGGCCTCTACGACCTCGTCGTGGTGGTCGGCTACAACGACGACCCGCCCGAAGGCGAATGGGGCAGCGCTATCTTTCTGCACATCGCGAAGGAAGACTATTCGCCGACCCAGGGCTGTGTCGCCTTCAAGCGCGAGGATCTTCTCGAGCTCGTGACGCTGATCGGGCCCGGGACGAAGATCAACGTGCACTCGATCCCGGCCAACGAGACGGCGAAGGCGAGCAACGACGAAGACATGAAGCAGTTCGACGACTTCGACGAGCAGGATTGGTGACTCATCGGACCGCGGATCAGCCGACTACCCGTCCAATCGTGCGGGCGGTGTAATCGACGAGCGGGATGATGCGCGCATAGTTCAGCCGCGTCGGGCCGATGACGCCGATGGCGCCCAGGATGCGCTCCTGCGAATCGCGGAACGGCGCCACCACCATCGAGCAGCCGGTGTTGGCGAACAAGGGGTTGTCGGCGCCGATGAAGATCTGCACGCCCGACGCCACGTTGGCGAGCTCGAGCAGGCGTACGAAGCTCTCGCCGCGCTCCAGCGCATCGAACAGGGTGCGGACGCGCTCGAGGTCTTCGATCGCAGTGATGTCCTCGAGCAGTCGCGCCTGGCCGCGCACGATCAGCGCGCCGCCGGGCTCGCCGGCCCAGGTCGCCATGCCCGATTCGATCACCCGGGCGGTGAGCTCATCGAGCTCGGCGCGCTTCAGCTTCAGATCCTCCATGATCTGCCGGCGCGCCTCCTCGATGGTGCGGCCGATCAAGCGGGCGCTGAGATAGTTGCCCGCCTCGACCAGCGCCGAGGGCGGCATGCCGATCGGCGTGTCGATGACCCGGTTCTCGACATGGCCCGACTGGGTCACGGTCACCACCAGCGCGCGGCCGGGGCCGAGGTTCACGAACTCGATGTGCTTCAGTGGCTGCTCGGTCTTCGGCGCCATGACGACGCCCGCGCAGCGCGACAGGCCCGACAGCAAGGTGGTCGCCTGCTCCAGCGCCTCGGTGACGCTGCGGCCGACGGTGCGGCAGCGCGCTTCGATGCTCTCGCGCTCGTCGTCGGAGAGATTGCCGACTTCCAGCAGGCCGTTGACGAACAGACGCAGCCCCGCCTCGGTCGGCAGGCGGCCAGCCGACGTGTGCGGCGCGTAGAGCAGGCCGAGATCCTGCAGGTCGGCCATGATGTTGCGGATGGTGGCGGGCGAGAGGGTCTCGGTGAGCTTGCGTGTCAGCGCCCGGGAGCCCACCGGCTCGCCGGTCTCGACATAGCCCTCGACGACGTGCCGCAGCACCTCGCGGGCCCGCTCGTTCAGCTCGGCCACCGAGGCGGTTTGCCGGGGGCCCACCGGGAGCTCGGTCAGGACGCCCCGAACCGGGCCAATACGATGAATCGCCATGGAAAACATGTAGGTAGTGCAAGGGGAACGGTCAACGCGGGCCAGGGGACAGCCGATCGATGGCTGGATTTGGCCCGCCCCCGGCGCTAAACCCTGCGGCCCGCGTTTTCAGGAGAAATCATGCGCCCTTCCGGCCGCGCCCCCGACCAGCTTCGCCCAGTGTCTCTCGATCCGGGCTTTTCGCGCCATGCCGAGGGATCGTGCCTGGTGAAGTTCGGCGATACCCATGTGCTGTGCACGGCCTCGGTCGATGAGCGCGTGCCGCCCTGGATGCGCAACACCGGCAAGGGGTGGGTGACCGCCGAATACGGCATGCTGCCGCGGTCGACCCACACGCGCACCGACCGCGAAGCCGCCCGCGGCAAGCAGTCGGGCCGCACCCAGGAGATCCAGCGCCTGATCGGCCGCTCGCTCAGGGCCGTCGTCGACCTCGTCGCCATGGGCGAACGTCAGATCAACATCGACTGCGACGTCCTGCAGGCCGATGGCGGCACGCGCACGGCCAGCATCACCGGCTCGTGGGTGGCGCTTCACTTCGCCTTCGAGCGCCTGATCAAGGAAGGCAAGCTTGCAGCCAGCCCGATCACCGGCCAGGTCGCCGCCGTGTCGTGCGGCCTGTGGGAGGGCACGCCGGTGCTCGACCTCGACTATCCCGAGGATTCCAAGGCGCAGGCCGACGCCAACTTCGTGCTGACCGGCTCGGGCGGCATCGTCGAGGTCCAGGGCACGGCCGAGGACAAGCCGTTCAGCGAGCCGGAATTCATCGCCCTGCTCGAGCTCGCCAAGAAGGGCGTCGGCGAGCTGACGCGCCTTCAGCGCCTGGCGATCGGCAAATCGTAATGCCCCGCCATTTCGCTGGCCCGAAGCTGGTTGTGGCCACCCACAATCGCGGCAAGGCCGGCGAGATCAGGACGATGCTGTCCGGCTTCGGCATCGAGATCGTGTCAGCCGGCGAGCTCGGCCTGCCAGTGCCCAAGGAGACCGGCACGACCTTCGAGGAGAACGCCACGCTCAAGGCCCTGGCCGCGACCCGCGCCAGCGGCTTGCCGGCCCTGGCGGACGATTCGGGGCTGAGCGTCGCCGCCCTCGACGGCCAGCCCGGTCTCCACACCGCCGATTGGGAAGGGCCGACACGCGACGCCATGGTCGGCATGAAGCGGATTCAGGACGAGCTGACGACGCGCGGGGTGCCGGACAACGACGGCGCGCGCGCCGCCACCTTCCATTGCGTGCTGGCGTTGGCGTGGCCCGATGAACATGTCGAGCTGGTGCACGGCACGCTCGACGGCCGCATCGTCTGGCCTCCGCGCGGCACGGGCGGCCATGGCTATGATCCCTGCTTCCAGCCGAAGGGGGATACGCGCACGACGGCCGAGATGACCGACGCGGAGAAGAACGCCATCAGCCATCGCGGCCGCGCCTTCCGCCTGCTCGTCGAGGCCTACTTCAAATGACGGCGCCGCCGCAAGCACCCTTGGGCGTTTACGTTCATTGGCCGTTCTGCAAGTCGAAGTGCCCCTATTGCGATTTCAACTCCCATGTCCGCGACGGCGTCGACCAGTCGCGCTGGCGTGACGCGCTGCTGAAGGAGCTGGAGCACGCCGCGGGCGAGGCCCCGGGGCGACGCGTCGAGACGGTGTTCTTCGGTGGTGGCACGCCCTCGCTGATGCCGCCGGAGACCGTGGGCTCGGTGATCGAGCGCGTGAGGGCTTTGTGGGACACGGCAGACGATGTCGAGATCACACTCGAAGCCAATCCGACCTCGGTCGAGGCGGCCCGGTTCGCCGCGCTGGCCGAGGCCGGCGTCAATCGCGCGTCGCTCGGCGTGCAGGCGCTCGATTCGGCGTCGCTTCGCTTCCTCGGCCGGGAGCATTCCGCCGACGAGGCGATCGAGGCCATCGCCACGGCGCGCCGGCATTTCGCGCGCTATTCCTTCGACCTGATCTACGCGCGGCCAAGCCAGACCGAGGATGCCTGGGCGGCCGAGCTCGAGCGCGCGCTGGGCATGGCCGGCGAGCATCTGTCGCTCTATCAGCTCACCATCGAGCGCGGCACGCGCTTCTTCACCGACCATACGCGCGGCGCCTTCGCCCTGCCGGGGGAGGACCAGGCGGCGGCGATGTTCGAGCTGACCCAGCAGCGGCTCGCGGCGGCCGGCCTGCCGGCCTACGAGATCTCCAATCACGCGCGGCCCGGGGCTGCCTGCCGCCATAATTTGATCTATTGGCGGTATCAGGATTACGTCGGCGTCGGGCCGGGCGCGCATGGCCGGTTCGCCGCGGGTGAGGGCAAGCGCGCCACCCGGCGAGCGAGCGGGCCGGAGGCCTGGCTGGAGGCAGTCGAACGGGATGGTCATGGCACGGCGGAGACCACCCTGATCACCGGCCAGGACATGGTAGAGGAGGCGTTGATGGTGGGGCTGCGGCTGGCCGAGGGCATCGATCGGGCCACGTTCGCGTCCTTGACCGGGACCGACCCCGTTGCCGCGCTCGGCGAGCGACGCCTCGCTCCTCTGATCCGGGCCGGCTACCTCGAGGTCGACGCCACCCACCTCGGCGCCACCGCCGCCGGCCGGCAGCGGCTGAACGCAGTGCTGGAGCGGCTGGTCGCATGAAGCTCTTGGCCATCCTCCTGGCATTTGCGGCGATGACCGGACTGGCCCTGGCCCAGCAGCAGCCTCAACAACAGCCGACGCCGCCCAAGCCGCCCGCCAAACCCGCTGCCCCGCCCACCAAGCCTGCGCCGGCGCCGGCCAAGCCGGCCTCGAAGTTCCCACCGCCTGCCTTCAAGATCACCGTGGCGACCGAGGCAGCTTATCCGCCGTTCAACTATCTCGACCGCAAGGGCATGCCGGCCGGCTTCGAGATGGAGCTGGCGCAAGAGGCCTGCCAGCGCATCAAGGCGGAATGCGAATTCGCCGCCTTCAAGTGGGACGACCTCATCCCGGGCCTCATCGACAAGAAGTTCGACGTCATCATGTCGTCGATGGAGGTGACCAGCGAGCGGCGCAAACGCATGGGCCTGTCGCGGCGCTATTACCTGTCGCCCGGCGCCTTCATTGCTGCCAAGGGCGCGCCGTTCGACGGGCCGCCATCGCTGTTGCGCAACAAGCGCATCGGCATCCAGAAGGATTCGACCCACGCCGACTGGGCCGACAAGAGCTTCCGCCGCTCGGCCCAGCTCAAGCGCTACGGCACCATCGCCGAAGCGTTGGACGCGCTGGCCAGGAACGAGGTCGACGCCGTGTTCGGCGACAAGGCGCAACTGTGGCTGTGGAGCCAGAAGCCCGAGGGCAATTGCTGCGAGATCGTCGGCCAGGACATCAAGGACAACCAGACGCTGGGGCTGGGCATCGCCGCCGGCCTGCGCAAGGAGGACGCGAAGTTGCGCGAAGCCTTGAACAAGGCGTTCGGCGAGATGATGACCGACGGGACCTACAAGAAGATCAACGACAAGTACTTCCCGTTCCCGCTGAATTGAATCTTGCCACAGCGCGGAGCTCCAGGTCCGCGCTCCGCCAAGATCAGTGAAGCGCGCGCTCGCGGGAAACGTAGTGGCCGCGCTTGAGCTCCTTGAAGAACTGCGGCACCTGCGGGTGCGACACCGGCTTGCCGGTGTCGTCGGGCAGCAGGTTCTGCTCGGAGACATAGGCCACGTAGGTGGTCTGCGCGTTCTCGGCCAGCAGATGGTAGAATGGCTGGTCGCGGCGCGGCCGCACCTCCTCGGGAATCGACGCCAACCATTCCTCGGTATTGGCGAACACCGGGTCGACGTCGAAAATGACGCCACGGAAGGGATAGACGCGGTGCTTCACCACTTGGCCGATGGCGAACTTCGCCTTACGCATGGGCGGTGGAGCGATCGCATGGGTCGCCTGGTTCTCGATTTCCATGACAAAAGTATTGCTCCGAACGGGCCGGCAAGCAACGCGCGCAGGCCGGCGAAACGACCACACCCTGCAAGAAAGGCGTGACAAACCGGGCTGTCGTGCCGGCGGGCCATTCAGGAACACGGGTCGACTTTCCGGCCGCCCGGGCGGCCAAGGGCGACCTCCGCCTCGGTTGACGAGGGCAGCCGGCCCGTGGACTCTGCGCGCCGAGGGAAGGTCGCTTTGGCGAATGGTCTAAAAGTCCGTTTTTGGGGAGTGCGAGGATCGATTTCCTGCTCCGGCGCCGAATACACGCGCTATGGCGGGAACACCTCGTGCCTGGAAGTCACCGCCGGCGGCCGCCGCCTGATCTTCGACGCCGGCACCGGCATCCGACCCCTTGGCCTGGAACTCGCCCGCCAGACGCCGATCGACATCGACATCTATTTCACCCACACCCACCTGGACCATATCACCGGCCTCACCTTCTTCTCGCCGCTGTTCGAAAAGTGCAATTCGGTCCGACTATGGGCCGGGCACCTCCAGGCGCCACATACCCTGAAGAAAGTCGTGAGCAACCTGATGCAGGCGCCGCTCTACCCCGTCTCCCTCGAGGTCTTCCAGGCGCGCGTGGCGTTCAACGAGTTCAAGAGTGGCCAGACCCTCGCCTGCGGCGACATGAGGATGCGTACCGCGCCGCTCAATCATCCGCAGGGCGCCACCGGCTATCGTGTCGAGTACGGCGGCAAGTCGATCTGCTACATCACCGACACAGAGCAGAAGGGCGACAGTCTCGACGAGACCATCGTCGACCTGTGCCAGGGCGCCGACATCATGATCTACGATTCGAGCTACACCGATGCGGAGTATCCCCGATACAAGGGTTGGGGCCATTCGACCTGGCAGGAAGGCATGCGGGTGGGCCGCGCCGCCGGGGGGGGGGCCCCGGGGGTGGTGCCATAATGT
>JAEWIV010000339.1 GCA_023386865.1 Pseudomonadota bacterium
CCCCCCCCGCCCCGGGGGGGGGGGGGCGGGGCCCCGACGCCGCGCACGTCACCATGCTGCAGCGTTCGCCGACCTATGTCGTGGCGCGGCCGGCCGAGGATACGATCGCCAACTGGCTGCGCCGGCACCTGCCGATCGGCCTGGCCTACGGTCTGGCCCGCTGGAAGAACGTGCTGCTGGGCATGTTTTTCTATCAGCTCTGCAAGCGCAAACCCGAGCGTGCCAAGGCGCTGATCCTGAAGGGGGTGCGCGATGGCCTGGGCCCGGACTACGACGTCGCCAGCCATTTCACGCCGCGCTACAACCCGTGGGACGAGCGCCTGTGCCTGGTGCCCGACGCCGACCTGTTCCGCGCCATCCGCCGCGGCCAGGCCTCCGTCGTCACCGACCAGATCGAGACCTTCACCGAGACCGGCATCCGCCTGAAGTCGGGCAAGGAGCTCGGCGCCGACCTGATCGTGACGGCGACCGGCCTGTCGCTGCAGCTGCTGGGCGGCATGACCGTTGCGGTCGACGGCAAGACCGTCGATCCCGCCCAGACGGTCGCATACAAAGGCATGATGTACAGCGACGTGCCCAACTTCGCCGTCGTGTCAGGCTACACCAACGCCTCGTGGACGCTGAAGGCCGACCTGGTGTGCGAATACGTCTGCCGCCTGCTCGATCACATGAGCCGGAACGGCCTGCGCCAGTGCACGCCGCGGCTCGACGACCCGGCGATGGAGCGGCTGCCCTGGATGGACTTCTCCTCGGGCTACATCCAGCGCGCGATCGACAAGTTCCCCAAGCAGGGCACGCGCCGGCCCTGGCGGCTGTACCAGAACTACGCGATGGACCTCATGAGCCTGCGCTACGGCTCGGTGCGCGACAAGGCGATGGTCTTTTCACGGTAGCGGCGTCAGGCCGCCTTCCGATACTGCAGCTCGCCCAGTGCCGGGATCGGGTCGGCGCCGATCTGGCGCAGCAGCGAGGCGAGGTCGTAGTGGAAGCTCTCGGAGAACATCAAGCCGTCCTTGAAGGAGAGCGTGACCACGAACGGCAGCGCGATGGTGCGGCCGGTTGGTTCGATGCCGAGGAAGCGGCCGACATGGCGGCCGTGCCAGGTCACCTCGGCCATGTAGCCGCCGCCTTCGAGCCAGCCGCCGCTCTGGCCGGGGCCGCGCTTCACCGTGACGTCGAAGGTGGTCCACCATTGGCGATAATGCGCTGCGGCGCCCTCGTGGCCATGCCAGACCTGGCCGGTGGCGAGATCCTTGAACACGCACTCGGGATGGAGGGTGGCCAGCGTGCCCGCCAGGTCCTGGCCGTTCTCGGCGGCGAGATGGCGGCCGACGAGGGCGGCGAGTTGCTGGTCCATGGGCGGTCTCCTGCTATATTCGAAGTCTGATGCAATATAAGAACTCTGATATAAAACGCAAGCCCGCCGCCGTGCCCAAAGCCGGCGAGGGCAAGCGCGGGCCGGAGGGTCATCTCGGCTACCTGGTGCGCCAGGCGAGCGTCGCGGTGCGGGCGGCGATGGAAAAGGCGCTGGCCGACATCGACATCACGCCGCCGCAGTTCAGCGTGCTCACCATGATCGTGTCATATCCCGGCGTCTCGGGCGCCGACCTGGCGCGGCTCACCTTCCTGACGCCGCAGACCATCAACGTGATCGTGCGCAACCTCGAAAGGATGGAGGCCATCAAGAAGGCGGCTGATGCCGACCACGGCCGCATCCTGAGATTGACGGCGACGGCCAAGGGGCAGGCGCTGCTGAAGCAATGTCGCGCCCGCGTGCGGGAGGTCGACGACCGGCTGGGCGCTCTGCTCGGCCGCGACGAGGAGCCGGTGGTCCGCCGCTGGCTGAGCGCGGTGGGCGAAGCGCTGGGAAGGGGCTGAGCGCGTGCTTTACGAGAGGATCTTCCGTCGCCGGGGATCGACCGCGGCGCCGTCGATGCGGGCCGCCGGGTGGCGCCGGGTGAAGGCCTCAATCTCGTAGTCGGCGTGGCCCGCCTCCTCGGCCGGCACGTAGCCGAAGGCGATGGCCTTGCCGATCGTGTGGCCCCAGCCGGCCGACGAGGTGACGCCCAGCACCTTGCCGTCGCGGCGGATCGCCTCGCCGCCGTAGAGCTGCACCTCGGCATCGACGATCAGCGTGATCAGCTTGCGCGCGGGGCCGATGGCCTTGGCCTTCTCGAGGGCGGCGCGACCGATGAAGTCCGATTTCTTCTCCAGCGCCACGGCGAAGCCGAGCCCCGCCTCGTAGGGCGTGTAGTCGGGCGTGATGTCGGAGCCCCAGTAGAGATAGCGCTTCTCCAGCCTGAGCGAGTCGATGGCGCGGTAGCCGGCGTCGGCAAGGCCGAGATCGCGCCCCGCGGCCCATAGCAGCTCGTAGACATGCGCGGCGTATTCGGTGGGCAGGTGCAGCTCGTAGCCCAGCTCGCCCACGTAGGTGACGCGCAGCGCCAGCACCGGCGCAAGGCCGATGCGCAGCTCCCGGGCGGTCATGTAGGGGAAGGCCTCGTTGGCGACGTCGCCGTCGCCGCCCTCAGCCAGGATCCGGCGCGAGAGCGGTCCCGCGAGGTTGATGGTGGCGCGCGCCGAGGTGAGCTCCTGCACCGTCACCGAGCCGTCGCTCGGCAGGTGCTTCCTGATCCAGCCCATGTCGCGCACGCCGAAGGCGCTGCCGGTCACCATGTAGAAGCGGTTCTCGTCGAGCCGGGCGAAGGTGAGGTCGGCCTCGATGCCGCCGCGCTCGTTGCAGAGCTGGGTGTAGACCAGCGCGCCCGGTGGCTTGTCGAGGTCGTTGGCGGCGAGCCGCTGCAGGGCGGCGAACGCGCCCGGTCCCGCGATCTCGTACTTGGAGAACGAGCTCTGGTCGATCAGCACGGCGCGCTCGCGGGCGGCGCGGCACTCGTTGCCGACCGGGCCGAACCAGTTGGGCCGGCTCTCGAACGACGGCCGGTCGATCGCCTCGCTGCCGGCCGGTGCGAACCAGTTGGGCCGCTCCCAGCCGAAGCGCGAGCCGAACACGGCATTCTTGGCCTCGAGCAGCGGATAGAGCGGCGAGCGCCGGCCGCCGCGCGCGGAGTCGAGCTCCTCGATCGGATAGTGGATCTGGTAGTAGCGCCAGTAGCTGTCGACGCTGCGCTCGGCGAGGTACTTCGCGCTCATGTGATGCCTGCCGAAGCGGCGCACGTCGAAGGCCCACAGGTCGAGCCCGGGCTCGCCCTCGACGATCCATTCGGCCATCGCCTTGCCGGCGCCGCCCGAGGCGGCGATGCCGGAGGTGAAGCCGCAGGCGACGTAGACGTTGTCGCGCTCGGGGGCCAGACCCATGATCGGCTCGCCGTCGGGCGAGATCGGGATCGGCCCGTTGATCACGGTGCGGATGCCGAGCTCGTTCAGGATCGGCAGGCGCTCGGCCGCCGGCAGCACGAACTGCTCCAGCCGTTCCTGGTTGGGCTGCAGCAGCTCGCGGCCGAACGAGAAGGGCACGCCCTTGGCGCCGAAGGTCGGCGTGCCTTTTTCCCAGCCGCCGATCGCCAGCGCCCCGGGCTCGGGCTTGAGATAGAAGATGCGGTCGGGATCGCGCAGCGTCGGCAGGCCCGCCGGGATGGCGTTGCTCTTCTCGGTGATCAGGTACTGGTGTTCGACGGCGCCCGCCGGCACCTCGATGCCGGCCATGCGCGCCACGTCGCGTGCCCAGATGCCGGCGGCGATGACGACGATCTCGCAGGTGATGTCGCCCTGGTCGGTCCGTACGCGCGTCAGCCGCCGTCCGGTGGCCTCGAAGCCCGTCACCAGCACGTTCTCGACGATGCGCACGCCGCTTGCCCGCGCGCCCTTGGCATAGGCCATGGTGAGGCTCGACGGCTCGACCGACCCGTCGTTGGGCACGAACACCGCGCCGACGATGCCGGCCGGGTCGATCAGCGGGAATTTCTCCCGCGCTTCCTTCGGCGACAGCGTATGCAGCTCGAAGTCGAAGCTCCTGGCGGTCGTCGCCATGCGCTTCAGCTCGCTCCACCGCTCCTCGGAGCCGGCGAGCCTCAGGCTGCCGACCGGCTTCCATTCCGTCGCCTGGCCCGTCTCGGCTTCCAGCCGGCCGTAGAGCTGGGCGCTGTACTGCATCAGGCGCGTCAGGTTGCGCTTGCTGCGCAGCTGGCCGACCAGGCCCGCGGCATGCCAGGTCGAGCCGTGCGTCAGCCCGGCTTTCTCCAGCACCAGCACGTCCTTCTGGCCGAGCCCGGCGAGGTGATAGGCGATGGAACAGCCCACCGCACCGCCGCCGATCACGACGATGCGGGCTTGGCTCGGCAGGCTCACGCGCGCAATTCTCCGAGATACCAGTCGAGGAAGTGCGCGACGTTGCGTTCGCGGACCAGCGAGTATGGGCCGGGGACGTAGGCTCGCGAGGAAACGCCCTCCTGCTGGTCCTCGCAGATCACCCAATCCTGCCGGTTGGTGAGGTCCCAGATCGGCAGCAGCCGGTCCAGCGTGTAGTCGCGGCCCTCGACCGCTTCGGCATCGACCAGCCAGTAGCCGCGGACATGCGTCTCGTTGGGTCCGACCGGCGTGAGCCGCGCGGCGGCGGCATAGTCGCAATTGGTGTGCTGCCAGAAGTTGGGGAAGATCGTGGTGCGCAGCGTGCCGGAATCCCACTCCTTGATGTCGCCCATCAGGCGGTTGCACAGCGGCTTGCCGTCCATGCTCTGCGTGACCGCGCCCTCCATGACCGGCGTGCGATGGCAGCGGAAGGCCGCTCCCGTCATGGTCGACATGGCATCGCCCTCGTCGAGGCCGAGCGAGCGGAAGCGGGCGTTGGCGCGGGCGACGATGGCGTCCATCGCCGGCTGCAGCGTCGGATCGAGCATCGCCATGTCGCGCTGCACGTCATAGGCCGCGCTGTTGTATTCCTTGTGGTTGGGCGGGCAGTGGTAGCACTCGCGGTTGTTCTCGAACACGATCTTCCAGTTCGCCTTCACCACGTAGTCGATCTGGTGGGCGATCTTGGCGCGCTCGAGCGCGTGCGGCTTCATCTTGTGGCGGATGGTGGCCAGCGCCTGCGAGAAGTCGGGCGGCGTATCCGACAGCGAGACGAACAGCAGCCCGGCCGCGTTCTCGATCGCCACCGGCCGCAGGCCCAGTTCCGACCGGGCGACGCCGAACTCGCGCGCCGTGTCGAGCACCAGCGAACCGTCGAGTTCGTAGGTCCAGCGGTGATAGGGGCATACCAGGCGATGGCTGTTGCCCTGCTCGGCCTTGCAGATGCGTGAGCCGCGGTGGCGGCAGACGTTGTGAAACGCGCGGATGTGGCCCGCGCGGTCGCGCACGACGATGACCGATTCCGTGCCCAGCTTGTAGGTGATGAAGTCGCCGGGCTTGGGCACCTGGAAGGCATAGCCGGCAAAAATCCAATGGCGATGGAAAATCCGTGCCAGATCGGCTTCGAAAAGCTCCGGCGCGACGTAGAAGTCGCGCTCCAGCGGGCCGCCACGCCGGTGCTCGGCCACCAGCCGGGCGATCTCCGGCGAAAGCGCGTGGCGGGCCTTGAGTGGCGTGCCGTCCATTCCTGTCTCCTTGCATTGCGAGCCTACCACGCGGCCCTTGCCGGGCCCCAGCGCCATGTTAAGGTTTTGCGGCGCGCTGCAACGAAAACATCATATGGGGCGTGTAGCGAAGACGATCGGCAGCGATCGAAAAAGAGGGGGCTTTATGATGACGATGACTGCAACCATGCGGCGTGCGGTGACCATGGGCGCCGTGGCCCTGGCCGCGATCGGCCTGAGCGGCGCGGCCTTCGCGCAGAAGACCAGGCTCACGGTCTACACCGCCATCGAGAACGAGCAGCTCGATCCGTTCAAGAAGGCATTCGAGGCCGACAACCCCACCATCGAGATCGCCTGGGTGCGTGACTCGACGGGCGTGATGACCGCCAAGCTGATCGCCGAGAAGGACAATCCGCGCGCCGACGTGGTGTGGGGCCTCGCAGCCTCGAGCCTCGGCCTGATGGCGGGCATGGGCATGATCGAGCCCTATACGCCCGCCAATGCCGCGGCGCTGAAGCCGATCTTCAGGAGCGGCAAGAATCCGGAGACCTGGGTCGGCATGGACGCCTTCCTGGCCGTGG
>JAEWIV010000375.1 GCA_023386865.1 Pseudomonadota bacterium
CCCCCCCCCCCCCCCCCCCCCCCCCCGCGCCCGCCCCCCCCCCCCCCCCCCCGGCGTGGGGAGGAAAGCGCCGACCAATCGAGGCGCCCGCTGATGCCGGCCCAGATCAGCTCCTACGCCGGCCTGAGGGCGGGCATGCTGGCCTGGCTGGCGCGCTCGGGCGACGCGCTGCTCGAGTCGCGGTTCGACGACTTCCTGCAGGGCTGCGAGCGCCGCATGTACTACGGCCATGCGACGGAGGAGCCGGGCAATCCCCTGCGCTCCGATCCGCTGCGCATCGTCGAGATGGAGACGTCCGACCCCGCGTTCGTCCTGCAGGCGACGGTGGCGCAGCCGCCGGGCTTCGTCGAGCTGATCAGCGTCCTGCTCAACAGCCCCGAAGCCCTGCTGGAGATCGTGAGCCAGCGCACCCTCGATGCCTACAGCGCGCAAAGCCTGGGCCGCATCGCCAGGATCGCCATCTCGGGCACGAACTTCCGCGTCAAGGACGACCCTGCCGGCGCCACGGCGACGCTGCGCTATTACCGGACGCTCGAGACGCCCACCGGGGCGACCGTCAACGCCATCCTGACCGGCTATCCCGACGTCTACCTCTTCGGCTGCCTGATCGAGGCGGCGATCTTCACCCAGGACGAGTTCGCGGCTCAGCGCTACCTGCAGCTCTACAACGCCAGCGTCGCCGGCCTCAATGCACGAACCCAGCGCATCACGGCGTCGGCCGCGCCGGTGATCCGGCTGCGCGCGGGGATGCTGCCATGACCATCATTCCGTTTGCCGAATGGCGACCCGACATGCCGGCGCTCGGCGAGTGGGCGCGCGAGGCGCTGAACGTCGTGCCCGCGGAAGAGAGCTACCGGCCGCTGAACGACCTGTCGGGTGTGTCGAGCGCGCTCACCGCGCGCGCCCAGGGTGCGGCGTGGTTCCGCGGCACCGCCGGCGCCACGAAGATGTTCGCCGGCGACGCCAGCAAGCTCTACCTCCTGTCGGGCTCGACCTGGAACGACGTGTCGCGCACGGCGGGCGGGCCGTATGCGCCGGGCGGCGACAATCTCTGGCGCTTCACCCAGTTCGGCACGCTCGCGATCGCCGTCAACGGCGTCGACGCGCCGCAGAAGTTCGATCTCGCCGCCGGCACCAACTGGACGGCGCTGGGCGGCTCGCCGCCGGTCGGCACCTTCATCACCACGGTCCGCGACTTCGTCGTCATGGGCAAGATCGGCAGCGCGCCGCAGCGCGTGCAGTGGTGCGCGCTCAACAACGCCGAATCCTGGGCGCCCTCGCTCGCCACCCAGGCCGACCTGCAGGACCTGCCCGACGGCGGCAACGTCACCGGCCTGGTGGGCGGAGAGGTCGGCCTGATCTTCCAGGAGACCAGCGTTCGGCGCATGAGCTACGAGGGCGCGCCCATCGTCTTCCGCATCGACAAGATCGCCAACGACATCGGCTGCAGCGTGCCAGGGAGCGCGGCCGGCCTGCTCGACATGGCGTTCTTCCTGCACAAGTCCGGCTTCTACATGGTGCGCGGCGGCCAGGCGATCACGCCGATCGGCCGCGGCAAGGTCGACCGCACTTTCTGGGCAGAGTTCGACGAGACCAACCAGTTCCGCAGCTCCGCGGCGATCGATCCGGTGCGCGGGCTCTATGTCTTCGCCTACCCGGCGAACGGCAGCAACGGCACGCCCAACCGGCTGCTGATCTACAACTGGCATACCGGCCGGTGGACCCGCGCCATCATCAATTGCGAGCTGGTGTTCGGCGGCGTGAGCCAGCAGGCCTACACCCTCGAACAGCTCGATCCCTTCGGCACGCTCGAGACGCTGCCTTACTCGCTCGATTCGTCGTACTGGACGGGCACGCTGTCCCTGCTGCTGTTCGCCTTCGATACTTCGCATCGCAGCGGCTCGTTCTCCGGACCGGCCCTGCCGGCCGTTGTCGAGACGGGTGAGTTCAACCCTTCGACGATGCTCGGGGCAGGCCCGGGCAAGGGCGGCAGGGCCGTGGTCCGCGCCTGCCGGCCGCTGATCGATGGCGGCAATCCGCAGATCCAGATCGGCGCGCGCGAGACGCAACAGTCGGCCGTGAGCTACGGCCCTGCGGTGGGGCTCACCCCCGCCGGCCTGGCCCCGGTCTACGGCAGCGGCCGCTATTTCCGGGTGAAGTCGTCCATGGCGGCCGGCTCGACCTGGTCGAACATGCAGGGCATCGACGATCTCGACGTCCGGCCGGCGGGTGCGCAATGAGCCTGCCTGCGCTGCCCGTGACCGCCGACACCCGGTCGATCACCGAGCGGGTCAATGTGCTGATCCGCGACTACAACAACCCGCCGGCAGCCGTCCCGGTGCAGCGCTATGTGCCATCCGGCACGGTGCTGCCCTACGCCGGAGCGGCCGCGCCCGACGGCTTCCTGCTGTGCTACGGCCAGGCCGTCTCCCGCGTCACCTATGCCGCTCTCTTCGCCGCGATCGGCACGGCGCACGGAGCGGGCGACGGGTCGACGACGTTCAACCTGCCCGACCTGCGTGGCCGAGCGGCGGCCGGCAAGGACGACATGGGTGGCTCGGCCGCCAATCGCCTCACCAGTGGCGGCTCGGGCATCGCCGGCGCCACGCTCGGCGCCGCCGGCGGCGCGGAGACCCATACGCTCACTACGGCGCAGATGCCGTCGCACAACCACGGCTACACCGATCCCGGGCACTTCCACACGTTCCTGCAAGGGGGCACCACCCCGGCGGCTTTCACCGGGCGCGCCGGCGACGGCGACGGCTCCAACAACTACTTCCAGGCGACGGACACCAAAGCGGTCGGCATCACGATCTCGAACGCCGGCGGCGGGGCCGCGCACCAGAACACGCAGCCGACGATCGTCCTCAACTACGTGATCGCGACATGATCGCCTCGACCAACGCCCGGCTCGTTGCGACCGGCATCCCGCTGCGCCACCTCCACCTCGCGTGGTCTGCCTTGTGGCCTCTGCTGGAGCCCGCAGTGCGGCGCACGCCGGACAAGCCCGACGTGCTCGCGCGTCTGATCGCGGGCGATGCGCAGCTCTGGGCGGTCTACCAGGACGACCGGGCGGTCGCCGCGATCGTGACGCAGCTGACCTGCGAGCCGGACGGCAAGCGCTGCCGGCTGTGGCTGGTCGGCGCCTGCCCCGAGGCCGCTCGACGGGGCAGCCGCGTCGCCCAGTGGGCGGGCGACTTCCTGTGCAAGCTCGAGCTTTGGGCGCGCTCGCTGGGCTGCGTCGCGCTCTGGGGATCCGGCCGCGAAGGCTGGGATCGCATCGTCAAGAGAATGGGCGGAAGCCGCATCGGCACCATCGCCGGCTTCCCCGCCTGGGAAAGGAGACTTTGATGGGTGGTGGCGGAACGACACCGAGCACGACGGTTCAGCAGACCAAGCAGTCCAACGAGCCGCCGGCCTACATCCAGCCCTATCTGCAGAAGGGCATCCAGGACCTGACCGCGCTCTACGACAGCGGAAAGGCGCCGGGCTACTACCCGGGCGCGACGGTCGCGACGCCGTCGGCGAACACGCAGGCCGCGCTGACCGCGCTCTACGAGCGCGGCGCGCGGGGCTCGCCGTACGGCAAGTCGATCATGGCGAACCTCGGCGAGACGATGGACGGCAAGTATCTCGACGCCGACGCCAACCCCTGGTTCCAGAAGGCGCTGGCTGCGGGCTTCCGGCCGCAGACGGAGCAATTCATGCAGGAGGTGGTGCCGGGCCTCGACAGCCGCTTTGCCGGGGCCGGCCGCTATGGCGGCGGTGCTCATGTCGGGATGACCGAGCGCGCCGTCGACTCGCTCAACCGCGCGCAGGCCGACGCGGCGGCAAAGGCCTCGTCCGGCGCCTACGACGCCGAGCGTTCGCGCATGCTGGGCGCGGCAGGGACCGCCGCCGGTCTCTTCCCGCAACTGCAGGCGGCCGACTACCGGGACATCGAGGCGATGGGCCAGGCCGGCGCCGGCTGGGATCGCCAGAACCAGGCGCGCATCGACGCCGACATCGCCCGCTACAACTACGACTCCAACAAGGACTGGAACTACATCAACCGCTATCTCGCGAGCCTCAACGCCGGCTATCCCGGCGGGGAGATGAGTGGCACGGTGCGCGGCTCGGCGATGCCGTCGACGAGGGAGCCGGACTATCTGGGGGCGCTGCTGTCGGGCGCCAGCATGGCGCTGCCGTTCATGTTCTCGGACGAGCGGCTGAAGGAAGACATCGAGCCGGTCGGCAGCCTCGACGACGGCCAGACCGTCTACAGCTACCGCTTGAAGGGCGACCCGCGCACGCAGATCGGTCTCCTGGCCCAGGAGGTCGAGCGTCGCCATCCCGATGCCGTCACACGCCATCCCACTGGCATGCGCATGGTCGACTATCGGCGCGCCACGCGATCGGCGCGTGCGGCGGCTCCGCGGGGGCTGATGTAATGGACATCACCGCCGCCAACTGGAACGAGGACGACAACGCCAACACCACGGCGGCCCCCGATGGCGCCCCGGAGGGCATGGCGCCGAGCGGCGTGAACAATGTCCTGCGGGCGCACCAGGGAGCCATCAAGCGCTGGTGGGGCTGGTCGATCCCGAAGACCACCGCCGGCAGCGGCACGGCCTATACGCTGAGCTACGCGGTGGCACCGGGCGCCCTGGTCGACGGCATGACGCACCTGGTGCAGTTCCATGCAGCCAACGGCAATGCGCCGACGCTGAATGTGAACGTCCTCGGCGCGATCCCGATCCACTACTACGCGGCGGGCGCTTGGCGCGCGGTGCCGGCCGGCCTGTGGGGCGCCGACCAGATTTTCCGCGTGGCTTATCACAGCAGCAGCGGCGCTTATCGGATCCTCCATCGGCCGGATACGACCGGCGAGCTCGTGCCGTTCGCGGGCTCGGCGGCCCCGGCCGGCACGCTGCTCTGCTACGGCCAGGCGCTCTCGCGCACGCAGTACGGCGGGCTATTCGCGGCGCTCGGCACGGCACACGGCGCCGGCGATGGAAGCACGACGTTCAACCTGCCCGACCTGCGCGGACGGGTGGCGGCGGGCAAGGACGACATGGGCGGCTCCGCGGCCGGTCGTCTCACCGGCACGACGATGGGTCCGAACGGCAACACCATCGGCGCAACAGGCGGTGCCCAGACGCACACGCTCTCGGCGGCGGAAATGCCGGTCCATACCCACGGCGTGAGTGATCCGGGGCACACGCACTTTGCGCAGGCGCAGGTTATCGGAGGCAGCAACTTCGACGGCGCAGGCGGGTTCGTCTTCGACAGCCCGGCAAATGTGAGCGCGGCCGCCACCGGCATTTCTATTCAAGGTGCCGGTGGTGGCGCTACCCACGCGAACGTCCAGCCGACAATCGTCCTCAACTACTTGATCCGAATGTAGCGGCCATGACCGACGCCGGCCGCGACTCCGAGGCCCACCACAAGATCGACACGCACGAAAAGGTATGTGCGGAGCGCTACCGCAACCTCTGGGATGCGATCTGTGATCTCAAGGACATGGTCAGGACTGCCGACACGACGACGAACGCGCGGCTGACGGCCATGTCGAACCGACTGTGGGCGCTGGCGATCAGCGTCGGAGGAGCCGCCGTGCTCGGCATGGCCGCCCTGATCTTCCATCTGCTAACGAGAGGCAGGATCTGATGGCACGTGAAATCAGCGCCGAGGGCCGCGCCCTCATCCAGCAGTTCGAGGGCCTGTCGCTGACGGCCTATGCTTGTCCGGCGGGCAAGTGGACGATCGGCTACGGACACACCGAAGGGGTTCAACCCGGCGACAAGATCACGAAGGCGCACGCCGACAGCCTGCTGCAGGCCGACCTGGTCGGCTACGGCCAGGCGGTCGCGGACGGCCTCGGCGCCTGCGAGGCGAGCCAGCACGAATTCGACGCCATGGTCTCGCTGGCCTTCAACGTCGGCGTGGCAGGCTTCAAGGGGTCGACCGTGCTACGCCTGCACCGCCAGGGCGAGCACCAGGGCGCGGCGCGCGCCTTCGGCATGTGGAACAAGGCCATGGTGAACGGTCGCCTGCAGGAGGTGCCCGGCCTGACACGCCGGCGCGCCGCCGAGACGGCGTTCTACCTGACGCCGGATGCGCCGGGCGCGACGGACATGCCGCAGGTCGTGGCCCCGCCGACATCGGCTGCCGCCAGCAAGACCGTGATCGCCGGCGGCGTGACGGTGGCCGCCAGCATCGGCTCGGTGGCCGACCAGGTCACCCCCATCCTGAGTTCGATCGCCACGACCGGCGCATCGCTCAAGAGCGTCATGCAGCTCGGCGGCGCGGCGCTGTCGATCATCGCGCTGGCGGCTGGCGCCTTCATGCTCTGGCGCTACGTCCAGAAGCGGCAGCGCGGCGAGGTGCTGTCGACATGATGGCGCTGTTCGTCACGACGGCGGTGTGCGCCGTGGCGGCAATAAGCTGCTTCGTGCTTGCCTGGACGGCGCGCACTTGGCGCCAGCCGGCGCGAGGATGGCTCGCGGTCTCCGTGATCTGCGCCGCCCTGGCCGGTTGGGGCCTGTGGGACATGCTGTCGTGAGCCCGCGCCTCTGGCTTATCGCCGGTTCGGTCGTGGCGGCCCTCGCCGCCGCCGGCTGGATCTATCTCGAAGGCCGATCCGCCGGCGGCAACGCCCAGCGCGTCGACCAGCTCGGCAAGACCATCGAAACCCAACGGAGCATCACCGATGCGGACGCACGTGGCCCTCGCACTCCTGACGACGTCGATCGCCGGCTGCGCGACGGCAGTTTCTAGCGCCTGCCCGCGCGAGGTCGACTACTCGGCCGAGCAGCAGCTCCGGGCGGCCGAGGAGCTGTCGGCTCTGCCGCGCGAGGGCATGGTGCGCGGCGTGATGATGCCGGACTACGGGCGCCTCAGGGAGCAGGCGCGGGCCTGTCGGGGCAAGTGACACATCGTTCGACAAAGCTGGATGGCGGACCCGGCGAGATTCGAACTCACGACCTCTGCCTTCGGAGCAATCTAGCCGGCCCATCCTAAGAGTACGATAGGGCACGCTACAATGCGACATGTACCTGAAACAACTAGATATTTCGGTTTCCTCGTCCGAAATGGCTATCCGAACATTCGCTCCGATTTCTGCCCGGATGCTTCCGTGGTGCTTCCGCGGAAGCAGTCCCTCTTCGGCGGGGGGAACGTCACATGACGAAGCTGACCAAGCGGACCGTCGACGCGGCCGACGTCCGTGAAAAGGATTACTTCATCTGGGACGATGAGCTGCCCGGCTTCGGCCTGCGCGTCTTTGCTTCGGGCAAGCGTAGCTACCTTGTCCAATACCGTGCTGCCGGTCGGACCCGGCGCTACACCATCGGCCTACACGGCGTGTGGACGCCGGAGACAGCCCGCCAGGAGGCTAAGGTCCAGTTGGGGCGTGTTGCGCGTGGCAACAACCCCTCGGAAGAACGCCAGCTCGACTACAAGGCAATCACTGTCAAAGAGCTGTGCGCCCTCTACATCGCCGATCTAAACGCGGGACTCATTCTCGGTAAAGGCGGGCACCCGAAGAAGCCTACAACGATCAGCACGGACACCGGCCGTATCGATCGACACATCCTCCCGTTGATCGGCACGCGACGGGTCAAGGATCTCACCAACGCCGACATCAACAAGGTCTTGAAGGACATCATGGCCGGGAAGACGCGCGTGTCCGTCAAGACAAAGAAGCTGCGCGGCAAAGCCATCGTGCGCGGCGGCGCCGGCACGGCGACCCGGACGGTCGGGCTACTAGGCGGCATCCTCACCTATGCAGTCGAGGCCGGGATCATCGACCGCAATCCCGCGCACGGCATTCGCAAGCCGAAAGATAACGTACGGAACCGTCGCCTCACTCAAGGCGAATATCGCGCCCTGGGCGAGATGCTGCGGAAAGCGGCCGAGAACGAGAAGTATGCCATGACAGTCGACATTATTCGCCAGATCGCCCTGACCGGCTGCCGCCGCGCGGAAATGATAAAGCTGATGTGGACTGAAGCCGACACGGAGGGCAGTTGCCTACGGCTTGTTGATAGCAAGGAAGGCGCTTCCATCCGTCCCATCGGGCTCCCTGTGGTCGAGTATCTTGAGCAGCGGCGCAAGGGGCAGACGAACACCTACGTTTTCCCCGGCCAGGGCGAGGATAGCGCCTTTGGTGGCTTCCCGAACCATTGGGAACAGATCTTCAAGGACTCACCACTTTCCGGTGTGACGCCGCACGTCCTTCGCCATAGCTTCGCCAGCATCGCGAACGATCTCGGCTTTACCGAAGTCACGATCGCCGCGCTCGTAGGCCATTCCAAGGGCTCGGTGACGAGCAAATACATCCACACGCTCGATACAGCGCTCATCGTGGCCGCGGATACGATCTCAGGTTACATTCAGGGGCTTCTCGACGGCAAGGAGTTCAAGAAGACCGCCTATGCGCTTGACCGGGATTCCCGCAAAGCGGCGCTTTTGCGCTTCCTACGAGAGGCGGTTGGAGAAGAGGCTCCGATCGAGCGTCTCGCGGCATGATCCGGCCTGCGGTGCAGGCAAATCAGGTTATCGGCGCCAAGGGCTCAGCACTAGGCTGGCGTCGAACTATCCGGGCGCGGGTAGCCAACCGGCTATGAGCGCGGCCAGCATCGTACCGGATTTGCCCCTCACGCCGCTCCCTACCAGGGGAACGGTGTGAGGACATCCACGCCAGCCCGCTTGGGACTGGGGGTCCTGATATCTGGAATGGCTTTCCACGGCTTTGCCGCTGGCTCGCGCGACTTGAACATGGAACTGAGTTGTGTGTAGTCAACCAGTTCCAGCTTGATACCCAGTTTCTCTAGCCTGTGGTTTGCCGCGGCTTGACGCGCCGCGGGGCTATAGCCACTTCCCGTTGTCACGAACAGGCCGCGCGTCTCTCCCTGAAGAACAAGTGCGCCGACGAACTCTCGTATCGCCGCCACGCCCTCGTGCGATGCCGTTGTCCGACGCTTGAGTTGGACAACAAACGGTGTGTCGCCGTGGACGACGTACAGGTCAATTCCACCATCAGCCGAGTATCCAGTCAGACGTACATCACATCGAAAGTGCTCCCGAAACACACTCTCGCACAGCTCCTCGAATCGTCGTGGGTGGATGTTTCGTACGTCCGCGAAGGTGAGAGACAAATGCTTCCTCAGCAAGCTCAGCGGCACCTCGTACCGATCAATCTCGAAGCGCCGCAGGATACCTTCATAGTAGCGGTGATACCTGTACTCTCCGATTGCATCAAACACATGGCCCGTCTCGCAGAACCACCAACCACAGCCCTTGCATTCGCCGGCAAAGGAGAAATCGCCGTAAAATGGCGAATTGTCAGGTTGCCCAAAAAACTGGAGCCCTGCGCCACAATAGTGACAGTGTGGAAACTCTAGGATCGGTATCCCAGTCTTCAGCACACGCCCGCTTTGCGAACTCGGATACGTCTTTCGCCGCTGACCGCGCCGTGGCTGCCTCACCGTCAAGTCCAACCAGACGTGATCGTTGTAGTACAGGCCGCGCGTTGGCATGACGATCATTCTATGTCATGGCGCTAGATGGTGACCATCCCCATGAAGCGCAATGCGACGAACCGACCATCATTGGGGGCGCTCCGCCATCAGCTCCGACATACCACGTATCCTTGGGCGTTCATTTCAGTGCAGGCCGAAAAGAACGACATTAAAAGCCAATAAAGTTGCACAAAGTGGGGATCGGGCGGACGACCCACCGCCACCTCATTGAGTGCGCTCTCGACAGAACGGCGGCTTAAGGACGACGTGACGATGAACACTCGGCGGATCGCATCTGGCGCGTTCCTGGCTCGAGCGAATTCGTCTGCTAGACCATTGCTGTCGCCACGAACGACGCGAGCGATTTGCGTTTGAACGCGATGGCCACGGTAGTTCTCTTTCCATCCACGGATCTTTGACGCCATGGCCTCCGGCGGTAGTCTCATGTTGTGCAGGTTCTTGATGGCCTGGCTTACTGAGATGTGAAACGGCTGGGCTCCAAGAGATAGATCTCCGTGTTTTGCATGATAGAAGGTAATGCGAGGCGGACTGCCAGAGTTGTTCACGCCTACGAAGTCGGCCCATTCATCTCCCAAGTCGTCGCACACAAGTACTTCATCTCCATCGGCGACGCTTGCGACGATCACTCCGAAGGTCGAATCCCCATCAAATGAGGTCTGCCGAGCTTTGAAGGTTCCTTTTTCATCTGTCACTGAATCGAGAAGGGCATTTGTGCGAAAGTGGCGAAGCAAAACAGCTCCGCCATCAACGAAGCTGTCATCGCGAAATAGCGTCCCGTCAATGTAAGCGAGTGAAAGCTGGTCAAAAAGCACAATGAAACCGTCCTCGCGATCGAGGTGCTTACGGAGCAACATCCGATCGGGATCCTGGCCGAGAGGATACTTGGTCTGCTCGACCTGGACGCGGCCGCTGAAAGGCAGGACTAGCTCGCGTAACGCAATTCTCGTCTGATTGAGTGCTATGGACCCGATCTTCGTCCCACTAGTGCTATCGACGAGATCCCTTCGCTTGCCGGTCCCTTCGACCTTCACCACGTTGTCCAGTTCCGCCAGTACAGCGTCGATCTCAGTCTTCGAGAGTTCGGTCAGCTGCGAATTCACTTCTCTCAACAGTCTTATTTCGTTGCGGTCATGGATCGCTTCGGTCAAGTCTGACACATCAACGACAAAGCTCATCGGCTGGACCGTGGCGGCAATGCTTGCCAAGTCGATCGCTCGCGCGAAGGTACGGATGAACGCCGCCGGCGCGCCTTTGGAATCGACCAGCTCATCAATCACCGATTTCGCGTAGTCGACCAGCGCAAGGTGGCCTACGCGATCCGATCGTTGACTGATTCTTCCTGTGCTTGGCGTGGTCGCGTAGTGCCCGGCTCCTGATCGCACAGCATAGGCCTGCGGCACGTAGCGACTCGCACCTGCGGGTCCGACGGTATTGAGCAGGTCATCTGCCTCAAACGTCTTGCTTCGCATCACGTGCTTTGACGCCGACATGTTTCGAAGTCGGATCTTTTCGAAGACTGCATCTGCACGAGCAATCGCAAGGTCAACCCGTTCAGCCGCTACGCGTCCGAGATATCGGGTGGAGAAAGCTGTCGGAAGATCAAGCTTCGACTTGAAGATCGCGACATGGTCGCGATACTCGACCAGAAGCACAAACCCGCACATTCGTTCGCTAACCGCCGCCTGCTCCGGCAAGAACGACACCGGGCGATCATAAAGAAATGAGACTGCCGACCAAGTGGCCTCAACTGCCGGTACGCGGCAATGGTGGAATAGGTTCTGCGATGCTGACGGCTGGCTCGCGCGGATACGACGGATTAGCTCGTCCACTGCAGCGTTGCTGAGGGGCCGTTTAAGGCTGTGAAAGTTTGCGGTCTTTCCCGCTCGAAGGGCGTCAATCATCAATCCCCCGTTTGCAGAAGGCCGAGGACGATCGTGCAAATGCTTCGGCCGTCGAAAAGACCCTTTTCAAAGGAGCTCCGCTTCCCTAGGCAGTGCGTAACTTTGCCTCCAACCGATTCTTTCGCTCCCCAGGAGCGGCGCTATCGATTGCAAGTCTCAAGTCCTCTTTCGCGCCCGCATCTCCCAGCGCCGTACGAATGTCAAACCGCAGCTCGCGAAACTCGCTCACGAAGCGCTCCGCCTTGAGATGCTCGAGGGCGCGGTCAATCCATTGAAGCGCCCGAGCGGGATCGCCCGAAGCCAACCTGCAACGAGCCATTAGACGTTCCACGAATTCCGGTCTCGGTGGATCGTCGATGTTCAAGAGGATCGTCTCTGCCTCTGGGTGGCGGCCCATCTCGATCAGGAGTTCTGCATGACGCTGGAGGTGAAACGGCTCGGGTGCCGTCTCGCTCTCGAACCATCGCAGGGCCTCGCCTTGTAGCGCTCGCGTGTCGTTTCCCGGAGTGCGAGAAGCTTCAAACAGGATATCGGCCCAAGCGGCGCGATCCTCGTCGCTTCCGCCTTCGTCCAGCGAGTGCTGCGGCAAAGCCTGGAAAATACGGTTGAAGAGCTCAGGCTCTTCTTGCGAGCAGAAGCGGCCAACTGATGCGAAGGTCTTAAAGGCTTGTTGTAGGCCGATGTTGCCTGCGGCTACGATAGTCTTCTCGATTTTTGTCGCGTGAAGTTTGACCAACTCCCCGAGCCGAGGACCCGCAACCCACGGGAGTCGCTCCATCGCTGCAAGTAAGACCGAGAACGTAACGTCTTCGCCTCTTTCCGCTGCCTGAAGAATCTCACTAACAAGTTCGGTCGCCCTGTTTGAACGCCCTCTGCGATGCAGCAAAAGAAGCTGGAGCCGACTTTCCATGAGCGGGTAAGGACCCGACAGTACGCCCTCAAACATCTTTATAGCGGCATCCCGGTCGCCCAAGCGGCGGTACGCTTTGCCACGATGGTGAGCAATTTCCGATACCTGTCGGTCCGATAGGCCTGGAAGACGACCCAAGATCGAAAATAGCTCCACGCGGACCGCGAGGTTCTCTCTCGCTAGTTTTCGCCCGTGGACTTCTCGCTCGTACAAATAGAGCTTCTCAACGGCTTCAATGACGGTCATCACCGCGATCGACGGTGGAAGGGTGTCCCCCCAGAGGCGCGCCGTTTCTACAGGGTCCCCAACTAGACCAATATCCAGGTCCCGCGGCGCGCAAGTCGACAGCAACGCGTATAGGAGGGCAGGTCGTCGATCGCCATCTCGGACGAGCGATTCGATCTTGCTCTTGAGGCTATGGGAAACTGCGGGAAAGCGAAGACCGTGCTCCAGTACCGTCGTCTCCAAGTATTGTACTAGAGTGTCATTGAGTTCCGCCCGTCGCGTTGGCGTCCACCACTCATATTGAGCCGCAAGCGCCGAGTAGACGACGTCGTGAAGCCGTACGACGCTCGCTCGATCTGCCGCGGTCAAGCCGTGACCCTGCAACCTGCGTACGCCCGCACTACGGATCACATGCTGAAGAAAGCCGCTCTCGCAATCGGCGCGGGCGGCCCATTCGAACACTGAAAGTTGCAGGGAGAGCGCTGTTCGAAGGTGGCCAATCAGCCGATCGGCAAGGCGCTGACTCTTGTCTTCAAGCTCACCCACCGCCTCGCAGTCGTCGGCGATGACGTCCCATGTCACCCCGGTTCCCTTTATGCCGTTCATCAACGTAAGACTGAGCGGATGACCTCCGACAGTTTGCCAGATCAAATCGAACACCGAGTCAGGACAGGGAGTTGTCATGCCGCGGTTCAAGAGTAGTCGAGCTGTATCCGGAGCCATAAGCGGCAGCTGATAGTCACCAGGCCCGACAAAACGACGCGTTAAGATAGCGCGTGACTTCGGTCCACAAAGGTCGGCTAAAGCGTCAACGCTAAGATCGTCGGGAGCGTTGTCCACGATGAGCAGGCAGGCGCTTGATCGGAGCAACTCCGTTAGATTCCGGTGTTCGCCGCCGGCCAGCAGCGGTATCGAACGGAGGTTCTCGACGCGTCTAACGTCTTCCCCTTCAAACCACAGAGGCAGAGGGTAGAGATCCTCATGCGCTGCAGCATAAGCTGCGGCCGCCTCCGACTTACCCAGCCCGGGCATCCCGGCGATTACCACAGCCCGCTTTTGATCAAGCCTAGCGGTCAAATCGGAATCGATGTCAGGTCGGTTCAAGTGTCCTGCGCCGAGCCGTTTTGGAGCGTTACTGTTGGCTTCTTCGTCCCATATGCGCTGGAGGACAGGCAGGTACTCCGCAAGCTTGCTCACCGAGGCGACGCTAACCAGCACTTCATCCAACAGCAGTGCTCCGATCTCCTCCGATCCCCAAACGTGCAAGGCGCGGCCGGCCATCTCTGGCCATGCAAGAACCTTAGTGTGGAAGTTGTCGGCGAGTTGCGCCCGCTTCTTGAGCGCCGATAGTAGGTAGATGTTCTTTACAGTTGGTTTGACTGTCAGGATCTGGCGAACGTCTCCCGTTGCTTTCAGCATCTCGCCGTCGAAGTATCCTTGCTCCGCCGAATAGGCTGCAGCCGTCAGACCATCGGCGCTCACGCTATCAACAAGTTTGTTGACCGGGAAACCTCTCAGATTGATCCCCTCATGGGTCATCG
Source organism: Pseudomonadota bacterium (assembly GCA_023386865.1). Taxonomy (GTDB): domain Bacteria; phylum Pseudomonadota; class Alphaproteobacteria; order Reyranellales; family Reyranellaceae; genus Reyranella. Next base: position 14,102 of record JAEWIV010000375.1, read on the forward strand.
ATTGGCCAACCACCAAATCGATCAAGAGACCGCCGAACCGTTCGAAATTTTGAGCAACAAAGGGGAGAGCGTCGGCAATCCGCTCAATGTTTTGCGCACGTATTTGCGGGTGCATCGTGAGCTCGCGAAGGCCGGTTCAGCGCCTGGATAGCGCCTCGCTCCGTGCTCGAAAGATAGTGATTGCACCCCAGCGTGGCTATTGCTTCAGCGAGCAAGTGCGCGTCAAGATGAGTTGATTAATCGGATAGGCATTCCACCCCAGATAAGCCAGGATGGAGGGCACGTTTCCGAATGTGCCCCCAGTCCAAGATCTCACGGACGTTTGTGGGCCTGCGCTGACAACCAGATCCAGAGCGATCAGGCCGGCGCTGAAGACCTTACCTGGCGACACTCGGGTTGTTTATTCGCTCACATAGACGATGAGCGCGGCCGCCAGGCGCACCAGCAGGGTCGCTTCTTTCAAGCTTACCCCGCGTTCCTCCGATCCGTGTCTTGCCTCGTTGGAGGCAAAGCCCCAGAGCATGCCAAGCGACGTGTCGAGCGGCTTCGGAAAGAGGTCGGGACGCTTTTTGACGATCTGTCCGACTGTGGCGTTTTGCAGCCCGGTCACATCGCGCGTCAGCGCCTCGAATGCCGCCATGGCATGAAACACGGCGCCGGAGAGGTTCGGCTCCGGCCGGCGCGAGAGCGCTGCCATCGCTTCCCGTAGCTGCGTGGCGGCCTTCGCCCTGCCGGCGGTCTTCAGCGCCTCCCCGGCTTCGCGCACGGAACCCTCGAAGGCAGGATCGAAGCGCGAGACGATTCGCTCGCCATCCATCTTCCAGCCGATCCCGGCAACTTCGAAGAATTTTGTGATGTCCTGCTGCATCGGATAGGCGCGCGGCTCCTCATCGAGGCCGGGAAGACGAGATTCATCTTCATAGAAGACAAGTTCGGAATAGATCTGCTCGGCGAGATCGTAGACTTGGTACCACGCAGCATCCGATCTAAATGCCTCCAGTTCCTTGTCGGCAACGTCGTGGTCGGACATGCCTTCCTCTTTGGAAAACTTTCGCGGGAAGGGGGAAATTCCGTGCTTATTGAAGATCCTGTGCGCGGCATCCATCATGACCTTGGCGCCGACGTAGTTGTTGATGAGATCGATCAGGGCGTCTTTCAGGTGCGACGGGAGTTCGTCGCGGTAGGTGATCTCCGGAATCTGGTTGAGGCCCTGCCGTTCAGAGAATCTTGGTTTGGGCACGCCGCGCTCCCCGTTTTCTCGGCGCCATCCTAGCGCAAGGAGAGCGGCATCGCGACGAGCGGGGGCCGAGAGGCTTCGTTCCTTCCGCTTGGCTTTCAAGTCTGACGCCGATCTAGCGGGGCGCGCTGCCGGGTCAATGGGCGGCCCGCTCCATTCGCGTTCGCTCCCGTGTTGCTCGTTTCCCACCCTAAAGGGCCCGCCGACTTATGCGCCCGGCTCTCGTTTCCAGCGTCTTGAGAAATCTTCAAGCGAAAGGAGACGAAGATGAAACTCTTGACCCCGTCTATCCGCGAACGCCTCTTGCTCAATGGCCGCATCCGGCAGGAAACAAGCGCCACGTAATAATCCTTCCGCTTGCGCTGGATGGTGTAGGCGAGGGCGATCAGGGTTGGCTGGCCGATGCTTTGCGCCAGCGCCTTCTCGGATAACGCTCGGCCAATACGGCCATTGCCATCCTCGAAGGTTGGATGGACACGAAGTAGAGATGAGCGATGCCGGCGCGGGTCAGCGGGCCGAACGGGTGCTTGCCGGTGGGGCTTGAGTTATTGAACCATTTTATGAAGCCGCTTGTAGTCGGCACCGGAGACGACCTGCACCGGATCTGCGGGAGTCCGGTACCTTTCTCCATCTTGTAGCGTGAATTGTAACATGTTAACTTGTTGTTAGCAACGACTTGTAAGGTTCTTGGTGACAGTCTACTATACACCTGGGCAGCTTCGCGATGCGATGGTCCTCCCACAGGAGACCTATCGTCATTGGAAAAAGGCGTTGATCCCCTTGCGTCGGGGTTCAGGTCACAGTCCGTGCTTTACAGCAGGCGATCTGCTCGCTGTCGCGGTCGTGCGCGTCCTGACGGACGGGTTCTCTATTCGCGTCGGTGCGCTATCTACCATTGCCGACGCTTTGTTCGAAGCATGCAATGCCGTCTCGTGGCCAACGCTCGAACGCAGCAAGTTGATCGCCGATCTCGCGAAGGGCCGCCTCCAAATCCGTCCGGAGCTTGAGAATGCCATTTTCGAGGAACCTGTCCTCGTCGTTCCGTTGCGACCGTTAGTCGGCCATCTGCGTGACGCGCTTTTGACCGATGGCGGAGCCGAAAATCAGGAGACGCTCCGCTTTCCCCCTACTCCGCTTCCCTCGAAGAACGCATCCGCATGACGGGAGCGTAACCATGAGCGCAATCGAGATTATCGCTACGGCAGCGCGTTCGATGGGGTATCGCGATGAAGCTGTTGTGCGCAACTACACGTTTGCCGACGTCCTCGATCCAGCGGACTCAACGAGGACAGTGTTGTTGGCTGCCTTTACGCAGACCCCGCCGTCATATCGATCCGCGGCGCTCGCCGCGGTGATGGGTGGTAAGGGCGACACGATGGAGCTCGTCAAGGCGCACCGTGCGCTAGGCGCGCCACTCCTCTTCGTCATCGAAGACGATCTGATCTCACTTTGGCAGGTTCGTGGCGATGCACCGCCGCGAGTGATCGAGCGGCTATCTACCGACAACCTGCCCGCTTTGTTCGAACGGCATCAGGCCATTTGGGCCCCGGATGCCATTCACCGCGCGAAATCCATCGGCGCCATTGATCAGAGCTACCAACTCGATTTTGTTGATATTGGACTGCTGCCCGCTGTCGAGGGTGAGATCCATCTTAAGCTCGACCGCCTGCTGATCGATGCGCTCACAGCCGCATCACAAGCGCAAAAAGGAAAGAAGCATGAGACTCGACTATTGTTTCGCGTAGTGTTTCGCCTACTCGCGGCGAAGGTCCTGCAGGACCGCCAGCATCCTTATGCCCAGGGTTGGAACGCCGCCGATCTCTCGTCTGTTCTCCGAGCGATCGAATCCTACTATTCGCTCCCGTCAGTTCCGATCGGTGGTCGGCAGAGCGTTCCGGCTGCATTTACAGCTGCATGGGAATGCCTACGCCGCGGTATCAGCTTCGCCAATATTTCATCGGATGACTTGGCGTTCGTCTACGAGAATACCTTCGTCACTCCTGAGACCCGAAAGCATTTTGGAACCCACAGCACTCCCCGCCAGCTTGCCGAGTATGCCGTTAGCCGACTGGAACTTCATCGCCACCGTCCGGAAGATCTGAAAGTCTATGAACCCTTTGCCGGTGCGGGCACCTTTCTTGTTTCGGCTTTGCGGCATGTGCGTGATTTGCTTCCGATCGATTGGAGTGATCAGCAGCGCCACGATTTTCTTGTTGGCAGTCTCTCCGGCGACGAAGTCGATGCCTTCGCGTGCGAAGTTGCGACGCTCTCTCTGATACTCGCTGACTACCCAAACCAGAATGGCTGGCATATCGCTGAAACTAATCTCTTTGAGGGAGGTGTGTTGGCAGAGCGCATGCGCGGACAGAATGTCATTCTCTGTAACCCGCCCTTCGAGTCGTTTGCGGTAAACGAACGAGCGCTGTATCCCATCGCCAATAAATCCTACTCCAAGCCAGTAGCTGTGCTGGCTGCCGCACTCAACGCCCATCCTCTCGCGCTCGCCTTCGTCTTGCCGCGACCCTTCATTCTGGATCGACAGTTTGCGGAACAACGGCGAACGATCGAGAAGCTTTATGGCGATGTCGAGCTGGTCGAGTTGCCGGATCGCATTTTCGGCGCTTCCGGTATCGAATCGGCACTACTGGTCGCTCGCGAACCGAGGCCGCCAGCACCGGCGATCATTACCTTGCGATCCACCGAGGTGTCCGACCGTGACCGCTTGACTTTCCTGCAGACTGGCAAGACGACAACGGAACGGCAGCTCGTACGCCCAGTCGACGAACCTGCGTCGGGTGACCTTTGGGTCCCCCCATTGCAGACCCTCTGGCAATTCCTGGCAGCGGCACCACGGCTAGGCCATCACTTCACCATTCACCGCGGGATTGAATGGAAGTCAGCGCAAGATTCAGCCTGGAGCACACAACGTCATGCTGGCTACAGGCGAGGATTGCATACCGCCCGGGGAGCAAAACAATTCGTGTCGGCTCGTCCCGTGTGGCTCGATTGCCGACCGGAGAGACTTCTCTATAGCGCAATTTATCTACCTTGGGATAAGCCAAAGCTGATTGTCAACGCCGGCCGCCTTAGCCGCGGGCCGTGGCGTATTGCGGCAGCGCTCGACAATAAAGGCTTCGTGTGCTCCCAGCAGTTCTTCGGGCTGTGGCCGTATGGATCCCTTTCCGATAGGCAGCTTCTAACCTTCACTGCCGTCCTCAATGGCCCGATCGCAAACGCCTTTCTTGCCGTTCATTCACCAGCAAAAGGTATGCGCATCTCGGCTGTTGGGCAGATTCCTCTTCCGCCCGTGATGCCAGATCACGCAGGGGAACTGGTAGCGGAATATGTGGGACTCCTGATGGAGCCTGTGGCGCTGAATCAGAATGAGGAGCGGTTGGCCACGCTTCTCATGCAGATCGATGCAGCAGTGCTGGGTGCTTACGACCTCCCCGCCCGGCTGGAACGCCAGCTTCTTGACTACTTCCGTGGTGTTGAGCGTCCTGTGGCTCATCCGTGGCAGCATTGGGACGTGAACGATCCAACGCCTGGCCTGACACTGTCTGAGCGCGCTTCCGGCCGTTTCCGGGCACATGGTTCCTGGATTCAGAAGGTTTTTCAGCCACTGCCGCGTGAAGAGGCCGAGCTTCTACATACTTTCAGAGCTTGATCGGCGTGGATGGCTACCTTCTCGATACCTCGGTCTTATCAGCCCTTCTCGATTCATCTCATCGTCGGCATAACGACGTGCGCTTGGCGATAGGAGCCTTAGATCAAACGGCAGCACAATTCGTCTCGGCCATTTCCTTGGCCGAACTCACGTTCGGAGTAAAGATGGCGGAGGCCTTCGGCGGATCGTCTTTGCCAGCTCTTCAGCAGATGCTCGTTGACGCGCGTGGCTACGCCGTACTGGACGTAAGCCATCATACGTCAGTGGCCTACGCTGAGTTAAAGACCAACCTTGCCAAGAAATATTTGGCCAAAGCGACCCAGCGCGATCGGCCGCGCTGGTTGGAAGAATGGGTGGACAAAACGAGCGGTCAGAAGCTTCAGGTGGACGAGAACGACCTGTGGATGTGCGCTCAGGTGAAAGAGCGTGACCTTGTCTTGGCCACGGCAGATGGCCGCATACAACGCATCGCTGATGCAGATCCTGAGGTTCGCTTACTCATCCTGTAGAGTGCCTCTGTGAGCCTAAAGTAGCTCTTTCAATGCTCGCAGATCAGTTTCCAGCCGGACCCCGAAGTGGGTGTGAAGGCCAGCCTGTCGCGCCAGATTTGTGAAGGGCTTTTCGGCCACGACGACATCTGAGTAGGGCAGGACGGTCGCGAAAGTACGCATGTCGCGCATATCATTGAGCTGGATCGGCCGGTTCTGAGCCTCCAGTTTCAGGCTGATCTCGCGCTCGATGAGGAATGCTGGTGTCTCGCGTACAACGGCTCGCATCGTGGCCCCGCCCTTATCCAGGAAACAGTTCCAAGGCAGGTTGAGCCTGGTCGCGGTAGCAATCATGACGTCCTGCTCGCCCATGACTAAGAGCACACTGTAGATCTTTCGTCGCATAGAGATGCTTTCTGCCTTGTGGCGTGCGCGTCGCTCCTCGATCTGCGCGCGCAAAGTCTCGCATCCTTGCGTGAACTCCCGGATCGACTGCTGTCGTACGGGGTCAGGAATATTCATTAAGTAATGAAAGAGAGTCCTTTGCGGCTCCGCGTGCATGAGCTCAAGGACACGATCGGAGATCTTGCGACCCAGGCGAGGGTCCTTTGCTTCGGCTGTGGCCTCGAAGAATAGGTTTGAAAACACCCAGTCTGGGGCGGGTTCGGTCCAGGGCAAGTTATAGATCCTGGACAGAACGCGGCCGATTTCGACTTCCAGGCGCCGATGGAAGCCTCGGAACACTTCACCCTTACTAAGCGTGGTCTGAGTGTATGCTAGGTCCCACCGTTGCTCCCGGCGGTTCACTTTGTGAGTCTCGTAGATGTTGGTCGAGGTTAGAGGCAGCCGTACGGATCCAGCTTCGACGCCGGCGCACAGGATCTCCAGAATGCCGCGGGCGACGGGGTAGTTCTTAGGCGACTTTGCAGCCTGTGCCAGCTCGATCCATTTGTTCTGATCGAGGTAGACGACTTTTGCCCGGAGCGGTGCCGGCAAGTCGCGCGATGCGGGCGATTCGGACGCGTCCATAGTCTGGGTGGTGCCGATTGCGTTGAGATTCTAGGAAGTTGGTAAGCCTTCAAAGGCCGCAGCAGGACTATTCGATGCGAATTCGTACTTGCGCAATGACGCATCGGCGCCGGCATAGCCACACCTGAGAAGCAGTTCGATCTCGTCAGGGGAGAAAGGGTTCAAGCGTGTGCGCATCCTTGCGGCGGTGGTAGTCGCATCGCTGGAAAGGAGCAGGGCGTCTGGAACCGCATAAGTCGAAATAGCCGTATCGATACTCCAGTACGCCACCTTGCGTTGGCCAAGATTGTTTACGCCAAAAAGGATCCGCTTGCGCGCATTCTCCGACTGCTGCTGCAGGATGTTCAGCGTACGGAACACCTGCCCCAGCCATCGTCCCGACGGCCGACCGATTTCGGGTATCGTAAGGCCGGCGTTGCTCACCAGGACACGCCTGCATCGCTTCCAGACCCGTTCCAATCCCAGATTGTCATAAACGCCGCCGTCCGTCAGGACGGCCTCCTCGGTAAACGGCGCACGATGAAGGTCCGCGCCGCGCATTGGATGGACGCTGCCAGCCTCGAACGGAAACCGGACCGGCGAGAGGACGGGCGGGAAGGCGGAAGAAGCGGCAACAACTCGGGACAGGGGTAGTGCCGGCTTGTCGATACACCCGACTCGCACATCGGCGGCGTAATCCTTGGAAAAGCGCCACCCACTGCCCGTCTGCAGGTTGGTCGCCATGAAGGTGAAGCGCGGCGTGGAGGCGAGGTCCTGCAGCGTAGCGCCGCCAAAGAGATGCTTATCATATGCAGCGGCGACATAGTCGGCCGGAGTGCGTCCGGGCAGGAGACCGAATAGCGCCGCGCGGATGTCCACGCCGACGGTGGCAAACTTGAGGATCGGGACCGTCACCAGCTCGTAAAAGTTCGAGACCTTCTTGTCCGAAAACTCGAATTTTGGCCAAGCAAGGCCCAACACGCCTGCAATGATGGACCCGCCGGACACGCTGGCAACCTCCCGCAGCTCCGAGAGCAGCCCGAGTTCGTTTAGGCGAACCAGGGCACCAAGATGATAAAGCATCGCCCGGTAACCCCCGCCCGACAGGCAGAGCCCGAGACGATCCTCAAGCTTTTTGGCATTGAGGAAGTCGCCGTGGTTCTTGTCCGCCACGAAGGATCCCTGCAGGTCGACGTCGCTCATCCGTCGTCTCCTGGTGATGACACCTCGAATGTCAGGTCGCCCATGATGATCGAATAGCGCTTCCTCTCGCCGGAGATGACCATGATGGCCGGAAAGCCCTCATCGCTCATCTCTCGGGCGAGCCAGATGAGCTGCTGCAGGTCAGTGCCGCTCGGGCCCACCGAGGCCCGATTGGGATGGGAATGCCATTCGCCGACGTAGCGCAGCTGGTGCATCGTCGATTCGGCAATATCGGTGACGGATTCTAGGAGCCCGGCAACGCCGCGCTCGAAGCCTGTCGTCGACGCGTCGCTGTCCTCCGGCGCGGGCATTGCATGAGCAAGGTGGATGGTGCGCCGGCTACTGTCGACGATTCCCATGACGACTCCGCCGGTCTCTGCCGGCAGCCCTTTCTTGCGCAGCTGATGGAGATCGCCCAGGAGATCGGCGCCGCAGGCTACCTTCCATCGATGCTCAAGCCTGTGGACTGCGGACGCACGCCGGCACACGTGTGAGACTCTGCCGGTGTCGTCGAGCGTCCAGACCGCGATCGAGCCGTGTTCGTGCTCAAGACTGTCGACGATGCCGCGCGACGCCAGCGCCGCAAGGATGGTTGCTCGCGTGGCGGGAATGCGATTGGTCAGCGACCGACACGATCCGCTGTAGCTCACGCCGGTTGGCGGGGCCTGGAGATGCGTGGCCAAGTTCCTGTCTGTCAGCAGCAGCCGGAAATACTGCGCCTCAAGGTCGTGCAGCGTGATGCTGCGGTCGACCGGCTCGCTCAGGACGACCGCAGAGGTTCCCGCCGGGTTGAAGAAGGCGCAGATACGCCGCCCGGCCGTCTGGAGATCTGACAGATGACGCGATACGGCGACCGACGCCGACGCGTCGATGATGATCTCGGCCTCGGCCAGGGCCTTGTCCACGTACTCCTGCTGCTTCGGACCCGGCGCAATGACGTCCGCGATGACGCTTTGGCACGGTTCGCCGAGCAACGCGGACAAATGCTCAGCCAGCGCGACAGCCTTCGGCGCGCCTACATCGGGATGGAGCAGAGCATGACGAGCCAAGTTGTGTGGCAGGAGCGCGTCGTTGTCGACGACCGTCCATCTGAAGCACCCCTCCCGCGCGAGGTTGACCGCGATGTGCGAGCCGATAGATCCGGCACCGACGAGCACAGCGCGGCGCGTGTCGGCGGCTGAATGGCCTGCGATTTCTCGAGCAATCTCCCGCTCGAATGCAAGATGAATGCCGGCTGGCTGGATCCGGATGGCGTCCGGTTTCGCCTTGGCCCCGACGGCGGGCAAGTAAGCCGGCAGGGCCTTGGAGGGCAGCTGTTCCTTGAAGAAGACGCCGAGCTTCTCGCCTACATCGCCGGCGCTCTCCAGCGAGACGAAGGCCCGGCGATTGAGCGACTCCTCGCCCTGCTCGTCCAGCACTGGGAACGTGACTAGAAGCACCAAGAGGGTCGAGAGGCGGGTATCGTTCCTGTTGGAACCGCTCCACGTCCGCAGCTGCGCCTTCAGATCATCCAGCAGATTGACGTCCAGGTCCCTCAGCTCGGCCGCGAGTTCGGCCAGTGTCGACGGCGAGTGGCGTATCCGGGAGAGCTTCTGCCGTCGGGCGCGATATTGCAGGATCGTCAGGATGCCAGGCCGCATCCCGGCGGTACTGGTCGCTTCGGCGATGATCAGTGACTCGTTGTCCGGCCGGATGTAGCCCGAAAGCGATTGCCGATGACCTTCGGGCCCGAGGGCAGCCGCCGGCAGAAGGATCAACATCGGCGCCGGGTAAAAGAGTGGTTCCGGCGGCAGGGATCGGTCGTGAAGTTCGCCCCTCGCTGCCTTGGCGAGCCACAGCTGGATCCGACGCGCCAAGTCCATCGACGAATACGTCAGGCGAGCTTCCTGCCACGTGCGATCGTCGATGCAGAGCGAGGCCGGCTTATCGACCGGTCGCTCGTTCTGATGCGGGGTATCGGGAAAGTCCTCTCGGAGCGCAAATACTCTCGGCGCGCCACCGCTCGTCGGGAAGACCACGCCAATTGCCTCGGTGGCCTTGATGTCGTGGACGAGCACCTGCGGCCGTTCCACCTCGATGTCGACGTGGACCGTGGTCTGGCTTGCGTTCTGTCGCACCGCGACGAGTGCAGCGCCCGTAACGCGACCTCCGGCAAGGAGGTCGACAAACTCCCGGGCTGCCGGGAGCTCGATCGGGCTTCCGGCAGCAAGTACTTCTCCGACGGTGGCTAGCCAGGGATGCAGCCCCATCTCAGCCCGCGCGCGCCGGCGTCGAGATGATGGCGGCCGCACCGACCGTCGCGGATACCGTCAGCAGGCGGGCGCCGAGCTGGGTGATCTCGATCGTCATCGGCTTGGGATTGCTGGCCGACGGATGCTCCATCGTCACCCTGAATTGGCCGTCCTTGAGATTCGCGACCCGCTTATAGTAGGCCCCGGCCTGGCGATGAGGAGGCTGGACGTCCTTGTCCTCCGCGCTCCCTTTGACCGGCATCGGCTTGCTGGTCGACACGAGGCCCCCACGTTCGTGGCCCTGCGTCTCAAACAGCCACTTCACCTCCGGAACGGGCTTCGTCTCGTCCTCGCCCTTCTCCGGGCCGATGGAGAGATAGGAGCAGTGGTGGGCGATCTTGAACACGTCCCACTCAAGCCGCTCCTCGTTCTTGTGCCTCTTCGTGGTGACGACGATCTGCGCGATTGTGTCGTAGTCGATGTCCGACATGAACAGCGCGCTGGTGTGGCGTCCGCCCTCGAGGAACGTGGCCTGGAATACGACACTGTCCGCATTGCGCTCGACGACCTCGTTTTCGTTCTGGCGCCACCCGAACGGGCAGTGAATGAAGAACTCGACGCGCTCGGGCCCCTGCTTGCTGAAGCCCGGAACATACTGCCCTGCGTCGGTGACGAGGTGCTGCCGCGACTCCAGTGTAAGGCCGTTGTCCTCGAGCCACTTCTTGAGCGCATCGGGACGCGAGAAGACCCGGATGCCGTAGCCCTTCTTGAGGCGATGGCGAGCCTCCTGGCGGATCACGCGGGCGCTGTCTTCGACGCCCTCCTCGCAGATGGTGGCCGCAGGTACCCAGAGCTCTTTGATCTTCGGGCGGCCGCCGCCTTGGTACTTGGCGGCGTGATCGAACCAGAAGAACTCCGAACTCCCGCCGCAGTGGTCGTCGTCGAGATGGGTAAAGCAGACGATGTCGAAGTAGTCGCGCTTGGCGGCGCGCAGGTCGGCTTTCAGCTCGGTCGGCAGATCGATGCGCTTGTCGGTTGGATCGTCGGCTTTGCGCATGTTGGCATAGTCGAGGAGCATCTTGCGGCCGTCGGCCAGATCGATGCGGGTGCAGTCGGCGTTGCCCAGGGGATGAAACGTCAGTTTGGCAGTCATGAAGCACTCTCTGTTTGGGTCTGGCCTTCGGCCATGGTTGACGCGCTCTGCGGAATGACGGCCCTTCCCTGGTAGTCAATAGACTCTAGAAAAGTACCTCTATTCCGAACTCGCAACGTGGGAAGGTCGGTACGCGTTGTCAAGGCTAGGAAATACGCCTATTCTGAACTTTCTGAGGAGAATGCCGTGTCTGCCCTTGGTGACCGAATACGAGAGCGCCGAAAACTGAAGGGCTATACCCTTGAAAAACTTGCGGAATTAACAGGCTCAAGCAAAAGCTATATCTGGGAGCTGGAAAACAAGAACCCGCCCCGTCCGTCAGCCGAGAAAATCGGCAAGATCGCCAGCATTCTGGGAGTCACTTCGGAATATCTGGTCGACCGGGCCGAGCAGGAAGCCGATGCCACGGACGAGGCCTTCTACCGAAAATTCCGTAAAATGAGCCCGGAAACCAAGGATCGCATCAGGCGCATGGTGGAGATCTGGGACGACGAATGACGGAAGACCGATCGGCAAGGCGATGGGCCAACGACCTCACCATCCTCCTCAACAAGGTCTTGGGTAGCGATCGTTTCCCCGTCGACATTCCATCGGTGGCAAAAGAGTACAGCTGGCAAAAATACCCCGACGACCCGGTCACGCTCGTCGTCGGCGACAGCCTTCCGGATTTCGATGGCGCCCTGATGCGTGCCCCTGCCGGGAAGAAGGGCTGGGGCATCTTCTATAATACTGCGATCGCTTCAAAGGGCCGCGTGAACTTCACGCTGGCGCACGAGTTCGGCCACTACCTCATGCATCGGGTCAGGAATCCGGTTGGTCTTCGCTGCGGCCAGCAGGATGTCGTGAGGTGGGACAGCGAGTACGGCCAGATCGAGCATCAGGCCAACGTCTTCGCCGCCAACATTCTGATGCCGCTCGACGACTATCGGCGTCAAGTCGACCCACGATCAAAGGTCGATATCGACGCGCTCACCCAATGCGCCGAACGTTACAAGGTTTCCCTGATCGCTGCCGCGTTGCAGTGGCTCAAATACACGGAACGCCGCGCTGTCTTGGTGGTCTCGCGCGACGGGTACATTCTGTGGGCGCGCTCAAGCGATCCCGCGCTGAAGACAAGGGCGTATTTCAGGACGTCCTCTGGGCCGATCGAGGTGCCGGCCAAATCCCTGGTGGGACGCCAGGACCTCTCAGCGGACGTGCGGACGGGGATCGATCTGCCGGCAGGCGTGTGGTTCAACGAACCGGTTCGCGAGATGACCATCTTCGCCGAACAGTACGATTTTGCGGTTTCACTCCTGATGTTGTCGAATGATCCTCCTTCCTTCGAAGAGGGCAGGGATGAGGACGCCTACGACTGGACGACACGCCGATAACGCCGCCAGTAGAGCTCGCTTATGTTACGCCCTAGCTCGGCCGGTCAGGCTTCGGACTCGGGAGCCGAATACCAGTAGTGGTCTGCCACCCTGACGATTCATCAGTACGGCAGTTCCTGCGTGAGGCGAGATGCAAGGACCTAAGAAAGCGCGCAAGGCTCCGAAGTCATTGCCAATCAATGAAGTCGCGCGACGCATCCGGCGAATGGTCAAGTTGATCGACGAGCAAACGCGCATTGCCCTCGAGGTTCGTGCTTCGCTAGAAAGCGCCAACTCTCTGATCCAGGAACATAGCGGTCGGCAATTCTATGCGGCCGACAGCGTGACTTCCATCCAAGGCAGCCAGGCCATGTTCCTGACGTTGATTCTGGCCAAGCTCTTCGAGATGCCCCGTCGTCGCCGAGGAGAGACCTATGCGCGTCGTTACAATCGGAGCGATGCGGCCTCGATACCACTCTTGCTGCGATTGGTACGCCAGCGACGGGCGCGCGCATACTTCGGCGCAAAGGCGCGACACTGGACGGCGATGCTTCCGTCTTGGGGCGACAAGAACGCCCGAGCCTGTGAAGATGCGATCGATAAAGCATTGTCAGCCTACGACAGCCTCCGCAAGACCAAGGTCGGACGAGCCGCCATTCTTCGCTTGCGCAGATTTCGAAACAACCTTCTGGCCCATTTGCTCATCATTCCGAAACGGGGCGTCAACCCGACCTACGGTGAGATTTTTCGGCTGGTCGACGTCGCTCGAGAAGTCTCTGGCCATGTGCGGCTTGCCATCGAGGGGCTCAACACGGACCTTGCTGGATTCGAAGCAGAGAAAATCCGTGTCGCTGAGGCATTCTGGGAGGCTGCTCTTCCCGCGGCGATGGCGGCAAAGCAACCTCGCTCTGCTTGGCGTCCTCGGATAGAGTAGGTGGGGATGGGACCACGGGAATTTTGCGCTGACGTCGTCGAGAAGAACATCGCCGACTTCCATGCAAACTATGCGGACTTGCGGCACGCCTTCAATGCAGTTGCCGCCGTGGACGCCTTGGCAGCGCATCTCTGCGAATGGTGTCGTACGAATGCACCTCATGAACTCGCAGGAGGCGACGATACTACATACCGGGCCCTGCTGGCGAAGCGGGATTCGAACTTTGAGATGCTTCGCGATGTCGCGAAGGCCCATAAGCACGTCAGGCTGACCAGGGGCCGCCCCAAAGTAACGCTCGCCTCCCAAACCAAAAGTCGCGAGGTCGGCTACGGCGAGGGAGGGTTTGGCTTGGGAAGGTTCGGCGGCCCGGAGCAGGTCGTCATCGACGACAACGGCGGCCACATGCACTACGTCGAAACCGTCGTCGATGACGCCCTGGCCTTTCTCCGGACGGAGATGGACCGGCTTGGCGTGCCTTAGTCGCTAGACTTCGCGCGGACGGTAATCACACGCCAAGCAACGAGAGGATCACCCTCGCTTCCTGATTTACCCATCGCGAGAGTGAAAGGGCTGCGCCGGTTTCCGTGACGGATTGGAGGTCGAGAGGAAGTCTCCCGGCCGTCCGTCGCGGAGTGTTTTCCATGGCAAAGGCCGTTCAGAAGATCATCCTCAGCGCCTCGCGCGACATCCCCTTCAACAAGCTCGTGCTCAGCCAGTCCAACGTCCGGCGCCTGAAGGCAGGCGTCTCAATCGAGGACCTGGCCCAGGACATCGCCCGGCGTGGGCTCCTGCAGAGCCTCAACGTCCGGCCGGTCCTCGATGCCGAGGGCGCCGAGACCGGCACCTTCGAGATTCCGGCCGGTGGGCGCCGCTACCGGGCTCTTGAGCGACTGGTGAAGCAGAAGCGCCTGTCGAAGACGGCGCCGATCCCCTGCATCGTGCGCGATCCTTCGGTGCTGGTCTCAGCGGAGGAGGATTCTCTGGCCGAGAACGTCCAGCGCGTCGCCCTGCATCCGCTGGACCAGTTCCGCGCCTTCAAGACGCTGTGCGACCAGGGCGCCGGCGAGGAGGAGATCGCCGCCCGCTTCTTCGTCGCGCCGGCTGTGGTGAAGCAGCGGCTGCGCTTGGCTTCCGTCTCCGGGAAGCTGCTCGAGGTCTATGCGGGGGACGGCATGACCCTGGAGCAACTCATGGCCTTTACGGTCACCACCAACCATGCCCGGCAGGAGCAGGTCTGGGAGGCCTTGCAGCAGTCCTACGACAAGGAGCCCTACCTGATCCGCCGCCAGCTCACCGAGAGCGCCGTGCGGGCTTCAGATCGCCGGGCGCGGTTCGTCGGACTCGATGTTTATGACGCAGCAGGTGGCATGGTCCTGCGCGATCTGTTCGAGGACGATGGAGGCGGCTGGCTTCAGGACGTGGCTCTGCTCGATCGCTTGGCCACCGAGAAGCTGGCGACGGAGGCCGAGAAGATCGCCGCCGAGGGCTGGAAGTGGATCGAGGTGGCCATCGATTTCCGGTACGGCCATGCGCACCATCTTCGGCGGCTCGACGGCGTGGAGGTCGAACTCACGCCCGACGAACAGGCGACCTTCGACGCGCTGACCGCCGAGCAGGCCAAGCTCGAGAGCGAATACGAAGGAGCCGACGAGCTGCCGGACGAGGTCGACGCGCCGCTGGGCGAGATCGAGACGGCGCTTGCCGCCTTCGACAGCCGGCCGGTCCGCTACGAGCCGGCCGAGATCGCGCGTGCCGGTGTGTTCGTCAGCATCGATGCCGACGGTCGCCTCGCGGCCGATCGCGGCTATGTCCGGCCGGAAGACGAGCCGATGCCGGCGGGCAGCGAAGATCCGGCAGCAGACGAGATCGGCGGGGCGGATGAGGCGGCGCCTGCTGCTCCGGCCCAGCGTACCGTCATCACCATCGGCGGCGATCAGCCGGAGGACGACGGCGACGACGATGCGATCAAGCCGCTGCCAGAGCGCCTCGTGAGCGAGCTGACGGCTCATCGCACCCTGGCGCTGCGAGACGCGGTGGCGAACAACCCGCAGGTCGCCCTGACCGCGCTGCTGCACAAACTCTGCCTCGACACCTTCCAGCACAGCGCGCCCGGCGCCTGCCTGGAAGCCTCGGTGCGGCATGTGTTCTTCCCTACCCAGTCGGCCGATTTGAAGGACAGCCCCTCGGCCAAGGCGGTGGCCGAACGCCACGAGGCTTGGAAAGCCGAGCTGCCCAAGGACGGCCAAGTGCTATGGGACTGGCTCGCCGTCCTCGACGACAATCGCCGCGCCGCGCTCCTCGCGCATTGCGTGTCGTTCGGCGTGAACGCCCTCTACGAGAAGGGCGACCGGTACGGCGGACCGGGCGTTTCGGCGCACGGTGTGCAGCAGCGGATCGCCCAGGCCGACCGGCTCGCCCGTGCCGTCCACCTCGACATGGTGGAAGCCGGATGGTGGCCGACGGTCGACAACTATCTCGGCCGCGTCACCAAGCCCCGCATCCTCGAGGCGGTGCGGGAGGCCAGGGGCGATCAAGCTGCGCAGCTCATCGACCATCTCAAGAAGGCGGAGATGGCGAAGGAGGCCGAGCGGCTGCTCAATGGCACGGGCTGGCTCCCCGAACCGCTGCGGCTCGCCGACAGCGGGGACGTGTCGCGCACCCCCACCGACACCGAGGAGCTTCCCGCTTTCCTCACCGACGGCGAAGGGCAGGATTCCGCGACTGACGAGGTCGAGCCGAATGCCATTGCCGCCGAGTAGCAGGAGTATCGCGGAGCGGCCTCGGCCGCCCTGCCTTCTTGCCGCCAATCGTTGGATAAGCCCGGCCGCCGTGCCGGGCTTTTTCCTTTGAGAGATCCCTCACCTTCTAGTCGCAGGGGAGAGGGAGAGGACGGCCGGCACGGGTTTGAGCCGGCTGGGTCCAGAGAGAGCGCCTTCCGGTTCAGACCGTTCTCGCTCTCCCGAGGTCTCCTCCATGTCGAATGTCTCCCTCTCGGCGGCAACCACACCACTACGCTCGCTCGCCGGCGCTCCTGCGGATCCGTCCGCCGGCATTGCCGCGGCAGCGCACCTTCTTCTCCCTCACCTCGAGCGCGGGTGCCGCATCGATGCGGTTGCCCTGCGCGCCGCCATGGAGCACGCCTTCTGCGGCTCCGATGCCGCCGGCGCCTGGGACTGGAAGACCGCCTACGACGCCTGCGAGGCAGCGACCGTGCTGTTCATGCGCAAGTTCGGCCCGGCCATTCGGACACGGGCTGGGTCACCGGCTACTGCACTGTCGATGCTCGGCAGGATCGCGGCCCTTCTTCCCACCCATACGCGCCGATCCGAGGAGAGCCAGGCGCTTCAGCAATTCTCGACGCCGCTCGCGCTCGGGTTTGTCGCCGCCAACGCCGCTGCGATCACCCCGGCTGACCTCGTGGTTGAGCCTTCGGCCGGCACGGGTCTGCTCGCCATCTTCGCGGAGCTCGCGGGCAGCGGGCTGGCCCTGAACGAGCTAGCGTCCACGCGCGCGGCCTTGCTCGGGCAGCTGTTCCCCGCAGTGGTCACGACACGCTACGACGCGGCTCATCTCCACGACCATCTCGACGATGCCGTGCGTCCGAGCGTCGTGCTGATGAATCCGCCGTTCTCGGCTGCTGCGCATGTCGACGGCACCGTCAGCGATGCCGCCCTGCGCCATGTCTCGTCGGCGCTGGCGCGACTAGCCGAGGGCGGACGCCTCGTCGCGATCACCGGCGCCAGCCTCTCGCCGGACCATCCATCGTGGCGCGAGGCCTTCGTCCGCCTTCAGGAACGCGGCCGTGTCGTGTTTAGCGCTGCCGTCGATGGTCGCGTTTATGCCCGCCACGGTACCGCGGTCGAGACTCGGCTGACGGTCATCGATCGCGTACCTGCGGATGATCCAAGGTCTTTTCCGGCATCATTCGGCATGGCGCCCGACGTCGCGACGTTGCTCCAATGGGTGACGTCGCATGTTCCACCGCGCTTGCCTGTTCATGGCACCGCGCTTCCTGCATCCGTCCCTCCCGTCACGGTCATGTCGAGCCGGAGGCCTGCGCGGCAGCCACGCGCTGTTGCCGGTGATTCGCTTGAACGAGTGGGTACTGAGCTCGCCTACGAGACCGTCGACTGGAAGCCTGTCGAAGGCGGCAGCCTTACCGAGGCGCTGTACGAAGGATACGAGCTGCAATCAATCCAGATCCTCGGCGCGCGGCCGCATCCGACGCGGCTCGTGCAGTCGGCGGCGATGGCCTCGGTCGCGCCGCCCAAGCCCAGCTATCAACCGCGCCTGCCGGCGAATGTCGTCGGCGGCGGGTTGCTGTCCGATGCCCAGCTCGAGAGCGTCATCTATGCGGGCGAATCCCACAGCGACCATCTCGCCGGATCGTGGCTGGTCGATGAGACCTGCGATGTCGTCTCAGCGGCACCCGATGGCGCCGAGAACGCCGTTCGCTTCCGGCGCGGCTGGATGCTGGGCGACGGCACCGGCGCCGGCAAGGGCCGTCAAGTTGCCGGTATCCTGCTCGACAACTGGCTGCAAGGCCGGCGGCGGGCGGTGTGGGTGTCGAAGTCGGACAAGCTGATCGAGGACGCTCAGCGCGACTGGTCGGCGCTCGGCATGGAGCGCCTGCTGATCACGCCGCTCGCGCGCTTCCGCCGGGGCACACCGGTCCGCCTGGAGCAAGGCATCCTTTTTGCCACCTACGCCACGCTACGGACCGACGCGCGCGAGGAAAGGGTTTCGCGGGTCCAGCAGATCGTCGATTGGCTGGGATCGGACTTCGATGGAGTGATCGTGTTCGACGAAAGCCACGCCATGGCCAATGCCGCCGGCGGCAAGGGCGAGCGGGGTGAGCAGGCGCCCTCCCAGCAGGGCCGTGCCGGTCTCCGCCTGCAGTATGCGCTGCCGAATGCCCGCGTCGTGTACGTCTCCGCCACGGGCGCCACCACCGTGCACAACCTCGCCTACGCCCAGCGACTGGGCCTCTGGGGCGGCGAGGATTTTCCCTTCGGCACGCGCTCGGAGTTCGTGCAGGCCATCGAGGCGGGCGGCGTTGCCGCCATGGAGGTGCTTGCTCGCGACCTCAAGGCGCTGGGCCTCTATGCCGCCCGGTCTTTGTCGTACGAAGGCGTCGAGTACGAGCTGCTCGAGCATACGCTCACGCGAGAGCAGATCCGCATCTACGACGCCTATGCCGGCGCCTTTCAGGTCATCCACAACAATCTCGACGCCGCACTGCAGGCAACCAATGTCACGGGTGAGCGCGGCACGCTCAATGCGCAGGCGAAGTCAGCCGCGCGCTCAGCCTTCGAATCCGCTAAGCAGCGCTTCTTCTTGCACCTCATCACCTCGATGAAGACGCCGACGCTGATCAGGGCGATCGAGCGTGATCTGGAAGCGGGACATGCCGCTGTCGTGCAGATCGTCTCGACCGGCGAGGCCCTGATGGAGCGGCGGCTGGCCGACATACCGACCGAAGAATGGGGTGACGTCCAGGTCGACATCACGCCGCGCGAGTACGTGCTCGACTACCTGGCGCACAGCTTCCCGACTCAGCTCTTCGAGCCGTTCACAGATGGCGACGGCAATCTCTCCTCGAGGCCGGTTTATCGCGACGGCCAGCCCGTGCAATGCCGCGAGGCCGTCGAGCGCCGTGACCGGTTGATCGAGCAGCTTGCCTCACTCGCTCCTGTCCAGGGTGCCCTCGACCAGATCGTGCAGCGCTTCGGCACCGACCTGGTCGCCGAGGTCACGGGTCGCTCACGGCGAGTAGTGCGTAAGGGCGACCGGCTCTGCGTCGAGAACCGCCCCGGCTCGGCCAATCTCGCCGAGGCGCAGGCCTTCATGGACGACGACAAGCGCATTCTCGTTTTCTCCGACGCCGGCGGCACCGGGCGCTCCTACCACGCCGACCTTGGTGCACGGAACCAGCGCCTGCGCGTCCACTATCTGCTGGAGGCTGGCTGGAAAGCCGACACCGCCATCCAGGGCCTGGGGCGCAGCAACCGCACCAACCAGGCCCAGCCGCCCTTGTTCCGGCCGATCGCCACCGACGTGAAGGCCGAGAAGCGCTTCCTGTCGACCATCGCCCGCAGGCTCGACACCCTGGGCGCCATCACCAAGGGCCAGCGCCAGACCGGCGGCCAGGGCCTGTTCCGGGCCGACGACAATCTCGAATCGCCTTATGGCCGAGCCGCCCTGCGCCAGCTCTATCTCCTGCTGTTCGCCGGCAAGATCGAGGGCTGTTCGCTCGCGGCTTTCCAGGCGGCCACCGGGCTGCATCTGACCGATCAAGATGGCAGCCTGCGCGAGGAGCTGCCGCCGATCACGACGTTCCTCAACCGGCTGCTGGCGCTCACGATCGAATTGCAGAATACGTTGTTCGGCGCGTTCGAGGAGCTGCTCCAGGCCAAGATCGAGGGCGCGCGCGCCTCAGGCACCTACGATGTCGGGGTCGAGACGCTGATCGCCGAAAGCCTGATGGTGACCGATCGGCGTGCGCTCTATGTCCATCCCCAGACCGGTGCGGAGACCCAGGTCTTCACCATCCGCCGGCGCGAGCGCAATCGGCCGTTCAGCCTCACGGAGGCATTGGACCGCGCAGACGATCCGCGGGCCGCTTTGCTGGTGAACGCGCTGTCGGGCCGCGCTGCCGTCCAGGTCCCGGCGCCCAGCGTCATGCTGGACGATGGCGAGGTCGAACGCCGTGTCCGCCTGCTGCGCCCGATGGAGCGGACAGCCGTGTCCGTCGCAGCACTGGCGCATACGCAGTGGGAACGGACCGAGCGTGATGTCTTCGCCAAGGCATGGGAGCGGGAACTTGCCGAGATTCCCACTTTCACGGACAGCGATCTTCACATCGTCACTGGGCTGCTGTTGCCGATCTGGAAGCGGCTGCCGGACGAGTCCATGCGGGTCTACCGCCTGCAGACCGATGCAGGCGAACGCGTTATCGGCCGGATGGTCTCGCCGGCCTGGGTCGCCCAGGCGGTCAGCGCCGAAGGCGCGAGCATCGCACCCGCGGATGCCTGGTCGGCCGTTCTCGACGGTCGCTCGGTCCTCGAGCTGCAGGATGGGCTTAGCCTCCGCCGCGCCAAGGTGATGGGCTTGTTCCGGGTCGAGCTCTACGGCTTCACCGAGGGCATGGTCGATCGCCTGAAGGCGATGGGGCTCATCTCCGAGATCATCACTTGGAAGCTCCGTCTGTTCGTTCCGACCGGCGCCAGCGGTCCGGCGATCCTCGCTGAATTGCTGGATCGCTACCCGGTGGTCCGGGTTGCCGACCGGGCGGCGTGAGGAGGCAGCCGTGTCCTCGCATGCCGCGGACCTGGCTCGCCGCCTCGCGCGCAATGCCGAGGTGGTGTGCCGCCACTATCTCTCCAATGGACAGCGGGAGGGTCGCTACTGGCTGGTCGGCGACGTCGCCAACAACCCGGGTCGAAGCCTGTTCGTCCGCCTGAGCGGCCCGGACCATGGCAAGGGCGCCGCCGGCAAGTGGACCGATTATGTTGCGTCGAGAGTTATGTTGCGCAGCCCCGATTGGGCGCTGGCCTGCGGACGATCGATAGCTTTTGCGCAACATAACGTCAGCGCGTGGGGAGGTGCGTGATGCCCCGCGACGCCTCCGAGCTGGCGCGCCGCCTTGCCCGTGAGGCGGAGGCGGTCTGCCGTCACTATCTCT
>JAEWIV010000412.1 GCA_023386865.1 Pseudomonadota bacterium
ATGGTCGATCCGCAGACCTCGACGGTGCTGCTGTTCAAGGATGCCGACAAGCCGATGCATCCCTCGTCGATGGCGAAGATGATGACGATCTACATCGCCTTCGAGGAGATCAATGCCGGCCGCCTGAAGCTCGATACCCGCTTCCGCGTCAGCGAACGGGCGCGCAACATGGGTGGCTCGCGCATGTTCGTCGAGCTCGGCAGCGAGGTCAGCGTCGAGGACCTGATCAAGGGCATGATCGTGCTGTCGGGCAACGATGCCTGCGTGGTCATGGCGGAAGGGCTTTCGGGCAACGAGGACAGCTTTGCCGAGCGCATGACGGCAAAGGCACGCGAGCTCGGCATGACGGGCACGGTGTTCAAGAATTCGTCGGGCTGGCCGGCGGATGGGCAGTGGACGACGGCGCGCGACCTCGCGGTCCTGTCGTGGCGCACCATCGACGACTTCCCCAAGCTCTACCGCTACTACGCCGATCAGAATTGGACCTACAACAACATCAAGCAGGACAACCGCAACCGGCTGCTGAGGACGGTTCCGGGCACCGACGGGCTCAAGACCGGCCATACGGAAGAGGGGGGGTACGGGCAAGCGACCTCGTCCATCCGCGACGGCCGCCGGCTGATCCTGGTCGTCAACGGCATGACCTCGATGGCCGAGCGCGCGCAGGAGACGGCACGGCTGATGGAATGGGGCTTCCGTGAATCGACCAACACCACGGTGTTCCGCGCCGGCGACACCGTTGCCGAGGCGCCGGTGTGGCTGGGTTCGATGGACAAGGTGCCGCTGGTCGTCGCGAAGCCGGTGCAGATCACCGCGCCCACCGGCCAGACCGTGACGCCGCGCGTGATCGCCCGGTTCGACGGGCCGATCGCCGCGCCCATCGCCAAGGGCACAAAGCTCGGCACCGCCGTGGTCACGCTGCCCGACAACCGCGTCGTCGAGTATCCGCTCGAGGCCGGGGCCGATGTCGAGCGGCAGGGCGTGTTCGGCCGCGTCACCACCTTGATCCGGCACTACCTGTTCGGCTGGCTCTCGTGACGGGGCACGCCGCCGGGCGTTTCATCACTCTCGAAGGCGGCGAAGGAGCGGGCAAGTCGACCCAGATCGCGCGGCTGAAGAGCTGGCTCGAGGGCCGTGGCCATCGCGTCACCACGACGCGCGAGCCGGGCGGCTCACCGGGGGCGGAGATGATCCGCAAGCTGCTGGTCGAAGGTCCCGTCGAGCGCTGGGACGGCACGACCGAGGCGCTGCTGCATTTCGCGGCGCGGCGCGAGCATCTGCGCTCGACGGTGTGGCCGGCGCTCGCGCGCGGCGACTGGGTGGTGAGCGACCGCTTCGCCGATTCGACTCTCGCCTACCAGGGCTATGGCCACGGCGTCGAGCAAGGGATCTTCGAGCAGCTCTACGCGATCGCCGTCGGCGATTTCCGGCCGGACCTCACGGTCATCCTCGACCTGCCGATCGAGATCGGGCTCAGGCGGGCGGCCGAGCGGCGCGGCTCGGAAACGCGCTACGAGAGCCTGCCGCACGACTTCCACGCCCGGGTTCACCGCGGATTCCTCGAAATCGCCGCACGGGAGCCCAAGCGCTGCGTCGTGATCGATGCTACAGGGACGATCGATGCGATCGCCGGCGCGATCGCCGATGTAGCGAGGGACCGGCTGGGAGCCTGACGGATGGCGAGGAGCAAGGCGAGCGTCGACGCCAGCGAGCTCGAGAAGCTCGAATGGCCCTACGCCTGGCCGCCGCCGTGGCGGGCCGAGCGGTTGCTGGGCCACGAGGCGGCCGAGAAGACCATGCTCGCGGCCCACGAGAGCGGGCGATTGCACCATGCCTGGCTGATGGCCGGACCGCGCGGCATCGGCAAGGCGACGCTCGCCTGGCGCTTCGCGCGCTTCCTGCTGTGCGGGCAGCAGCAGGGCGGACTGTTCGGCGGCGGTGCATCGGAAGGTCTCGACGTGGCGGCCGACGCACCGGGCCGCTCGCTGGTCGATGCGCGTTCGCATCCCGACCTGTTCCACCTGCGACGCACGCTCAATCCCGACACCGGCCGCATGCGCGCCGAGATCGCCGTCGACGACGTGCGCGAGCTCGGCGCCTTCATGCACATGACGCCGGCGATGGGGCAGTGGCGCGTCGCCATCGTCGATTCGGCCGACGAGATGAACCGCAACAGCGCCAACGCGGTGCTGAAGATCCTCGAGGAGCCGCCGCCCAACGCCGTGCTGCTGATCGTGGCGCATGCGCCGGGGCGCTTGCTGCCGACCATCCGCTCGCGCTGCCGACGACTCAGCCTGCAGCCGCTCGCCGACGACATTGTCATGCGGCTGCTGGGCGATTACGCACCGGACGTGAAGGAGCAGGAGAGGGCGGCCCTGGCCCGCCTCGCCGAGGGCAGCATCGGCCGCGCGCTGGAGCTCGCCGGCTCGGGCAGCCTGGAGCTCTACAGCGAGATGGTCGCGGTGCTGGCGACCCTGCCCGAGCTCGATATGGCGCGCCTGCACGGTTTCGCCGAGCGCTTCGCGCGACGCGGCGAAGAGGCGAACGCGGCCTGGCGCTCGCTGAATTACCTGTTCGACGGCTGGCTGAAGGGCCTGGCACGGCAGTCGGCGCTGGGCAGCGAGGCAGCCCCCGTCGTGCCGGCGGAGCGCGGCCTGCAGGCCCGATTGCTGTCGGCGGCCAGCCTTGATCGCTGGATCGTTGCGTGGGAAAAGGCCGCCGAACTGCTGTCCGGCGCCGACAGGGTCAATCTCGACCGCAAGCAGACGGTGCTCGGCAGCTTCCTTGCCCTCCAATCGGCGATGCGCTGAAGAGTTCGGTCATCATGTCGGGCCGCGGTACCTATTACGTCACCACGCCAATCTATTACGTGAACGACGTGCCCCATATCGGGCACGCCTACACGACTCTCGCCTGCGACGTGCTCGCCCGTTTCAAGCGTCTCGACGGCTATGACGTGCATTTCCTGACGGGCACCGACGAGCACGGCCAGAAGGTCGAGAAGGCCGCCGCCGCCGCCGGGCTGGCACCGCAGGCCTTCACCGACAAGGTCAGCCAGTCGTTCCGCGACCTCGTCAGGACGATGAACTACAGCCCCGACAACTTCATCCGCACCACCGAGAAGCGGCACTACGCGGCCTCGCAGGCGCTGTGGGACAAGCTGGTGGCCGCGGGAGACATCTATCTCGGCAAGTACGCCGGCTGGTATTCGGTGCGCGACGAGGCCTACTTCGTCGAGGGCGAGACCGAGGTCGGAACGGACGGCAAGCGCCGCGCGACGGCAAGCGGCGCGGAAGTCGAGTGGGTCGAGGAGCCGTCGTACTTCTTCAAGCTCTCGGCATGGACCGACCGCCTGCTCGATTTCTACCAGAAGAATCCGCGCTTCATCGCGCCCGAGAGCCGGCGCAACGAGGTCATGAGCTTCGTGAAGGGCGGCCTGCAGGACCTTTCGGTGTCGCGCACCAGCTTCTCGTGGGGCATCCCGGTGCCGAGCGATACCAGGCACATCATGTACGTCTGGCTGGACGCGCTCACCAACTACATCACCGAGTGCGGCTATCCGAACACCAGCGATCCGCTGTGGAAGTTCTGGCCGGCCGACCTGCACATGGTGGGCAAGGACATCATCCGCTTCCATTGCGTGTTCTGGCCGGCCTTCCTGATGTCGGCCGGCGTGGCGCCGCCGCAGCGCGTGTTCGCGCACGGCTGGTGGACCAACGAGGGCCAGAAGATCTCCAAGTCGCTGGGCAACGTCATCGACCCGGTCGAGCTGGTGGCGACCTACGGGCTCGATCCGGTGCGCTACTTCCTGCTGCGCGAGGTGCCGTTCGGCAACGACGGCGACCTGCAGAGGCGCGCCCTGATCGGCCGGCTGAACGGCGATCTCGCCAACGCCTACGGCAATCTTTGCCAGCGCGTGCTGTCGATCGTGGCCAAGAACGTCGGCGGCAAGGTGCCGGCCAAGGGCGCGATGACCGAGGCGGACACTGCGTTGCTCGATCGCGCGAAGGGCCTGCTCGGCACGGTGCGCAACGAGCTCGAGGAGCAGGCCTTCCATCGTGCGCTCATCGCCATGTGGGAGGTGATCGCCGACGCCAACCGCTATGTCGATGCGCAGGCGCCGTGGGCGCTCGCCAAGACCGACCCGGTGCGCCGCGACACGGTGCTGTGGGTGCTGGCCGAGACGATCCGGCGGGTGACGCTGCTGGTGCAGCCCTTCATGCCGGATTCGGCGGGCAAGATCCTGGATCAGCTCGCCGTGCCGGCCGCGGAGAGGGCGTTCGCCGGCTACGACAAGGAACTGGTGCCGGGCACGGCATTGCCCGCGCCGCAGGGCGTGTTCCCGCGTCATGTCGAGCCCAAGGCGGCGGCAAGCTGATGCTGATCGACAGCCACTGCCATCTCGACTTCCCCGAGCTCGCCTCCGACGAGACGGGCGTGCTGGCGCGCGCCCGCACCGCCGGGGTTGCCGCCATGCTCACCATCGGCACGCGGCTCGACCAGTTCGACAAGGTGCGGGCGATCGCCGAGCGCCACGACAATGTCTGGTGCTCGGTCGGCGTCCATCCGCACGAGGCCAAGGAGGAGGGGCAGCGCACGCCCGACCGCCTGATCGAGGCGGCGCGCCATCACAAGGTGGTCGGCATCGGCGAGACCGGGCTCGATTTCTACTACGAGCACAGCCCGCGCCAGGAACAGGCCGAGAGCTTTCGCGCCCATGTCGCGGCGGCGCGCCAGACCAGCCTGCCGCTGATCGTCCATACGCGCGACGCTGACGCCGAAACCGGCGACATCCTGGAGCAGGAGCATGCCAAGGGCGCCTTCACAGGCCTGATCCACTGCTTCAGCTCGGGGCCGGATGTGGCGCGCCGGGCGCTGGCGCTCGGCATGTACATCTCGATCTCGGGCATCGTCACCTTCAAGGCCGCCGAGTCGCTGCGCACCATCGTGCGCGACATCCCGCTCGACCGCCTGCTGGTCGAGACGGACGCACCCTACCTTGCGCCCGTGCCGAAGCGCGGCAAGACCAACGAGCCCGCCTTCGTCGCCCACACCGCGGCCAAGGTGGCCGAGCTCAAGGGCGTTTCGATCGCCGAGCTCGAGGCCGCCACCACGGACAATTTCTTCCGGCTGTTCGCCAAGGCAAAACGTGCCGGGTTGGAGGGCACGAGGTGCGCGTGACGATCCTGGGGTGCGGCACGTCCGGTGGCGTACCAAGGGTAGGGGGCAAGGGCGGCGACGGCGAATGGGGCGCCGCCAGGCCCGGCGACCCGCGCAACCGCAGGCGGCGCTGCTCCATCCTGGTGCAGGATCAGGGCAAGACCGTTCTGATCGACACCTCGCCCGACCTGCGTTCGCAGCTCCTGGATGCGCGCGTCGAGCGCATCGACGCCGTGCTGTGGACCCATGAGCATGCCGACCAGGTCCACGGCATCGACGACGTGCGGCCCTATATGCTGCGCCAGGGGCCGATCGAGGCGTGGTCGGACGACCGCACCTACCGGATCCTGCTGCAGCGCTTCGGCTACTGCTTCGCGGCCGAGGACGGCTTCTACAATCCGATCTACCGCCACCACCGCATCGACGGGCCGTTCGTCGCCGCCGGGCTGCCGGTCCGGCCATTCGTCCAGGACCACGGCATCGCCACCTCGCTCGGCTTCCGCTTCGGGCCGTTCGCCTACGCCAACGACTGCGTGACCTTGTCCGACGCCGCCCTGGAAACCATGGCGGGGGTCGAGGTGCTGGTGGTCGACGCCATGCGCTACCGCCCGCATCCGACCCATGCCCATCTCGACCGCGCCCTCGAATGGATCGAGCGCATCGCGCCGAAGCGGGCTTTTTTGACCAATCTCCACGTCGATATGGACTATGCTGAGGTCGATCGACTGACGCCGGCCCATGTCCAGCCGTGCCACGATGGGCTGGTCATCGAAGTGAATGGAGAATAGTCCATTATTATCAGACGATTGAGAAAAATTCCTCACCTGGTACGCGAAGGAAGACAAAAGGAGTCCGGCCGCCGGTTGTTCCTGTTGGCCGGCGTGGCGGCCAGTCTGGCCGGGCTTCCAGCCGCCGCCGCCGACCTCGATGCCGGCGGGCTGACCTTCCGGGACTTCGCGATCAACGACAACGGCGCCAGCTTCAATCGCGGCGTCGATCCCATCATCGCAGGCGGTCCCAACCAGGTGTCGTCGCGGGTCGCCGCGGTCGACAGCGCCCAAGGCCTGGCGCGGGTCCAGTTCGGCTCGATCAAGGTCGAGCTGGCGCTGCCGCTGGGTTGGCAGGCGACCGAGGACTGGGAGCGGGGCGTCGCCTACAGCGGCGACAAGCGGTACCGCGTGATCATCTGGCGGGTCGACTTCGCCTTCGAGGGCGTCAAGGACGCCGAGCACTATGCCGCCACCAAGAGCGGCTCGATCCAGGCGCGCCGGCCAAGCGTCCGCGCCCAGGCCCGCAAGCTCGGCGACGGCACCTTCCTGATCGTCTACGAGAACGTGCCGCGAGCCCAAGGCGACAGCGAGCCGCGTACCGTGTTCGACCTGGTGATCCAGCGGCCCGGCAATCCCAAGGAGGGTATCCTGCTGACGCTGGGTGTGCCGACCAGCGACGCCGCCCGCGGTTTCAAGCTAATGGCTCTTTTAAAGCAAAATATGCGTATTACCTGGTAGTCGACTGATAATATTGTATATATAATATTTGTCATAATATATATTATACGATAATCAGAGTTGGGATTGAGCGTCATGACCTCCGAACGCCCGACGGCGCAGTCGCTGCCCCGCGAGCCGCTGGCCCGCCTGCTTGCCGTCATGGCCTGGCTGCGCGACCGCCGGCACGGCTGCCCCTGGGACATCGACCAGACCTTCCGAACCATCGCCCCGTACACCATCGAGGAAGCCTACGAGGTGGCCGACGCCATCGAGCGCGACGATCTCCCGGCGCTCAAGGAGGAGCTCGGCGACCTGCTGCTGCAGGTCGTCTACCACGCCCAGATGGCGAGCGAGGCCGGCGCCTTCGGCTTCACCGAGGTGGCCGAGGCCGTGGCCGACAAGATGGTCGACCGGCATCCCCATGTGTTCGGCGACGCCAAGATCGACACGGCCGAAGCCCAAACCGTGTCTTGGGAGGCCCGCAAGGCGGCCGAGCGGGCGGCCAAGGGCGTGGAGCCGGCCGGGACGCTGGACGGGGTGGCGCGAGCCCTCCCCGCCCTGTTGCGGGCCGAGAAGATCCAGAAGCGCGCCGCCCGGGTCGGCTTCGACTGGAAGAAGACCGGACCGGTGATCGACAAGATCGAGGAGGAACTGGGCGAGCTTCGCCGCGAGTTGACGGCAGCAACGGTCGACCAGGCGCGCCTGACCGACGAGCTGGGCGACGTCCTGTTCGCCGTCGCCAACCTCGCGCGCCATTGCAAGGTCGACCCCGAGGCAGCCCTGCGCGCCACCAACGACAAGTTCGAACGCCGCTTCCGCCATATCGAAAAGCGCCTGGCCGAAACCGGCCGCAAGCCTGCGGACGCCAGCCTCGCGGAAATGGAAGCGCTCTGGCAGGAGGCCAAGACGCGGACCTGATCATGGGACCGCGGGCCTCCAGGCCGGCCTCTGGTCATCCTGGGACGACAGATCCCGCGAGACCTAGGGCAACCCGGCCAGCAGCGGCATGCGAACCGCCTCGAACAGGGCGCGCACCTCGGCCAGCGTCTGCGGGTGGATCGCCGTGATCAGCCCGCCGCTCACCGGTTGCGCTGGCCCGTAGGCTTCGCCGTCGAAACGCTGCGCCTCTCCGCCCGCCTCCGCCACCATCAGCGTGCCCGCGGCGTGGTCCCACGGCTTGGTCATGCGATAGAGGTTGAAGTCGGCCCGCCCGGCCAGGATCTCGAGGTATTCGGCTCCGGCGCAGCTCAGGGTCGACACGCGACCCAGCGTCCGGCGCTGGGCGGGCGGAAGCTGACGGTCGAACTCCTTCTTCACCTTGTAGCCGACGAACCCGATCGGCGGGCGCGCGGGCTTGGCCCGCTTGACCGGCGTTCCGTCGAGGGTCACCCCCTCGCCCTTCAGCGCCACCGCCATCTGGCCACGCGGCACGTCGAGGATCCAGCCGGCGACGGTCACCGCATCGCGCACCAGGCAGACGATCATGGCGAAGCGGTCCTTGCCGGACGCGAAGTTGGCGGTGCCGTCGAGCGGATCGACCACCCAGCAGCTCTTGCCGGGCCGGCTGATCAGGTCGACCAGCCCCGGCTCCTTCTCGACCGCTTCCTCGCCGACCACCGGCACGCCAGGCAGGATCTTGGCGAGGCCGACCGCGAGCCTCTGCTCGGAAGCCTCATCGGCCACGGTGACGACGTCACCGGGGCGCTTCATGCGGATCTCTTCCTTGGCGAGGGCGCGAAAGCGCGGCAGAAGCTCGGCCGCCGCCGTCTCGCGCATCAGCTCGCCGACCCGCTGGGCATCGGCCGAGCTCAGCATCCCGTCAGCCGAGGACGCCGAACAGGTCCTCTTCCTTGAGGATCACGTGCTCGACACCGGCGAGCTTGACCTCGGTGCCCGACCACTTGCCGTACAGCACCTTGTCCCCGACCTTGACGTCGAGCGCCTGCAGGCGGCCGTCCTCCAGCCGCTTACCTTTGCCGACCGCCACGACCTCGCCCTGCATGGGCTTCTCCTGGGCGGTGTCGGGAATGATGATCCCGGCCTTGGTCTTGGTCTCGGCGGACAGCGGCTTCAGCAGCAGCCGATCGTGCAAGGGCTTGAATTTCATGGTGTTTCCTTCGTCTGGACTGCGCGCTTATAGGTACCTGGGAAGCCCAGTGTCAACGCGCCAGCCGGCGTTCCAACTGCGCCGACGCGGCCGCATCCAGCGCGACAGTCAGTCGCGCGATCTCGCCGTCGTCGTGCCGGCTGCGCACCTCGCCATGACGGTACAGCCAGGCGATCGTGGCGCCGTCGGACAGCGGCACCTCGACCTCGCGCGCCTCGCCGGCGCGGCCGAGGAATCCGCTGATCGCCTCGAGGAGCTGGTCGACTCCCTCCCCGGTCATCGCCGAGACCGGATATTGTCGCGCGCGTTCGGCACCGGTGTGAGAGCGGGTTTCGAGCCGACGGCGGACCTCGGCAGGCAAGGCGTCGATCTTGTTCAGCGCCTCGATGATGGGCCGCCCTGCCCCCTCCTCGATGACCCCGAGGTCGTGCAGCACCGCCTCGACGTCGGCCTTCTGCTGCTCGCTGTCAGGATGGGCGATGTCGCGGACATGCACGATCAGGTCGGCCTCCACCACCTCCTCGAGGGTGGCGCGGAAGGCCTCGACCAGATGCGTCGGCAGGTCGGACACGAAGCCGACGGTATCGGAGATCACGCAGGGTTTGCCGTTGGGCAGCTTGATCGACCGCATGGTGGGATCGAGCGTGGCGAACAGCAGGTCCTTGGCCAAGACCCCGGCGCCCGACAGCCGGTTGAACAGGGTCGACTTGCCGGCGTTGGTGTAGCCGACCAGCGCCACCGTCGGCAGGCGTGCCTTGCGGCGCCCGGCGCGGTTGACGGCGCGCGTGCGCCGCACGCTCTCGAGGTCGCGCTTGATGCGCACGATGCGCTCGCCGATCAGCCGGCGATCGATCTCGATCTGCGATTCGCCGGGGCCGCCCAGGAAGCCGAAGCCGCCGCGCTGACGTTCCAAGTGGGTCCATGATCGCACCAGGCGTCCGCGCTGGTAGTCGAGGGCCGCCAGCTCGACCTGCAGGCGGCCTTCGTGCGTGCGGGCGCGCGCACCGAAGATCTCCAGGATGAGGCCGGTGCGGTCGATGACCTTGGCCTCCAGCGCCTTCTCGAGGTTGCGCTGCTGCACGGGCGTCAGCCGGTCGTCGACGACGATCAGGCCGATGTCCTGCTCCTTGACGTTCTCCTTCATGCGCTCGACCACGCCCTTGCCGATCAGCGTGGCGGGAGTGACGCGGCGGAGCGGCACGGTTTCGGCCAGCCGAACATCGAGGTCGATCGCACGGGCGAGACCGACCGCCTCCTCGAGCTTGGCGTCGCGCTCGCGCTCCTCGCGATGCGCTCCCGGCAGGTAGGGCGACAGCACGGCCGCCACCGTCCGCGGGCGGGCGGTGTCCTCGACCTTGCGCTTGCGCCTGTCGTGTCCGTTCAGCTCGTGGTGTTCGCTCAAATCAACCCGCTGCGTCGGCCTTGTCGCCGTCGAACAGCTGCACCGGCGTGACCGGCATGATGGTCGAGATCGCGTGCTTGTAGACAAGCTGCGAGTGGCCGTCGCGGCGCAGCAGCACCGAGAAATTGTCGAACCAGGTGACGATCCCCTGCAGTTTCACGCCGTTCACGAGGAAGATCGTGACGGGCGTCTTGTTCTTGCGCAGGTGGTTCAGGAAGACGTCCTGAACGTTCTGTGCCTTTTCACTCATGTTCTTGGCCTCTTGCTGGGCGGGCGGCTGCCGTTCGAGCAACCGTTGGGAAGGCGCGGGTCGTCCACCCGCTACCGAGTTGAGTCGAATATAGGGGGTGATCAGGTCAAAGCAATGCCACCAAGTGATTACAATTCCGTGCTCGAAGGCGCGGCGGGTGGTCCAGCAGCAGTCCCGTCAGTTCCTCTGCACCGCCCACCAGGACCGGCAGGCAGCCGGCCATGTGAGCACATTTGAGGTCCGCCGGGGTGTCGCCGACCATCCAGACCGTCTCGTCCGGGGCAATTCCCGTGCCATCGAGGGCCTTGAAGATCGGATCGGGTGCGGGCTTGTCGCGCAGGCAATCGCGTGCCCCGACGGCTCGCTGGATCCAGCGCTGCCAGCCGAGATGAGCGAGCTCGGCCCGCAGGTTGTCGCCGACCTTGTTGCTCACGACGGCGATGTAGCAGCCGAGCGCGTGACAGTGCTGCAGCAGCTCGGCTGCGCCCGGCAAGGGCGCGAGCCGCTCGAGATGGATGCGGTGGAAGGTCTCGTAGAACACTTTTTCCGCCTCCCCCGCACGCGCGCCGAACAAGGCGGGAAAGGCATCGCGCAAGGAGCCGTGCGCCCGGTTGCGCACCTCCTCCGCCGTCCACGGAGTCTGGCCCAGCGCCGTGAAGGTATCGTGGTAGCATTCGACGATGGTCGGCCAGGTGTCGACCAGCGTGTTGTCCCAATCGAACAGGATGGCGCGCGGCGGATTGAGGCCCGGCGGTCGGCTCACGTAACCGTCTCGCCGCCGGCCGCGAAGCGCACGTATTCTTCGCGAAGGCGGCGCGCGGTCGGGCCGACCTTGCCGTCGCCGACGACGTCGCCGTCGATCTTGACCACCGGCGTGACGAACGACGTGGCACTGGTGATGAAGGCTTCCGTGGCCTCCTTCGCCTCGGCAAGCGTGAACGGACGCTCGACCAGCTTGAGCTGCAGGTCGCCGACGATGGATTTCAGCGTATGGCGCGTGATGCCGGCCAGGATGGCGTTGTCGGTGGCGCGCGTGACCAGCTCGCCCGCCTTGGTGACGATCCAGGCATTGGTCGAAGCGCCTTCGGTGACCTGGCCCTTGCCGTCGACCAGCCACGCCTCATAGGCGCCGCTCTCGCGCGCCGCCTGCTTGGCGAGCACGTTCGGCAGCAGCGCGACGGTCTTGATGTCGCAACGCTGCCAGCGGATGTCGGGATGGCTCTTCACGGCGATGCCCGGGCCGGGATCGGCCTCCGCGCGCTTGCTGTTCTTGGTCGTGAGCACCAGGGCGGGCTTCACCGGCTTCGTCGGGAACGCATGATCGCGGCGCGCCACGCCGCGCGTCACCTGCATGTAGACCAGCCCGTCGCGCAGGCGGTTGCGCCGCATCAGCTCGCGGATGATGAAGCCGAGGGTCGGCCGCGCCACCGGCCAGTCGATGCGCAGCTCCTTCAGCGAGCGGCCCAGCCGGTCGATGTGCGGCTTCTCGTCGATGAGCTTGCCGTCGCGCACGCCCACGACCTCGTAGACCCCGTCGGCGAGCTGATAGCCGCGATCCTCGACGTGCACGCACGCCTCGCGGTGATCGACATAGCGTCCATTGACGTAGGCATAACGCGCCATTCTCTCACGCTCCTCGGGTCTCGATCGCGGCCTCGCCGCCATTGTCCGTGGCGCCGCCGTGCAGGCCAAGCGACTTCAACTTGCGGTGCAGCGCCGAGCGCTCCATGCCGACGAAGGTCGCGGTGCGCGAGATGTTGCCGCCGAAGCGCGTCACCTGGGCCAGCAGGTACTCGCGCTCGAAAACCTCGCGCGCGTCCCGCAACGGCAGCTGCATGATCTCGCCGCCCTTTTCCCAGCGCAGCACCGACGGGGCGTCCTCGCTGACGTCGTTGGGCAGGGCCTCGACGCGTATCGGCCCGCCGCCGGCAGGAGCGAGTATCAACAGCCGCTCGATGACGTTGCGCAGCTGGCGGACGTTGCCCGGCCAGTCGTGACCCTGGAGGGCCGCCAGTGTGTCCTCGCCGATCGGCCGCGCCGGCAGGCCGGTGGCGTCGGCGACGCGCTGCAGCAGGTCTTTGGCGACTTCGGGGATATCCTCGCGCCGCTCGCTGAGCGGCGGCACGCGCAAGGCGACGACGTTCAGGCGATGGAAGAGCTCCTCGCGGAAGCCGCTCGACGCGATCTCGTCCTGCAGCGACCGCGCCGTCGAGGCGAGCACGCGGACGTCGACCTCGACCTTCGTCGTGCCGCCGTCGCGGGTGAAGGAGTGTTCCTGAAGAACGCGCGCCAGCCGGCTCTGCAGCGGCACCGGCAGGTCGGCGACCTCCTTTAGGAGCAGCGTGCCGCCATGCGCCATCTCGAAGGCGCCGGACACCCGCAGCGCGTCGGCCGCGCCCTCACCATCCGTGCCGAACAGCTCGATCTCGAGGCGTTCGGCGGGAAGCGCCGAGCAATTCACCACGACGAACGGCCCGCCCGCGCGCTTGGAGCCCTGATGGATCAGCCGGGCCACGGCCTCCTTGCCGGTGCCCGACGGGCCGGTGATCAGCACGCGGCTGCCGGTCGGCGCCACACGCTCGATCTGGCTGCGCACGTTGGCCGCCGCACCCGACGAGCCGACGAACGTCACCTCGCCGCCTGCCCTGCGCCGCAAGCTGGCATTCTCGCGTCTCAGCCGATCGGCTTCGATCGCGCGGTCGACCACCAGCAGCAGCCGATCGGCCTTGAACGGCTTCTCGATGAAGTCGTAGGCGCCGGTCTTGATGGCCGACACGGCGGTATCGATCGTGCCGTGGCCCGAGATCATCACCACCGGCACCGGCGGCTCCTCGCGGCGGATCACCTCGAGCAGCTGCAGGCCGTCGAGCTCGCTGCCCTGCAGCCAGACGTCGAGGATCACCAACGCCGGCCGGCGTTGGCGCACGGCGTCAACGGCCTCGGTGCTGTTGTGGGCGCGGCGGGCAGTATGGCCCTCGTCTTCCAGGATGCCCGCGATCAGCGTGCAGATGTCGCGCTCGTCGTCGACGATGAGAATATCGTGGCCCATGACTCTTCAAACTGTCCGCGACGTCAGGTGCGGATCATTGTGCGGCCGTCGCGTGAGAACGTACCGACGCGATTTCCTTCGCGTCGCGCCGGAATACCAGACTGATGCGCGCGCCGCCACCCTCGCGGTCGTCCAGGACGAGATAGCCGCCATGATCCTCCATGATCTTCTTGACGATCGCGAGGCCGAGTCCGGTCCCCTTGCTGCGCGTGGTCATGTACGGCTCGGTCAGCCGTTCGCGGCCTTCCTTGGGCAGGCCCTTGCCGTTGTCGTCGACGACGATGTGCACGGTGGCGTCGTCGTCGCGCAGCGACAGCCTTATCTCGCCTTGCGGCAAGGTCTGTCCGGGTGCCGCCTCCCTGCCCTCGATCGCCTCGGCCGAGTTCTTGAGGATGTTGGTGAGGACCTGCGACACCTGCCGGCGGTCGCAGATCAGCGGCACGCGGTGATCGGGCAGGGTCGAGACGTAGCGGATGTCGGGATTGCCCTGGCGCTGCAGGAACAGCGCCTGCTGGCAGAGTTCCTTGGCATCCTCGGGTTTCACCGTCGGACGCGGCATGCGCGCGAACGAGGAGAACTCGTCGACCATGCGGCCGATGTCGCCGACCTGGCGGATGATGGTGTCGGTGCAGATCGAGAAGGTCTCGGGATCCTCCTTGATCTGCTTCAGGTAGCGACGCTTCAGCCGCTCGGCCGACAGCTGGATCGGCGTCAGCGGATTCTTGATCTCGTGCGCGATGCGGCGCGCCACGTCGCCCCATGCCGCCATGCGCTGCGCCGACATCAGGTCGGTCACGTCGTCGAAGGTGACGACCGAGCCGGCGTCCGATGCCGCGCTGATGCGCACCAGCAGGATGCGCCGCGTGCCCCCCTGCAGGATCTCGACCTGCCCCTGGGTCAGCCGATCGGGCCGGTCGGCCGCCTGCTCGATCAGCGGCGCCAGTTCCGGCATCACGGCGATCAACGGGCGCTCGACCACGCCATCCTCGGGCAGCGCCAGCAGCTCCAGCGCCGAGCGGTTGGTGCGGGTGATGATGCCCGCGCCATCGACGCTCAGCACGCCCGCCGAGACGCCAGCCAGCACCGCGTCGGTCAGACGGCGCCTGGTGTCGAGCTCCTTGTTGGCGTCGATCAGGTCGCCGCGCTGCTGCTCGATCTGGCTGGCCATGCGGTTGAACGATCGGCTGAGCTGGCCGAGCTCGTCGTTGAGCGGCCCCTCCTCGACTCGCGCCGCGAGGTCGCCGCCCCTCACCCGCTCGGCCGCGGCCATCAGCCCACCGATCGGTTCGGTCAGCCGCGAGGCGAACAGGATGGCGAGCCACACCGCGGCCAGCAGCATCAGGAGCGCGATGGCGCCGCAGATCACGAAGATCAGGAGCTGGCTGCGCTGCATCGCCTGCTCGATCTGCGAATAGAAGGTACCGGCGAACTCGATGCTCTTGATGTAGTCGACGACGCGCAGGTCGACCGAATGGCCGGTGACCAGGAACAGCGGCTCGCCGACGAAGAGCTGCATGACGAAGTAGGCGCCGTCGGGCGCTTCGATCTCGACCGGGCCGTTCTGCCTGACGGCGCGCCACAGCGCCTGGGCCGACACCGTCGGATCCTTGAGCCCTTCGGCGGTGGGCGCCACGGCGCGTTCCAGCACGCCGTGGTCGCCGTCGATGACGATCGCCTCGATGATCGGCCGGCCGTCGATCAGGCGTTGCAGCAATCCGGTCGTCGCCTCCTTGTCGCGCACGGCGTCGATGCCCATCGCCTGCAAGGAAGACGCAACGGCGCCGATGTCGCGCAGGATCTCCTCCTCGCGGGCGCGCCGCACCGGCTCGCCGATGGCGCGCGCGGCCTCGTACGAGGCCTGCGCCGGCTTCACCACGAAGTCGGTGAGGTTGATGACCAGCAGCGACAGGATGATGGCGACGATCAGCGTCGGCGTGATGGTGAACAGGCTGCACACCAGCACCAGCCGCATATGCAGGCGCGAACCCGCCGCACCGCGCCGCCTGTCGAGCCAGAGTTGGGTCAGACGCACCGCCAGAAGCGCGACAAGCGCGACGGCGATCACCAGGTCGGCGACCAGCAGGCCGGTGATCCAGCCGCGGGTGTTCAGGGCAGTGGGGACAAAACCTGCCAGCCAGGCATAGGTCGCCGCGCCGGCGAGCATGGCGAGCACGGCCAGCGACACGGCGGCGGCGCGGCCGCCCAGCCTGCGGGCCACTGCCGCTGTCGCATCGCCCAAGCGTGAAACGCCCAGCGCAGTTGTCACCTTGTCACCCGCCTCGCCGGACCTGCGGCGTACGCACCACGGGGACGTCGAGGTCCTTGATCTTCTTACGCAAAGTATTGCGATTGAGCCCCAGGAGACGGGCCGCGCGCAACTGATTCCCGCGTGTCGCGCCAAGCGCCAGCGACAGCAGCGGGCGCTCGACCTCGGAAATGACCCGATCGTACATGCCGTCCGGCGGCAGGCGATCGCCGTGGGCCGCGAACAGGACCTGCAGATGCCGGTCGACGGCGTCGGCCAGCGACACGTCGGCCGCCACCGCGTCGCTCCCGGACGGCTCCGGCTCGAGTGCCGACATGGCATCGGCAAGCTCGGCCTCGATGGTCTCGACGCCGATCACTTCCTCCGAGTAGAGCGCCGACAGGAGGCGCACCAGGTTCACCAGCTCGCGCACGTTGCCCGGCCAGCGATGCTGCTTCAGCCGCGCCATGGCCTCGGGCGACAGCACCTTGGCCGGCAGGCCGTCGGCCGTCGCCTGCTGCAGGTAGTGGTTGGCGAGCTCGGGGATGTCGTCGAGGCGCTCGCGCAACGGCGGCAGGCGGATCGGCACGACGTTCAGGCGATAGAACAGATCCTCGCGGAACAGACCCTGCTGGATCAGGCGCCGCAGGTCACGGTGCGTGGCGGCGACGATGCGCACATTGGCCTTGATCGGCGTGCGGCCGCCGACGGTCGTGTACTCGCCTTCCTGCAGCACGCGCAGCAGGCGCGTCTGGGCCTCGGGCGGCATGTCGCCGATCTCGTCGAGGAACAGCGTGCCGCCCGAAGCCTGCTCGAATTTGCCGGCCGAGCGCTGCACGGCGCCGGTGAAGGCGCCACGCTCGTGGCCGAACAACTCGCTCTCGATAAGCTCGCGCGGGATCGCCGCCATGTTGAGCGCCACGAACGGCCCCTTGCGGCGCTTGCCGTAGTCGTGCAGCGCCCGCGCCACGAGTTCCTTGCCGGCACCCGACTCGCCCGTGACCATGACGGTGAGGTCAGTCGACATCAGCCGCGCCAGCGCGCGGTAGATCTCCTGCATGGCGGGCGATCGGCCGATCAAGGGAAGGCGCTCGCCGTCCTGCGGCGGCTGGGCGCTGCGCTGTATGGGCGTCGCCGGCGCCGACAGCGCGCGGTTCACCACCGAGATCAGCTCGTTGAGATCGAACGGCTTGGGCAGGTATTCGAAGGCGCCGCGCTCGGTGGCGCGCACCGCCGTGAGCAGCGTCGATTGCGCGCTCATGACGATGATGCGCAGGTCCGGCCGGAGCTTGCGGATGCGCGGCACCAGATCGAGACCGTTCTCGTCGGGCATCACGACGTCGGTTATGACGAGCTGGCCCTCGCCTTCCTGCACCCACTGCCACAGGGTCGATGCCGCCCCCGTGCTGCGGACGTTGTGGCCCTGCCGGCCCAGCGCCTGGTGCAGAACGGTACGTATCGCCCGGTCGTCGTCGGCCACCAGGATCGTCGTGGAACTGCTCATGAGATGGCCTGGGGAGCGGCCTGGAGGGATTGTAGCGGCAACATGACCCTGAAAGTCGTACGGCCGGGCTGGCTGTCGAACTCGATCGCCCCGCCGTGGTCGTTGATGATCTTCGCCACCAAGGCAAGACCCAGGCCAGTTCCGGCCGGCTTGTTGGTGACGAAGGCATCGAAGAGGTGGGCCCGGATCTCGTCGGACACGCCGCGGCCGTTGTCCCGCACCGTGACCACCAGGGGCAAGTTGACCTTGGCCTGCTGGCCGGGGACGGCCAGCCGCAGGCCGTGGCGGTAGGCTGTGGACAACTCGATCTCGCGCTCGCCGTCGCCCGGCACCTCGCAGGCGTTCTTCACCAGGTTCAGGAACACCTGGATCAGCTGGTCGCGGTCGCCGTGCACGTCGGGCAACGACGGATCGTAGGTCTCGACGAAGCGCACGCCCTTGCCGAAGCCGTTCTGGGAGATGCGCAGCACGTGGTTCAGCACCTGGTGGATGTTGCACGGGCTGCGGTCGATCGGCCGGCCGTCGGCGAAGGCCTCCATGCGGTCGACCAGGGCGACGATGCGGTCGGTCTCCTCGCAGATCAGTCCGGTCAGCTCGCGCTCGGAATCGGGCACCGACTGCTCCAAGAGCTGGGCGGCGCCGCGGATTCCCGACAGCGGGTTCTTCACCTCGTGCGCCAGCATGGCGGCGAGCGCGCTCACCGAACGGGCGGCGCTGCGGTGCGACATCTGGCGATCGATGTTGCGGGCGATGGTCTGCTCGACCAGCGAGACCGCCACCAGGCCGTCGCTGTCGACGACGGGCGACAGTCGCAGCGCACAGAACCGGTTGCCGATGCGCGGCGAGGCGAGCGTCACGCCGTTCTCGGCGACGGCGCCGCCGGTCGTCAGCACCTGTTCGAGCAGCGAGAAGAGCGGCGTGTCCTCCGGCACGAACTCGTCCAGGGGATGACCCACCAGGCGCGTACGGCCGACGCCGAAGAACTGCTCGGCCGACAGGTTGGCGTAGTGGATCAGTCCTCCTGAATCGACCACGACGATCGCTTCCGACAACGAATCGAGAAGCGCTGTCGGGAACTGATCGCTCACCGCGCTGGCGCGCTTGAGAGGCTGCACCGCCATCCTAGGCAGCCTGCCGCTCGAGATTGGGCAGGAAAAACCCGGCCAGCATGGCGCGCACCTTGGCCGGCTCGCTCTCGCGGTTGACGACGGCGCGGAACTCGGCCGATGCCGGCAGCCCCTTGGAATACCAGCCCAGATGCTTGCGGGCCATGCGCACGCCGGTTTCCTGGCCGTAATGCGACAGCATCGCCTCGAAATGCTCGCGCACGACGGCGTACTGCTCGGCGAGCGACGGATCGGCCAGCCGCTCACCGGTGCGCAGATAATGGATCGCCTGATTGAGGAACCAGGGCCGGCCGTAGGCGCCGCGCCCGATCATCACGCCGTCGGCACCCGACTGCTCGAGCGCTGCATCGACGTCGTCGAGGGTGTTGATGTCCCCGTTCACGATGACCGGCAGGCGGGTCGCTGCCTTGACGTTGGCGACGAACGCCCAGTCGGCATGCCCGTCGTAGAACTGGCAGCGCGTGCGGCCGTGCACGGTCAGCATCCTGATGCCGCACGCTTCGGCGATGCGGGCGAGGTTGGGGGCGTTGCGGTTGGTCGAATCCCAGCCGGTTCGCATCTTCAGCGTCACCGGCAGCTTCACCGCCTTGACCGTGGCCTCGAGGATCTTCGCGGCGTGGACCTCGTCACGCATCAGCGACGACCCGGCATGGCCGTTCACGACCTTCTTCACCGGGCAGCCGAA
The DNA here is from genome assembly GCA_023386865.1 of Pseudomonadota bacterium. Classification (GTDB taxonomy): domain Bacteria; phylum Pseudomonadota; class Alphaproteobacteria; order Reyranellales; family Reyranellaceae; genus Reyranella. The sequence goes on from JAEWIV010000412.1 coordinate 19,020, forward strand.
GTTGATGTCGATGATGGCCGCGCCTCGGTCCTCGTTCAGCTTGGCGGCGTCGGCCATGACCTCGGGTTCGCAGCCGGCAAGCTGCACCGACATCGGGAACTCCTCTGGCGAGTTCTTGGCCATCAGCAGCGTCTTACGGTTCTCTCGCACCATCGCTGCCGAAGCGATCATCTCGGACACGACGAGCCCCGCCCCGCCCCGCTTCACCATTTGGCGGAACGGCATATCGGTGACACCCGACATGGGAGCCAGGATTACGGGGTCGCCGATCCGGACGGGACCGATATCGACAGGCTGGAGACGTGGCATGCAATCCATGGCTACTGATCAGTTTATAGGCAACTTGTGCAGTGCACAATAATTGGGCGAGCAATAGCGGGTCCGGGCCGGGCGCGCAAGCGGTCCCGAGTGCGTGGCCGCTGCCTCAATGTTATCTAGCCGATCGTGCCAACCTGCACCGCCCTGATCGTCGCCGGGGGCCGGGGGAGTCGCTTTGGAGGCCCCCTGCCCAAGCAATACACCACCCTGGCGGGCCAGCCCGTGCTGCGTCGCACCGTGGAGGTCTTCCAGGCGACGCCAGGCATCGACCATATCCAGGTCGTCATCGCCCCGGAGGACGACGCTCATTACAGAGCGGCTGTCGCGGGGATGGCTTTGCCGCCCCCCGTTGCCGGCGGCGTCAGCCGGCAGCAATCCGTCCTGCACGGGCTCGAGGCATTGGCCGGCAAGCCTCCGGATCTCGTCGCCATTCACGATGCCGCCCGTCCCTTCGTCCGGGTCTCCGACATCATCGGCTGCCTGGAAGCGCTTCGGCCGGGCATCGACGGCGCCGTGCTGGGCGTGCCGGTCGCCGACACCCTGAAGAAGGTCGACGACGCCGGCGTTCTCGCCGGCACGGTGTCGCGCTCCGGCCTGTGGCGGGCGCAGACGCCGCAGATCTTCCGCTACTCGACGTTGCTCGCCGCCCATCGCGCGGCGGCGGCGCTGGCGGCGCACGAGGCGACCGCCCTCACCGACGACGCAGCCGTCGCCGAGCGCGCCGGGTTGCGTGTGATCATGGTCGAAGGCCACGACGACAACCGCAAGATCACGACGGCCGCGGACATGGTCTCAGCGATGGAAACGCGTACGGCTTTCGGCTTCGACGTGCATGGCTTCGGCGCCGGCGATCGGGTGGTTCTGGGCGGAGTGGCGATCCCGCATACCCACGCTCTGGCCGGCCACTCCGACGCCGACGTCGCGCTGCATGCGCTGACCGATGCCTTGCTCGGTACCGTCGGCGCCGGCGACATCGGCGCGCATTTCCCGCCGTCCGACCCGCAGTGGCGCGGCGTATCGTCCGACCGCTTCCTGCGCCATGCCGTCGATCTCCTCGAGGAGGCCGGCGGGCGCATCGTCCATCTCGACCTCACCCTTGTGTGCGAGGCGCCGCGCATCGGCCCGCATCGCGACGCCATGGCCGCAAGCATCGCTCGCATCGCGGGCATCGATCGTGACAGAGTGAGCGTCAAGGCGACGACCACGGAGGGGTTGGGCTTCACCGGCCGACGCGAGGGGATTGCCGCGCAGGCGGTGGCGACGGTCGAGGTGCCGAGGAAGTGAAGCCGTCAGGACGGCGGGCTATAAGCAGGCCCGGGAGGCCTTGATGTTCGATCACGAGATGAGGGACGCCGCCGAGCGCGTGCTGCACGCCTGTCGCAAGCGCGGCCTGAAGCTGGTCACCGCCGAGTCCTGCAC
>JAEWIV010000505.1 GCA_023386865.1 Pseudomonadota bacterium
GGCCGATGCCACCAGGCGCGTGGCGATGCGGCGGCCGCTCTTCAGCACGAGCTCGGCGCGGTCGGGGTCGCGCCTGGTGTCGACCACGTCGTCGGGCGCCCCCCCCGCCGCGCCCCGCTGCCATTTATGGAGCATGAAAGGCGATCGGTTCGATCTCGCCGTCGTTGGCGCCGGCCTGAACGGCAGCCTCCTCGCGCTTGCCGCCGGGGAAGCCGGCCTCGATACGGTCTTGATCGACCGCGTTCCGCTGAAATCGATGACCAATGCGGGCTTCGACGGACGAACCACCGCCATCGCCTATACCAGCCAACGGCTGTTCATGGCGCTCGGCGTATGGCCGGACGTGACCGACCAGGCCGAGCCCATCCTCGACATCCGCATTTCCGACGCAGGCCACGATGGCCGGCCGAGCCCGCTGTTCCTCCATTTCGACCATCGCGAAGCGGCCGACGGGGACGAGCCGACAGCGCCGATGGGCTGGATCGTCGAGAACCGGTTCCTGCGCGCGGCACTGCTCCGCCGATTGGCAGCCTGCCCGCATGTCGAGCTGGTGGCGCCCGACGAAGTGGTCGACACCAGGCGCGACCCCGACCGCGCCGAGCTCGTGCTGAAGAGCGGCCGCCGCATCGCCACGCGCCTGGTGGCATCGGCCGAGGGCCGTTTCGGCACCATCCGCGAGGATGCCGGCATCGGCGCCCGCGCCTGGTCCTACGATCAGGTCGCCATCGTGCTGGTGGTGCGCCACGAGCGTCCGCATCGCGGCGTCGCCCAGGAGAAGTTCCTGCCCGGCGGGCCATTCGCCATCCTGCCGATGCGCGACGGCGAGAACGGCGAGCATCGCTCGTCGATCGTGTGGAGCGAGCGCGCCGATCTGGCCAAGCGCCTGCTCGAGCTCGATGCTCCGAGGTTCCAGGCCGAATTCGCGCGCCGCTTCGGCAGCTATCTCGGCCACGTCGAGCCGGTCGGTCCGCGCTGGTGGTATCCGCTCGGCCTCGTCCATGCCGAGCGCTACGTCGATATGCGCCTGGTGCTGGTAGGCGACGCCGCGCACGGCATCCATCCCATCGCCGGCCAAGGTTATAATCTCGGCGTGCGCGACATCGCCGCCCTGGTCGAAGTCCTGGTCGACAGCAAGCGGCTCGGCCTCGACGTCGGCGGCGGCGACACGCTGGAGCGCTATGCGCAATGGCGACGGGCCGACAACTTCGCCATGGTGGCGGCCACTGACCTGCTCAATCGCCTGTTCTCCAACGACGTTGCGCCGATCCGCCTCGTCCGCGATGTCGGTCTCGCCGCCGTCAATCGCGTGCCGCCGTTGCGCCGCTTCTTCGCTCGCCACGCCATGGGCCTGGTCGGCGACCTGCCCAAGCTGATCAGGGGCGAACGGCCCTAGCCGTGCCAGGGGAAGCAGGCACCGCCGGCGCGCGCGAATCGGCCGAAGGCTACCGTTGGCCGGCGACACAGTGGCTCGTCTGCCGGCTGGACTAAGGGCTCCCGCCACCCTATCTCAGGGACCAAATTTCGAGGATCCTCCATGGCCCAGCCCCAAGTCCCCGTGACCGTGCTGACCGGCTATCTCGGCGCCGGCAAGACGACCCTGCTCAACCGCATCCTGAGCGAGCAGCACGGCAAGAAATACGCCGTCATCGTCAACGAGTTCGGCGAGCTCGGCGTCGACAACGACCTCGTGGTGAATGCCGACGAGGAAGTGTTCGAGATGAACAACGGCTGCATCTGCTGCACCGTGCGCGGCGACCTCATCCGCATCATCGAAGGCCTGATGAAGCGTAAGGACAAGTTCGACGGCATCCTGGTCGAGACCACCGGTCTCGCCGATCCCGGCCCCGTCGCGCAGACCTTCTTCACCGACGACGAGGTCAAGGCCAGGACCCGGCTCGACGCCATCGTCACCGTGGTCGATGCCAAGCACTTCCTGGGACAGCTCGAGCAGGGCAGCGAGGCCGAGGAGCAGGTGGCCTTCGCCGACGTGATCCTGCTCAACAAGACCGACCTGGTGAGCGAGGACGAGCTCAAGAAGGTCGAGGGCAAGATCAAGTCGATCAACCGCTACGCCCACATCTTCAGGACGCAGAAGAGCCAGATCGAGCTTTCCGCCATTCTCGACAAGGGCGCGTTCGACCTGAAGCGCATCCTCGAATTCGAGCCCGACTTCCTGCATCACGGCCACGATCACGATCACGAGGACGAGGTGAAGAGCCTGTCCCTCACCGCCGATCGCCCGGTCGATCCGGACCGCTTCCAGAAGTGGATGGGCGCGCTGCTGCAGCTGCGCGGACCTGACATCTTCCGCAGTAAGGGAATCCTCGCCATCGACGGCGCGCCGCGACGCTACGTCTATCAGGGCGTGCACATGATGATGGACTCCGACTGGGGCACGCCCTGGAAGGACGGCGAGAAGCGCTCCAGCAAGCTCGTCTTCATCGGCCGCAACCTCGATGGCGAGAACCTCCAGCGCGGCTTCAACGACTGCCTGAAATAGCGACGTGAAGCTCGATCTCTCGAATCCGGCCTGGCGACAGACCCTGCCGCCGGGCCGCTCCGTTGCCGCCGACGCGCCGGCGTCCGCCTGCGCCTTCAGCAGGGACGGTTCCATCGCGGCCTTCGCCCTGGGCGATGGCCGCGTGCGTCTGTTGCCGGGCGACATCAATGCTGCCGAGACGGCGGCGACCGAACCACTGCATGGCGGCGCGGTGCTGGCGCTGGTCGGCGATCCGGCGGGCGACGGCTTCATAAGCGGCGGCGACGACGGGAGACTGCTGCGCATCGCGGCCGACGGCACCGCGAGCGAGGTCGTCACCCAGAAGGGCAAATGGTTCGAGCATGTCGCCGCCCATCGCGCGACCGGCGCCGTTGCCGCCTCGGCTGGCAAGAGCGCCTTTGTCGTCAAGGATGGCGAGGTGAAGGAGTTCGGTCCGCACCAGAGCACGGTGGCCGGCCTCGACTTCAGCAAGGACGGCAGCCGCATCGCCTGCGCCCACTATGGCGGCGTCACGGTATGGAGCATCAGCCAGGTCGCGCTTGCGCCGCGGAAATTCGCCTGGCGCGGCAGCCACGTCGCGCTGAAATGGAGCACCGACGGCAAGTTCATCGCCACCGGCACGCAGGAGAACGACATCCATGTCTGGCGCATGGCCCAGGCCACCGACATGCGCATGCAGGGTTATCCCGCCAAGGTGAAGTCCCTGTCATGGACCGCCGATGCGCGCTTCCTCTACACCTCGGCGCAGCCGGTGTTCACGGCTTGGCCGTTCTCCGGCAAGGGCCCGGAAGGCAAGCCGCCGCTGCAGTTCGGCGAGGAGGGCGCGGGCTTGCTCTCCGTCGTGGCCGCGCATCCCGCCGCCGAGTTCGTGGCCGGGGGCTACGATTCGGGCGAGCTGCAGCTCGGCGACATCAAGACCAGACGCTCGGTGGTGCTGAAGATGGCCGACGGCTCGGCCATCACCTGCCTGGCCTGGGCGCCCGACGGTTACAGGCTCGCGGTCGGCAACGATGCCGGCACCCTGCTCGTGCTCGATCTCCGGCGCTAAAGGTCATGTTTCTTCTCCTCCCCCGCATGACGGGGGAGGAAATGAAATTGAGCTAGCCGCGCCGTACCAGCAGGCGGTGCGATACCAGGCAGAGCAGTCCGGCGATGCCCATCGCCGTCGTCATGGGCGCGATCGTGCCGTCGAGGCTCTGGCCGACGACGGCACCGAAGATCGCGCCGATGCCGAACTGCATGACGCCCATCAGCGACGATGCCGTCCCGGCCATGTGCGGATAGCGCTGCAGCGCCATCGCCATCGAGTTGGGACCGATCAGGCTGATGGTGGCGATCTGCGGTGCGAAGCAGAGCAGGAACGGCCACAGGCCGATCGTGCCGTAGCGCGCTTCGATCAGGCCCAGCACCAGCGCCGTTAACCCGGTGACGGCCGGCACGATCACGGCGTAGCGCAGGATGCGGCCGGCGCCGAACACCGGCGCAAACCTGGCGTTCAGCAGACTGCCCAAGGTCATGAACACGATCATGCCGCCGAAGATCAGGCCGAAGGCGCGCGGCGCGATGCCGTACTTCTCGATGAACACGAACGGCGAGCCGCTGAGGAACGACATCAGGGCCGAGAACTGGAACGTGCTGGTGAACGCGTAGCCCATGAAGGCGCGATGCCGTACCAGCTCACCGAAGCGCTTGATGATCGACGACAGCACCAGCGGCTGGCGGTACTCGGGCCGCAACGTCTCGGGCAGGCGAAACCACGCCGCGACCAGGGCGAAGACCCCCACCATCGCCAGCACCCAGAAGATCGCCCGCCAGCCCAGGAACCACAGCACTTGCCCACCGATCAGCGGCGCCAGCATCGGCGCGATCGAGGTGCAGGCCATCATCAACGACATGGCGCGCGCCGCCTGGTCCTTCTCGGCGAGGTCGCGCACCATGGTTCGCGCCAGCACCACGCCACCGCACGCCGCCAGCCCCTGCAGGAAGCGCAGCAGCACGAGCTGGCCCGCTTCGGCGGCGAAGGCACAACCGATGCTCGCCAGCACGTAGATGACGAGGCCGCTCAGGATGACCGGCCGACGGCCGAAGCGGTCGCCCGCCGGACCGTAGAAGATCTGGCCGGCGCCGAAGGCGATCATGAAGGCCGACAGCGTGAGCTGGATGTCGCCGGCCGTGCCGCGCAGGTCGACCGCGATCACCGGCAGGGCCGGCAGGTACATGTCGATGCTGAGCGGCGTGAAGGACGACAGGAGCGCCAACACGGCCAGCAGCAGCGGGGTCAGGGTCGGGCGGGCCGTGGTGCCGGTCGTGGTCATGCGCGATGGCTCTATATAGGACATGCTATAAGCGGACCATGTCGATGCTGCCCGAGCTCACCGAGCCGCAGATTCGCCGCTATGCGCGCCATATCGTGCTGGCGGAGATCGGCGGCGTGGGCCAGTCGCGGCTGATCGCCGCGCGGGTCCTGGTGGTCGGCGCCGGCGGGCTCGGCGCGCCCCTGCTGCAATATCTTGCCGCCGCCGGCGTCGGCGCGCTGGGCGTGATCGACCACGACGCCGTCGATCTCTCCAACCTGCAGCGCCAGGTCATCCATCGCACCGCGGACATCGGCGTCGCCAAGGTCGAGAGTGCCCGCCGCGCGCTTCTGGACATCAATCCCGAAGTCCGCGTCGAGCCGCATGGGGAGCGGCTTACCGCGGCGAATGCCGAGCGCATCATCGCCGGCTACGACATCGTGGCCGACGGCAGCGACAACTTCGCCACGCGCTACCTGCTGAACGATGCCTGCTATCGCCTGAAGAAGATACTCGTTGCCGCCGCCATCCTGCGCTTCGACGGCCAGATCTCGACCTACAAGGCCTGGCAGGGCGCGGGCCATCCCTGCCTGCGCTGCCTGTTCCCCGAGGCGCCGTCGGAAGACGCCGTGCCGAGCTGCGCCCAGGCCGGCGTCCTCGGCGCGCTGGCCGGAACCCTGGGCGCCTTGCAGGCGACCGAAGTGGTCAAGGAGATCCTCGGCATCGGCCGGTCGCTCAGCGGCCGCCTCCTGATGTACGACGCGCTCGCCGGCTCCTTCTACGAGATGGCGATCGCCAAGCGGCCCGACTGCCCGACGTGCGGGACGAAATGAAGAGTCACGAAGGCGGGATTTCGGTGATCGTGCGCGCGGGCGACTATGAGAGCGCCCACTACGCCCTGGCGCTGGCCGCGGCCGCGCTCGCGGTCAACAGGCCCGCCGTGCTGTTCTTCACCATGGCCGGCATCCGCGCCCTCGAAGGCCCGCCGCCTGCGCTCGCCGACTGGCACCGCGACGCCATCAACCGCAAGGCGGGCGTCGGCGACTTCGAGACGCTGCTCCAGGCCTGCGTCGAGCTTGGCGCGCGCTTCATCGTATGCGAAATGGGCCTGCGCTCGCTCGGCATCGACCGCGCCGGGCTGCGCAACGACGTTCCCTTCACGGTCGCCGGCATCGTGACCTTGCTCGAGGAGACCAAGCCCGGCATGCACCTGGTGACCTTGTAGGAGACTTCATGACATCCGCCGCCTTCGACGTGCTGGGAATCGGCAACGCCATCGTCGACGTCCTCTCGCGCGCCGACGACGCCTTCCTGAGCACGCACGGCCTGGTCAAGGGCAGCATGATGCTGATCGACGCCGAGCGCGCCGAGACGCTCTATGCCGCCATGGGACCCGGCATCGAGGTATCGGGCGGCTCGTGCGGCAACACCATGGCGGGTGTCGCCTCGTTCGGCGGCAAGGGCGCCTATGTCGGCAAGGTGCGCGACGACCAGCTCGGCCAGGTGTTCGGCCACGACCTGCGCTCGCTCGGCGTGTCGTTCGACACCGCGAGCGCCACCGCCGGTCCGGCGACCGCGCGCTGCCTGATCCTGGTGACGCCCGACGCGCAACGCACCATGAACACCTATCTCGGCGCCTGCACCGGCCTCGGCCCCAATGACATCGACACCAAGGTCGTGGAAGCGGCGCAGGTGACCTACGTCGAAGGCTATCTGTGGGATGCGCCCGAAGCCAAGAAGGCGGTGCTGAAGGCGTTCGACGCCGCCCACGCCGCCGGCCGCCAGGTCTCGATCACGCTGTCGGATTCCTTCTGCGTGCAGCGCTATCGCGAGGAGTTCCGCGATCTCGTGCGCAACAAGGTCGACATCCTGTTCGGCAACGAAGCCGAGATCAAATCGCTCTACGAGGTCGAGACCTTTGAGGAAGCAATGGAGGCGACGCGCAAGGAGGCCAAGATCGCAGCCCTCACCCGCAGCGAGAAAGGCTCGATCGTCATCAAGGGCGGCGAGACCTACGCCGTTCCCGCCGCCCGCGTGGCCAGGGTCGTCGACACGACGGGGGCCGGCGACCTCTATGCCTCGGGTTTCCTGTTCGGCTACACGCACGGCAAGCCGCTCGCCGAATGCGCGCGACTGGGCGGCATCGCCGCCGCCGAGGTCATCAGCCATGTCGGCGCGCGGCCCGAGCAGGCGCTGCGTGGGCTGATTTGAGCGTCGGCGAGAGCGCCCCGTCGACCTGGAGCCGCTGGCTCAAGGCGGCCGAGGTCTATCGCGACCGCCGGCAGCTCGTCATCCTGCTGATGGGCTTCGCCAGCGGCATGCCGTTCCTGCTGACCGGCGCGACGCTGACCTATTGGATGGACCGCAGCCACGTCGACCTCACGATCATCGGCCTGTTCGCCCTGGTCGGCACGCCCTACGCCTTCAAGTTCGTCTGGGCACCGCTGGTCGACCAGCTGCCGTTGCCGCTGCTCGACCGCTGGCTGGGGCGGCGGCGCGGCTGGATGCTCCTGGCCCAGGTCGGCATCCTGGCCTCGGTCGTGCTGCTGGCATGGAGCGATCCGGCGAACACGCCGTGGTTCACCGCCGCCGCCGCGGTGCTCGTCGCCTTCTTCTCGGCGACCCAGGACATCGCGGTCGACGCCTATCGCATCGAAATCCTGCGCGACGAGGAACAGGGCGCGGGCTCGGCGACCACGCAGCTCGGCTATCGCATCGCGCTCTGGATCGTCGACGCCATGTCGCTGCTGCTGCCGAGCCTGCTGCCGTGGCCGATCGTCATAAGCCTGATCGCGCTGCTGATCGTGGTCGGCATGGTGACGGTGCTCTATGCCAACGAGCCCGCGGTAGAGCGGCCGCCGATCCAGTCGACCGAGGCCTGGATCAACCAGGCGGTGATCCGTCCGTTCGCCGAATTCCTCGCCTATCGCGGCTGGTTCGTCATCCTGCTGTTCGCGCTGCTCTACAAATACGGCGACGCGCTGGGCGGCACCATGGCGCGGCCGTTCTTCAATCAGATGGGCTTCTCCGGTCCCGAGATCTTCGGCGTCACCAAGAGCTTCGGCGTCGCCGCGACCATTTTGGGCGGCCTGGCCGGCGGCATCGTCGTGGCGCGCTACGGCCTGTTCAAGGCTTTGCTGATCGCCGGCATCCTGCAGGCGGTGACCAACCTCCTGTTCTCCTGGGTCGCCTTCGCCGGCCACGACATCGTCGTGCTGACTCTCGCCATCACCGCCGACAACTTCACCGGCGCATTGGGCGGCGTCGCGTTCATCGGTTACCTGTCGAGTCTCTGCACCGCCGGCATGGCGGGCACGCAGTACGCGCTGCTCACCTCGCTGATGGCGTTCGGCCGCACGACCCTGTCGGCCGGCGGCGGCTGGCTCGCCGCCCAGACGGGCTGGATCGAGTTCTGGATCGCCACCACGTTCCTCGCCATCCCGGGCCTGCTGCTGCTGTTGTGGCTGTGGCACACGGCGCAAAAGAAGACCCCTCCTTCCGCAAAGAAGGAGGGGCAGTGAGAGCGGCGTCGGAGTGTCAACCGCGCCGGGGGAACCGGCCCGTTCCGAGCGGGGCCGTGGGGTGCCGGCCGGGAACGGGCAAGGCCGGTGTAGTCCCCCGACGCTACAGAACCGTTACTGGCGGTGTGGATAACGGCAGCGGTCACCCCGAGCTTCAGCCCGGCGTGGCGTCGAGCGCGTAGCCCGCGGCGCGCACGGTGCGGATCAGGTCGGCCTGCTGCTCGCCGTTGAGCGCGATGCGCAGGCGGCGGATGTGCACGTCGACGGTGCGCGCCTCGACATAGACGTCCTTGCCCCACACCGCATCCAGCAGCTGCTCGCGCGAGAAGACGCGCCCCGGGTGCTCCATGAAATGGCGCAGCAGGCGGAACTCGGTCGGGCCGAGATGCACCGGCTTGCCGGCCCGGGTGACGCGATGGGCGACGAGGTCCATGACGATGTCGGCGTAGCTCAAGGCTTCGTCGGCCAGCGCCGGGCGGATGCGGCGCAACACGGCGCGAATGCGCGCCACCAGCTCGGTCGGCGAAAACGGCTTGGGCACGTAGTCGTCGGCACCGGCATCGAGGCCGCGCACGCGATCGCCCTCCTCGCCGCGCGCCGTCAGCATGATGATCGGCAGGTTGGCCGTCGCGGTCTGGCGGCGCAGTTGCCGGCACACCTCGATGCCCGACATGAGCGGCAGCATCCAGTCGAGCAGCACGAGATCGGGCACGTCCTCCTGCACCGAGGCCAGCGCCTCCTCGCCGTCATAGGCGACCGATACGCGGAACCCCGACTGCTCGAGATTGTACTTCAGGAGCTCGACCAGCGCCGTCTCGTCCTCGACGATCAGCACGCGCGGCCTGGTCGATGCGGTCGGCGCGTCGCGCCGCGAGGTAGCCTGCGCCGCCATGCTCATGACGCATTGCCTGCGGCGTAGAGCGAGGCGCTGCCCTTTGGCCGCGCCTCGTCGAAGCCATGCCAGGTGGTGCGGAAGCTCACCAGCTCGGCGATGTTGGTGACATGGTCGCCGGCACGCTCGATGTTCTTCGCCATGAACAGCAGATGCGTGCACGAGGTGATCGTGCGCGGGTCCTCCATCATGTAGGTGAGGAGCTCGCGGAACAGCCCGGTATAGACCTGGTCGATCTCCTCGTCGCGCTGCCAGACGTCGTGCGCCTTGGCGACGTCGCCCGAGGCGAAGGCGTCGAGCACGTCCTTGAGCGCCGTGCGCACCAGGCGGCCGAGCCGGTCGATGCCGGTGACGGCGGCCGGCGGCGCGGTCACGCTGTTCAGCACGATGGTACGCTTGGCGGTGTTCTTGGCGTAGTCGGCGATGCGCTCGAGGGCGGCCGCGATCTTGATCGACGACAGGATCACCCGGAGATCGACCGCCATCGGCTGGCGCAGGGCGAGAAGCTTGACCGTCTGCTCCTGCACCGCATTGTCGAGGGCATCGACACGGGCGTCGGCGGCGATCACCTGCTCGGCGATCTCCGAATCGCCCTGGCGCAGCGCCATCAGGCATTGCGCGAGCGCGGTCTCGGCCAAGCCGCCCATCTCGCTGATGGTCGAGCTCAGCCGCTCGAGCTCCTCGTCGAAGCGCTTCAGGGTATGTTCCGCCATCTTCTTCTCCGTTGTCAGCCGAAGCGGCCGGTGATGTAGGCCTGGGTGCGGCTGTCCTTGGGGGTGGTGAACAGCGTCTCGGTGGCGCCGAACTCGATCAGCTCCCCGAGATACATGAAAGCCGTGAAGTCCGAGACGCGCGCGGCCTGCTGCATGTTGTGGGTCACGATGACGATCGTGTAGTCCTGCTTCAGCTCGTCGATCAGCTCCTCGATCTTGGCGGTCGAGATCGGATCGAGCGCCGAGCAGGGCTCGTCGAACAGGATCACTTCCGGCTTCACCGCCACGGTGCGGGCGATGCACAGGCGCTGCTGCTGACCGCCCGACAGGCTCTGGCCGTTGGCCGAAAGCTTGTCCTTGACCTCGTCCCACAGCGCGGCGCGGCGCAGGGCCGATTCGACGCGGGCATCGAGCTCGGCGCGCGGCAGGCTCTCGTAGAGCCGGATGCCGAAGGCGATGTTCTCGTAGATCGACATGGGGAACGGCGTCGGCTTCTGGAACACCATGCCGATGCGGGCGCGCAGGAGATTGATGTCCTGGTCGGCGCGCAGCAGGTTGTCGCCGTCGAACATCACCTCGCCGGTGGCGCGCTGGCCGGGATAGAGGTCGTACATGCGGTTGAGCACGCGCAGCAGCGTGGACTTGCCGCAGCCCGACGGGCCGATGAAGGCCGTGGTCTTGTGAGCGTAGAGCGACAGCGTGATGCCCTTCAGCGCGCGGCTGTCGCCGTAGAAGAACTCGAGGTTCCTGATCGAGACCTTCTCGGCCAACCCCGCGGTGTCGACACGTGCGTGGGCCGCCACAGGCACAGCGGAAATGCTCATGACGACTTCCTCGTTGCGGTAAGGGACCGGGCGATGATCGAGAGCGCCAGCACGGCGACGGTGATCAGGAGCGCGCCGGTCCAGGCCAGCTTCTGCCACTCCTCGTAGGGCGACAGGGCGAACTGGAAGATGACGACCGGGAGGCTGGGCATGGGCTGGTTCATGTTGACGCTGAAGAACTGGTTGTTGAGCGCCGTGAACAGGAGCGGCGCGGTCTCGCCGCTGATGCGCGCGATCGCCAGCAGGATGCCGGTGACGATGCCGGCGCGCGCCGCGCGATAGGCGATGCGGGTGATCATCAACGCCCGCGGCAGGCCGATCGAGGCCGCGGCCTCGCGCAGCGTGTCGGGAACCAGTGTCAGCATGTCCTCGGTGGTGCGGACCACGACGGGGATCACGATCACCGCCAAAGCGACGGCGCCGGCCCAGCCTGAGAAGTGGCCCATCGGCGCCACCATGATCTCGTAGACGAACAGGCCGATCA
>JAEWIV010000004.1 GCA_023386865.1 Pseudomonadota bacterium
GGTTGTGGCCGATCGGTTGCGCAGCCGGGTCGTAGGACGCAGCCTGCGCGGCATTGAATCGGCCGTTCTGTCGCTGCCACTTGGCCCACAGACGATCGACGTTGCAATGGAGCAGGAAGAACAGCGGATCGCGGGCGGCGCTGCCGATGCTGGAGATCGAACCGCCAAAGCTGGTATGGGCCAGGCCGTGCGGGTTGCCCTCCATGGTCCGGAAGGCGCGATACTGGGTGCCGAGCGCCAGTGTCTGCGTTTCGGACAGCAGGCCCGGGGGCGCCGATCCGGTGTTGAAGAACGGCCGGCGATTGATGCCCTGCACCCCGTCGGTCCGCCAGAACTGCAGCGGGTTGCTGTTGCTGAAGCGGACCGTGCCCAGCGAATCGGACACACCGAGGAAGTCGAGCTGGAAGACGTTGGGCGCGGCCCGGTCGAACCGCCAATAGGGCAGGGCGACGCTGGGATCGATCGCCTGAAGCTCGCGCTCGAGGTCGAGTAGATAGGCGCGATGCCACGGTAGGAAGCCGGCGGCGCCGTGGGCTTGCGGCGAGCTTACGTTGGTGTGCATGTCGCGGAAGTCGGCAAATCGGCCGAGCCCCTGGTTGTTGAGCTGGGCGAACGCCGTGACGAAACGGTCGCGTTCGGCCGGCGTCAGCGTGTTGGCATTCTTGCGGATCCTCACCATGGCCGGGACCGAGCCCACCAGTGCGTTGCCGGCGCGGGCTTCGATCGTGATGTCGCCGTTGCTCGCGCTCGGGCGCCCGAAGCGGCCGGCGGCGAGGAACGGCACGGAGGTGCCGTTCACCGGCACCGGGATGGTGATGGAATTGGCGAAGGCGCCCGTGGCGCCGCTGCGAAAGACGACGGCGCCGCCGTTGGCAGCCGATGCGCCCGTGATCCGGATATTGACGGTCGACCCGGTCGCGCCCGAGGAATTGGTCATCCGTATGCGGCAGGGTGAGGGTGCCCAGGTGAGAAAGCGAGCGTTCGGACTGGCGCTGTTGTTGATCTGCAGTTCGACGTCCATGGCTTCCCCCCGTTTTCGACTGCCCTTTTCTGGCTTGTGTCAGTGCCGACCCTTCATCTCCGCCGCGCGAGATGCCATCGCGGTCAGGGACTGGATCTCGATATCGCTGCCGTCTTCTCCGTTGAGCACGTCGAAGCCATAGCCGCCCAGCACGGCGACCGCGCCGCCAGTTCTGCCGAATGCACGCACAAGCATGGCCGCGGGGCGGCTATGCCCGTACCGGCGCACGCAGTTTGACGTCCACCCCCGAGGACCGACGTGAAAAATCTCACACTCGTGCCGTGCCGGCCGTGGCGAACTGGTGACCGGTCCGCTCGGGCTTGATCCTGCGCCTCGATGTCAATGGCGTTACACGCCTTTGAGCCCGCCTCAGGCCACGGCGCTGAAGAGGCGCATCGGCTCGCTCAATCCCTTCAGGTCGGCCGGACCCTGTTCGATGAATTTCAGGCCTGCGCCCGCCACCAGGTCCTTGACGGTGCTCGAGGCCAGCACTTCGCCGGCATGGGCGCGGGCTGCCACCCGCGCGGCAATGTGAACCGCGATGCCGCCCACGTCGCCGCCCATCATCTCGACTTCGCCCGTATGCACGCCGGCACGCACCTCGAGATTGAGCGGCCGCACCGCCTTGACGATCTCCCGCGCACAGTGGACGGCCCGCGCCGGGCCATCGAAGAGAGCGAGGAAGCCGTCCCCTGTCGTCTTGACCTCGCGGCCGCGATGGCGCTGCAGCTGCGAGCGAACCGCCGTGTGATGAGCTTCCAGGATCGACCGCCACTTCCGGTCGCCCGCCATCTCCGCTTGCTTCGTCGAATCGACGATGTCGGTGAACAGCACGGTCGAAAGCACGCGGTCGACTTCGACCTCGCTCGCGGAGGCGCCCATGAACTGGCGGATCTCTTCGATGATGCGGTCCTGGTCGTCCGCAAAGGGGATGTGATCGTTGCCGGGCAGCTCGACGTAACGTGCACCGGGAATCCCGGCCGCCAGCTCTCGACCCGCCAGCGAGCGGACCCGCACGTCGTCGCGGCGGTGCATTACGAGGACAGGTACGCGAATAGTCGGCAGGATCGGTCCCACATCGATCTGGCGGTTCATGCGCATCAGATTGATCACGTCGGAAGGGCTCGCGCTCAGACGTTCGAACTTGCCGAACGATTCGACGGCAGCAGGATTGCCGGCCACCGACGGAGCGAACTTTGGCAGGCTCTTGCCGGTGCCCCAATTGGTCCGGATCTCGTGCTCCGTCGCGGCCAGGTCGTCGAACGCGGTCGAAGAGCCAACCGTACGAGCATAGGTTCCGAACAGGATCAGGCCAGCGACGAGGTGGGGATATGTGGCGGCAAACAGGATCGACATCGGTCCGCCTTCGGACATGCCGAAAAGGAATGCACGCTCGGAGTTCGCGGCTTTGAGCACGGCGCGCATGTCGTCTATCCGGGCGTCGAGATGGGGGAGGCCGACTCCCCGGTCCGACAGGCCCGTCCCGCGCTTGTCGAAGCGGATCAGGCGCGAGAAGGTGCCAAGATTGTGAAAGAAGCGCGCGGCGCTGGGGTTCTCCCACATCTGCTCGAGGTGAGACACGAAGCCGGGTGTCATCAGCAGGTCTGGAGCATCCCGCCCCGAAATCTGGTAGGCGACGAATATGTCGCCGCTGGTGGCGTAGCGCGTTTCGACGACCATGGCTGGTCGAAATCTTAGCCGGTGCCCGGACCACCGGCTACCGGCATGGCGCCCACAGCAAGAGGATCGGCCAGCGGATCTGCCTTGCCATGCCGGGCTTGGCCTTGTTTCAACGAAAGCGATTTCGTGGCAATATGGGGGTTGAAGGGGAGGTGCGGGGGCAACTCACGAGACAACTCGTTCCGACCGTGTTGCGTGTCTGCTCTGGCAGCGGAACGCATTGCGCTTTGTGAACGCGCAATCGATTTGCCGAGCTCCGTACCCGGGTCGATACGACCACCGTTCGCGGCCGTGCGCATGGGCGGCTCGTGCAGCGACTGGTGCAAGGGCAGTGCCGGCATGAGGCTCGGTGGATAGACGGCCCAAGGCCGTTACTCTTTTCACAAGCGAGGAGGCCGCAATGGCAATCGAACGGCTCACATGCACACCGAAATCGCTGCCGCGCTCGAAATGGCAGGCGGCGGCTCAGCACGCCGCCGTCATTAATCCCGCCAACCGGGCGCCAGCGGAGCGGCTGGTGCGTGCGATGCGTGGATTTACCGCCAATCCGATGCGTATCGCGGTGCTCACCAAGAAGTACTGGGGCGCCGGCGGCGTCAAGCTCACGGTCGGGTTCCTCGATACCCCGCCGGCCGACCTCCGGGCGCACATCCTCCTGCATATGAATTCATGGGGGAAGTTCGCCAACGTGCTGTTCACGGAAAGCCGCGTGGATCCGGATGTGCGCATCGCGCGGGCCGGCGGCGACGACGGCGGCTACTGGTCCTACGTCGGGACCGACATTCAACACATCGACAAGGGCCAGCCAACGATGAATCTCGAGGGATTCACGATGAAGACGCCCGAGCGCGAGTTCATTCGGGTCGTCCGCCACGAGACTGGCCACACGCTGGGCTTCCCCCACGAGCACATGCGCGACGAGCTGGTCGCGCGGATCGACCGGGAGAAGGCCATCAAGTACTTCATGGCGACTCAGGGTTGGTCACGCGCCGAGGTGATCGCTCAGGTCCTGACACCGATCAGCAAGGGCTCGCTTTGGGGCACCACGCACGCCGATCAAAAGTCGATCATGTGCTATCAGATCCCCGGCACGCTCACCAAGGACGGCAAGCCGATCCTGGGCGGCTTGGACATCGACAAGCAGGATGCGGACTTCGCCGCCGCCATCTATCCGAAGAAGACCAAGCTCGCTCGGCCGCCGAAGATCCCGACATCCGGCGCGAAGCGGCGGCGCAAGCGCACTCGTCGCTGATCGCCCAAGGGTAAGGTGACGCCACACGAGCTCTGGACGGAGCCCTGTGGAGGGCTTCGGACGGGCTCGTGCGCGCGCCAGCGCGGCCGCGATGGGCAGCGCTGTTGTCGAGAGGAGGGGCGAATTGAAGACGAAGGGTACGTTGGTTCTGGTCGGCTTCTTGGCTCTTTTCGCTGCCGGCTGCTATCACAAAGGCTCGCTCGAAGGCTCGCAAGTGGAGATCGTGACGGTGGAAGGCCGGCGCTTCGAAGTGCGCGTGACGCCGACAGAAACGGCGGACGAGTACCGAATTCTGATCACGCGTGCGACATTGGTGGTCAACCCGGACCCTGAACTGGAGACGGCCCGAGCCCAGGAGGTCGCCGAGCGATACATGAAGCAGACTTGCAAGGGAAAGGCATATCGGGAGGTCGTGTCGGGCCTTGAAGGCGGTCTGAGTTATCGCAGCGTCTTTCGGTGTGAACCGACACAGTCGTTTATTCGCAGTCAGTGATGCGGCGGGCCGCTCGCACTGCCCTTGCCCCCTGGCTGAGTAGAGGGCGTTCGTAGACTGCCCAGCCGTAGATTCAAATGCCGGGCTCCCGCGCGGCTCGCCGGCGAACGCGGGAAAGCCTGCCGGCCTCGCCGAACCGCGGCCGCGTCGTGCGTCTGGACGATGACGGGGTCGAATCAGCCAGGTCCTCGATGATCGGGCATTCCGGCCGATCGTCGCCATGGCAGTGCGCCGCAAGATGCTCGAGCGTACGCGCCATCGCCTGAAGTTCCGCAGCCTTGGCCTTCAGGCCGGCGACATGGGCGAGCGCCACGGATTTCACGTCGGCGCTTGCGCGCCCGCGGTCCCGCCACAGCGCGAGCAAGTCGGCGATTCGCTCGACGGAAAAGCCGAGATCGCGCGCCCGGCGAATGAAGCGCAACGTATGGACGTCCGAACTGCCGTAGTGCCGATAGCCGGCATCGGAGCGGACTGCCTTCGGGATGAGGCCGGTCTGCTCGTAGTAGCGGATCATCTTGGCCGAGACTCCCGACTCCTTCGCCACCTGACCGATGTTCATCGCTGTCCTCGCTCCTGGTTCGACTGTCGATCGGCGTCCGGCTGCGCGGCTGGCGTCACCTCGGGCGTGAAGAAGACGTCCGCATGAAGGTCCTCCGGCCGCAGGGCGCGTGCCCTGGCAACGGCCATCGCGGCATCCACCATCGCCAGCGGGCCCGCGACGTAGGCCTTCCAGCCGTCGAAATCTCGCATATCCTGGCCGACCGCGTCGCTCACGAAACCCGTACGCCGTTTGCCGGGCTGCCGTGCCTCGGACAGGACCGGCGTGAAGGCCAAGTTGGCGTTGCGCGCCTGCAGGGCCTCGAAATGATCGACGAGATAGAGGTCCCGCTCGGTCCGTGCGCCGAAATAGACGTGGAGGGGCTGTCTCATCCCATGGGCGATCGCCGTCTCGACGATCGCCTTGATCGGCGCCAGTCCCGAGCCTCCGGCGACGCACAGGATCGGTCCGGCGTGCTTCTCGCGGAGATAGGAGGATCCGAACGGTCCTTCCACAGTGACCGTGTCGCCGAGGGCCAGTCGCTCGTGGATAGGCGTGGTCGCCGCGCCACCGGGAATCCGCCGGATGTGGAACTCGAGGTCGACGTCGCCCGGCGTGTTCGCCATCGAGTAGTCCCGGGGCGGTGCGCCCGGGAATGTCACGCGCGCGTACTGTCCGGCTGCAAAGGCAAGAGGCGTCGCATCGTCGACAGCGAGCCGCACGCGCTTGATGTCGTGCGTGGCAGCCGCGAGCGCGACGACACGGCACTGGAGCCGGCGGAGCGGGTGATCGGCGACCTCCTCGCCACCCCCCAGCCAGGAGACGGCGGCGTCGCTCCTTGGAAGCGCCCGGCAGGCGAGGATGAGGCCTTGCGCCTTCTCCGCGTCGGACAGCGCGAAACGCGCGTGGTCGAGAAGGTCGACCTCGCCGTGGACGAGGCGCGACTTGCACGACCCGCAGCGCCCCGAGCGGCAGCCGTGGGGGTAGGGGATCCCCGCTTTCAGGGCTGCTTCCAGCATGGTGCGGCCTTCCGGAACGTCGAGCACCGCCCCGACTTGCCGGATCTCGACATGTTTCAAGCCCATGGACAGCGCCTCCTCATGCCGCCGTGCGCAGGCCGGGCACCTCGGCCGGCGCCGCGCCCCGGCCGCTGTCCTGCGCGGGAGCAGTC
>JAEWIV010000036.1 GCA_023386865.1 Pseudomonadota bacterium
CGGGGGAGGGGAACCCGGTTTGCCTTTACACCCTTCGTTTCCTACAGTCCGCGGCCATACCGGCAGCCCAGCAAGGATCGAAACAGAATGCGGATGAGTCAGTACTTTCTGCCGACCATGAAGGAAAATCCGGCAGAGGCGCAGATCGTCTCGCATCGGCTCATGCTGCGCGCCGGCATGATCCGGCAGACCTCGGCCGGCATCTATGCCTGGCTGCCCCTGGGCTTCCGCGTGCTCAAGAACATCGAGCGCATCGTGCGCGAGGAGCAGGACCGCTCGGGCGCCCAGGAGGTGCTGATGCCGACCATCCAGTCGGCCGACCTGTGGCGCGAGAGCGGCCGCTACGGCGCCTACGGCGCCGAGATGCTTCGCATCAAGGACCGCCACGACCGCGAGATGCTCTACGGGCCGACCAACGAGGAGATGATCACCGCGCTCTTCCGCGACGGCGTGAAGAGCTACCGCGACTTGCCGAAGAATCTCTATCACATCCAGTGGAAGTTCCGCGACGAGGTGCGGCCGCGCTTCGGCGTCATGCGCGGCCGTGAGTTCCTGATGAAGGACAACTACTCCTTCGATCTCGACAGGAAGGGCGCCATCCACTCCTACAACAAGATGTTCGTGACCTACCTGCGGACCTTCGCGCGCATGGGCCTGAAGGCGATCCCGATGCGCGCCGACACCGGGCCGATCGGCGGCGACCTCAGCCACGAGTTCATCGTGCTGGCCGACACCGGCGAGAGCGCCGTGTTCTGCCACAAGGGCCTGGTCGACAAGGACATCCTCAGTCGCGAGATCGACTACGAGTCCGACCTGCAGCCGATCGTGAACGAGTGGACGTCGCTCTACGCCGCGACCGACGAGATGCACGACAAGTCGGCCTTCGAGAAGATCCCCGAGGGCGAACGCCTGGCCGCGCGCGGTATCGAGGTCGGCCACATCTTCTATTTTGGCACCACGTATTCGGCGCCCATGAAGGCCGTGGTGGCCGGCCCGGGCGGCGAGCAGATCACCGTCGAGATGGGCTCCTACGGCATCGGCGTGTCGCGGCTGGTCGGCGGCATCATCGAGGCGAGCCACGACGAGGCGGGCATCGTCTGGCCGGAGTCGGTGGCGCCGTTCAAGGTGGCGATCGTCAACCTCAAGCCCGACGACGGCGCCGTTTCCGGCGCCTGCCAGAAACTTTACGACGGGCTCGCCGCCAAGGGTATCGAAGCGTTGCACGATGATCGCGACCTCCGGCCGGGCGCCAAGTTCGCCGACATGGATCTGATCGGTATTCCCAGGCAGGTCATCGTCGGGCCCAAGGGCGTGTCCGCGGGCAAGGCCGAGGTCAAGGACCGCAAGACCGGCACGCGCGAGGAAGTGCCGTTCGACCAGGTCGTCCAGCGCTTCGGCTGAGGCTCTCATGGCCTTCGCTGCCGTCGAGCGCCTCGTCGCCTTCCGCTACCTGCGCGCTCGCCGCGAGGAGGGCTTCATCTCGGTGATCGCCGCCTTCTCGCTGGTCGGCATCATGCTGGGTGTCGGCACGCTGATCGTCGTCATGTCCGTCATGAACGGCTTCCGCTTCGAGATGCTGCGCCAGATGTCGAGCATCTCGGGCCAACTCGGGGTGCAGGGCAGCCGCGGCGGCATCGACGCCACGCCCGAGCTGCTGGCCGCCATGACGAGAGTGCCGGGCGTGCTGAGCGCCACGCCGACCGCGGAAGGCCAGGTCATGGCGGTGTCCGGTGACAAGGTGAGGGGCGTGGTCCTGCGCGGCGTGCGGCCGCAGGACTTCAAGGCGCGCACGCCGCTCTCCGCCGCGATCGAGGGGCCGTCGGAGCTGCGCGACCGCTATCGCGGCCTGTGCCGCGCCGACGACGACAAGCCGATCGACTGGGGATCGCTGAAGGACTTCGGCAACGACTTCTCGGTGGTGATCGGTCGCCGCTTGGCCGATCTGCTGAAGCTCAAGGTCGGCGACGGCCTGCAGCTCGTGTCGCCGGTCGAGGTGGCAACCCCGCTCGGCGTCGTGCCGCGCGCGGTGCAGGCGCGGGTGGCGGCGATCTTCTGCGCCGGCATGTACGACTACGACGCCAACTTCGTCTATGCGCCGTTGCCTGATGTCCAGCGCCTGCTGAATTTCGGCGACATGGTCACGGGCATAGAAGTCTTCGTCGCCGACGATGCGTCGGTCGCCGCCGCCCGGCGACAGCTGTCGCAGGTCGTGGGCACGCAAGCCTGGGTTTTCGACTGGTGGCAGGCCAATATCGGCTTCTTCGCCGCGATCCAGGGCCAGACCAACGTCATGTTCATCGTCCTCACCATGATCGTGCTGGTCGCGGCCTTCAATATCGTGTCGAGCCTGGTGATGCTGGTGCGCACCAAGACGGCCGATATCGCCATCCTGCGCACCATGGGGGCGACGCGCGGCGCCATCATGCGGGTCTTTCTGCTCGACGGTATGGCGATCGGCGGTGTCGGCACGGTGCTCGGCGTCGTGCTGGGGCTGGCCTTCGCGCGCAACATCGAGGCCATCCGCCAATGGCTGCAGCGTACCTTCGACATCGTCCTGTTCGACGAGACGCTGTACCTGCTGGCCGAGCTGCCCTCGCGCATAGAATGGAGCGAGATCGTGGTCATCGCCGTCATGGCGTTGATCTTCGCGCTGCTCGCTTCGCTCTATCCGGCGGCGAAGGCGGCGCGCCTCGATCCGGTGGAAGGGCTGCACCGTGAGTGACCGCGCAGGCACGGTCGAACGCTGGCTGGCCTGGCGTTATCTCGCGACCCGGCAGCGCGAGGGCTTCGTCTCGTTCATCGCCATCTTCTCGCTGATCGGCGTGGCGCTCGGCGTGGCGACGTTGATCGTCGTGCTGTCGGTGATGGGCGGATTCCGCCAGCAGCTTCTCGGCCGCATCATCGGGCTCAACGGCCATATCGTGATCACCGCCCGCGACGGCGGCATGGTACAGGCCACGCCCGAGCTGCTGGCCAAGCTGAAGGCGTTTCCAGCCGTGCGCGCCGCCAACCTCACCCTGGAACGCCAGGCGCTGGTCACTTCCGCCAACAACCAGACGCGCGGTGCCCTGGTGCGCGGCGTGCGGCCGGAAGACCTGCAGGGGCGGGACATGGTGTCCAGGAACATCGTGCAGGGCGACCTCGGCGCCTTCGGCACGCGCCCCGGCGTCGTCATCGGCGACCGCCTGCGCCAGGCGCTGAACCTCGGGATCGGAGACAAGATCACCCTGGTGACGCACCGGGTGAACGACAACGGCACGATCTCGCCGCGCTACTCCGACTACGAGGTGCTGGCGAGCTTCGTTACGCGGCGCTACGAGTTCGACAACGGCCTGGTCTTCGTGCCGCTGCCGATGTTGCAGAGCGACCTCGAATACGGCGACGAGGCAGTGAGCTCGATCGACCTCGACATTGCCGATCCGGCGACCGCGCCGCAGTTCGCCGAGGAGCTTCGCAAGGCGCTCGGCCGCGACGACCTCCGGGTGTCGCACTGGCTCGGCCTCAACGCCCGCTTCGTCGGCGCCCTGCAGGTCGAGCGCGTCATGATGTTCATCATCCTCACCCTGATCGTCGTGGTTGCGGCCATGAACGTCGTGGCGAGTTTCACCATGTTGGTCCGGGTGAAACGCGGCAGCATCGCCATCCTGCGCACGATGGGGGCGGCGCCGGGCACCATCGTGCGTGCCTTCTTCCTGTCGGCAGCGGCGGTCGGCCTGGTCGGTACGGCGCTCGGTACGGCGCTCGGGCTGCTGGTTTGCGCCAACATGCAGGGCATCGCCCGGCTGCTCGTGGCGCTGACCGATGCCGGCGGGCCGGGCGCCGGCTGGAGCGAGGTCGAGTTCATCACTTCGGCGCCGGTCCGCGTCCAGGCAGCCGAGGTCCTGTCCATCATCGTCATCGCCATCCTGCTGTCGCTGGCGGCGGCGGCCTATCCTGCCTGGCGCAGCACGCGCGTCGAACCGGTCGAAGGGCTGCGTCATGAGTGATCCCGCATTTCCCCTGTCGTTGCGCGACGTCAAGCGCACCTTCGTGCAGGGCGACCGCCGACTGGAGGTCCTGAAGGGCATCGCGCTCGACCTCCACCCGGGCGAGATCGTTGCCCTGGTCGGGCAGTCGGGCAGCGGCAAGTCGACCTTGCTTCATATCGCCGGGCTGCTCGAGCGGCCTGACGCAGGCGACGTGATGGTCGACGGCAAGTCGGCCGGCACCGCCGGGGACCGCGAGCGCACGGTGATGCGCCGGCAATTCCTGGGCTTCGTCTACCAGTACCACCACCTGCTGCCCGAGTTCTCGGCGATCGAGAACGTGATGCTGCCGCAGATGCTGAATGGCCGGCCCCGTGCCGACGCGCGACGCCGTGCCGCCGAGCTTCTGGGCATGGTCCAGCTCAAGGAGCGCGCCGACCATCGGCCGGGCCGCCTGTCGGGCGGCGAGCAGCAACGTGTGGCGATCGCCCGCGCCATCGCCAACGCCCCGCGCGTGCTGCTGGCCGACGAGCCGACCGGCAACCTCGATTCGACGACGGCGGATGCCGTGTTCCGCCAGCTTCTCGGCTTGGTGCGCGAGACCGGCATGGCGGCGCTGGTGGCGACGCACAATCCCGATCTGGCGTCGCGCATGGACCGGACCGTCACTTTGAAGGACGGCATCCTGTCCTGAACCGTAGGGTAGAGAGGCCTTGACAGCCAGAGTCCGCGTCCTCCAAAATGGAGGAAGAATGGAGGATGGGATGGCCACCCTCAACGTAAAGAACCTTCCCGATGCGCTGTACCGAAAATTGAAGGCACGCGCCAAGCGCGAGCGCCGCTCGGTCGCGCAGGAAGTCACGATGCTGCTTTCACAGGCCCTGGAGCCGGCTCCGCCGGTCTCGATCCTGGAGTTGCGAGGCCTTGGCAAGGAGCTGTGGAAGGACGTCGACGCTGCGTCTCATGTGAAGAACGAGCGACAAGCGTGGCGCTGATCGACGATGTCGGCCAAGGACCGGTCGGTGTCGACACGGCGATATTCATCTATTTCATCGAAGAGGACGCGAGATACATCTCGATGGTCGAGCCGATGTTCGAAGCGGCCGATGCCGGCAAGATCGAGATCGTCACTTCTGCGCTCACGTTGCTGGAAGTGCTCGTGGTTCCTTATCGAGCCGGCGATATCGCGTTGGCGGAACGCTATGAAACCGTGCTGAGTCGCGGTCGTGGAATACGGATGGCCGATCTCAGCCGCGACCATTTGCGCCGGGCCGCGAAATTGCGCGCCTCCGCGGGAGTCGCGACGCCGGATGCGTTGCAGTTGGCTGCCGCCTTGGCGGCGGGATGTTCCACCTTCGTCACCAACGATCGACGCCTCCCGTCGACCGCGGACTTGAGGATACTGCAGCTCAGCTCGTACGGCCGCTCTGTATAAACGCGGGGTGCCGAATTGTGGCTTGGCCCATCAGATTCCGCCTCGCTTTCCACAAGTTTGCGGCGCGATATTGATCCGTGGCCATCGCCGATTTCGTCCATCTCAAAGTCCGGTCCGCCTATTCGCTCACCGAAGGAGCGAACAAGGTCGACAAGATCGTGTCGCTCGCCCAGGACAACGCGATGCCGGCGGTCGGGGTCACCGACCGCAGCAATCTCTTCGGCGCGCTGGAGTTCGCCCAGTATGCGGCCAAGGGCGGTATCCAGCCGATCATCGGCTGCGAGCTCGGCATTCGCCGCGAGGATGGCACTCCCAGTGCGCCGCCGGGCAAGATCGTGCCGGCCGACTGGCTGACACTGCTGGTGCAGGACGAGACGGGCTATCGCAACCTGATGCGCCTGGTGAGCCGAGCACATCTTGAATTCAAGGCGGGTTCGTTGTCGGCCTTGCCGCTGGCGGAGCTGGAGGGCAACACCGAGGGGCTGCTGGCCTTGGCTGGTTACGCCAGCAGCGCGCTCGGTCGCCTGTTGCTGGCCGGTCAGACGCCTGCGGCAGCCCATCAACTGGAGCGACTGCAGTCGCTGTTCGACGGCCGGCTCTATCTCGAGCTGCAGCGCCACGGCGAGGATGCCGAGCGGCGGATCGAGCCCGCGCTGCTGGATCTCGCCTACGCGCGCGGCGTGCCGCTGGTCGCCACCAACGACGTGCACTACCCCAAGGCCGAGATGTACGAGGCGCACGACGTGCTGTTGTGCATCGAGCAGGGCGCCCACATCGAGGATTCCAACCGGCGCCGGCTGACGCCGGAGCACTATTTCAAGTCGGCCGCCGAGATGCGGCAGGTCTTCGCCGACCTGCCCGAGGCCTGCGACAACACCCTGACGATCGCCCGACGCTGCGCCTATATGCCGGCGCCGCGCAAGCCCATCCTGCCGCGCTACACCAAGCTCGCCGACCGCACCGAAAAGGAAGCGCTGCAGGAGATGGCCGAAACCGGCCTCGTGGCGCTGAAGCAGGGCGGCCGCCTGTCGCCCGACATCGACTTCAAGGCCTACCAGGATCGCCTGAGCTACGAGCTCGACATGATCGAGAAGATGGGCTTCTCGGGCTACTTCCTGATCGTCGCCGACTTCATCCAGTGGGCCAAGGACCACGACATCCCGGTCGGGCCGGGCCGCGGCTCGGGCGCGGGTTCGCTGGTCGCCTGGTCACTCAAGATCACCGATCTCGATCCGCTGCGCTGGGGCCTGATCTTCGAGCGCTTCCTCAATCCCGAACGCGTGTCGATGCCGGACTTCGACATCGACTTCTGTCAGGACAAGCGCGACCAGGTCATCCGCTACGTCCGCGACGAGTACGGCCATGACCGGGTCGCCGCCATCATCACCTTCGGCAAGCTGCAGGCGAGGGCGGTGCTGCGCGACGTTGGCCGCGTGCTCGGCATGCCCTACGGCCAGGTCGACCGCATTTGCAAGCTGGTGCCCAACAATCCGGCCAAGCCGGTGACCCTGGCTCAGGCGTTGGAGAGCGAGCAGCTCCTCAAGGACCAGTACGCCGCCGACGAGGAGATCAAGCGCTTGATCGACCTGGCGCTGCAGCTCGAAGGCCTCTACCGCAACGCCTCGACCCACGCCGCCGGTGTGGTGATCGGCGACCGTCCGCTCGACGAGCTGGTGCCGCTTTACCGCGATACCGACAACAAGGAATCGCTGCCGGCAACCCAGTTCAACATGAAGTGGGTCGAGACGGCGGGACTGGTGAAGTTCGACTTCCTCGGCCTCAAGACGCTGACCGTGATCGAGAAGGCCTGCGAGCTGGTCGGTCGCGACAAGATAAACATCGCCAAGATACCGCTCGACGACGAGCCGACCTTCAAGATGCTGGCCAAGGGCGATGCCTATGGGGTCTTCCAGATGGAAGGCAGCGGCATGCGCGACATCCTGGCCAAGCTGAAGCCCAACCGCTTCGAGGACCTGATCGCGCTGGTGGCGCTCTATCGCCCGGGCCCGATGGACGACATTCCGACCTACATCAGCGTCAAGAACGGCCAGGAAAAGCCCGACTACCTGCACCCCTCGCTGAAACCGATCCTGGAAGAGACCTACGGCATCATGGTCTACCAGGAGCAGGTGATGCAGATCGCGCGCGTTCTGTCGGGCTATTCCCTAGGCGGCGCCGACCTGCTGCGCCGCGCCATGGGCAAGAAGATCCAGTCGGAAATGGACGCCCAGCGCGCCCTGTTCGTCGAGGGCGCCCGCAAGAACGAGGTCGAGGAAGCGCGAGCCTCGATGATCTTCGACAAGGTGGCGAAGTTCGCAGGCTATGGCTTCAACAAGTGCCATTCCGCGCCCTACGCCCTGGTCGCCTACCAAACGGCCTACCTGAAGGCGAACCACCCGGTCGAGTTCTTCGCCGCGTCTATGACGCTCGACATGGGCAACGCCGACAAGCTCGGCAACTTCCGCCGCGAGCTCGAGCGCCTGCAGATCCCGCTGCTGCCGCCCGATATCAACAAGTCGATGGCCGAGTTCGCCGTCGAACGGACGGACGAGGGCAAGCTCGGGGTGCGGTACGCGCTGGCGGCGATCAAGGGCGTCGGCCGCGATGCCATGAACCGGCTGGCCGAGGAGCGCGCGGCCAACGGCCCGTTCAAGGACCTGTTCGACGTCGCCGAGCGTCTCGACCAGCGCGTCATCAACAAGCGCCTGCTCGAGAGCCTGGTGAAGGCCGGCGCCTTCGATTCGCTGAACAAGAACCGCGCCCAGACCTTCGGTGCGGTCGAGGCGTTGTCGCGCCACTCTCAGGCGACGCACGAATCTCGTGGCAGCAACCAGAACAGCCTGTTCGGCGACAACACGGCCCAGCGCCGGCCGCCGCTTCCGAAGGTGCCGGATTGGGCGCCGATGGAGCGTCTGCAGCACGAATTCTCCGCCATCGGCTTCTATCTTTCCTCGCATCCGCTGGCCGCTTACGAGCGCAGCCTGGAGCGCCTGCGCGTGACGCGTGCCGCCGATCTGCAAACCATGCTGGCGCGCGGCGTATCGGGCCGCATCAGGCTCGCCGGTACGGTCATCGACCGCCAGGAGCGCACCTCGGCCAAGGGCAACCGCTTCGCCTTCGTGCAGTGCTCGGATCAGTCCGGCGCCTTCGAGCTCACCGTCTTCAGCGAGCTTCTGGGTAGCAAGCGCAATCTCCTGGAAGCCGGGCAGGCGATCCTGGCCTCAGCCGACGGCCGGCTCGACGGCGAACAGGTGAAGCTGACGGCGCAGACGGTGGAGAAGCTCGACGACGCGGTAGCCAATGCCGCCGCCGGTCTGCGCATCGTCCTGTCCGATCGGGCGGCGGTCGAGCCGTTGCACAAGACCCTGCAAGGCAAGCGGGGCCGCAGCCGCGTCACCCTGGTCGTGCCGATGGCGGACGACACCGAAGCCGAAGTTACGTTGTCCGAGACCTATTCGATCGCGGCCGGCCTGCGCGACGCCATCGGCGGCCTGCCGGGCATCGCGCAGGTGGAGGAGATTTGAACCGCCAATCCGGCCTGTTCGAACAATCCGCGCCACCGCCCAGAGGCCGTGCCCCGGCCGGCGAGGTCAGGCCGGCCTGGGATTCGCCGTTGCTCGGGGCGCCGCCCTTGCCGACAGATATCAGGCTGGGGACATCGTCGTGGTTCTTTCCCGGCTGGCGCGGCCTCGTCTACGAGGGCGTCCATCCGCAGGTCGCGCTCAGCAAGCGTGGCCTGGAGGCCTATGCTCAGATACCGCTGCTCCGCACGGTGAGCCTCGACCGTACGTTCTACGCGCCGCTCACCACCGTCCAGTACCAGGGCTACGCCCGGCAGGTGCCGGATCATTTCAGCTTCGTGGTGAAGGCGCCGGCGCTCGTTTGCGATGCCGTGATGCGCGACGAGGAGGGCAGGGGGAAGGTGCCGAATCCGCACTTCCTCGACGCCGCGATCGCCGCCCGCGAGTTCGTCGTGCCGTGCCTGGAAGGCCTCGGTGCCAAGGCGGGACCGCTGGTCTTCCAGGTGTCGCCCCTGCCGCGCGCCCTGGTCGAGGAGGCCGCGACGCTAATAGAGCGGATGGCGGCGTTCTTCGCCGCATTGCCGCAGGAGCTCGGGAAGCATCGGCCGCTCTACGCGTTGGAGCTGCGCAATGCCGAGCTGCTGACCCCGCGCCTGATGAAGATGCTGGCGGCGACCGGCGTGCGCTACTGCGTCGGCTTGCACGACCGCATGCCCGAGGTCGAACGGCAGGAGATGGCGCTCAAGGCGCTGGACGGCGACACGCCTGGACCATTGGTGGCGCGCTGGAACCTGCACCGCGGCTTCCTCTACCAGGCGGCGAAGCAGCGCTACGAGCCCTTCGATCGGCTGATCGACGAAGATCCCAAGACCCGACTGGTCCTGGCCCGCATGGCCGCCAATGCCTTCAAGGCCAAGCGCAAGGTGTGGATCACGGCCAACAACAAGGCGGAGGGAAGCGCGCCACTTTCGCTGGTCAAACTGGCCGAGGAAATCGCCAAGTTGCTGGCGTAGGGCAGCCGCTAGAATTCCCACCGCAACGGTCGATAGCCGATCGATGAAGAGGGGAGAAACCTCATGCAGGCGAAGAGATGGGCTCGACGTGCCGCAGTCTTGGCGGCGATGGCGGGTCTCATGGCGGGGACACTGCCGCCGGCGCCGGCAGGCGCGCAGGACTTTCCGAGCAAGCCGGTCACGATCGTCGTCCCGTTCGGTCCCGGCACGACCAACGACATCATCGCGCGCCAGCTCGCGCAGGACATGACGGCGACGCTTGGCCAAAGCGTCATCGTCGAGAACCGGGCCGGGGCGACGGGCAACATCGCGATAGACTACGTCGCCAAGTCGCGGCCCGACGGTTACACGCTGGTCATCGCTTCCATGAGCAACATCCTCAACCAGGTCACCGGCAACACGGCCACCGATCTCACCAAGGACTTCACGCCCGTCGCTTTCAGCGGCAAGACGCCCTATTCGATGCTCGTGCCGAACGAGCTTCCGGCCAGGAGCGTGGCCGAGCTCGTCGAACTCGCCCGCCAGCAGCCGGGCAAGCTCAACTACGCGGGCTTCGTCGGAGGGGTGCCGCAATTCCTCGGCGAGATGCTGAACCGCGCGGCCAAGATCAACACGGTGATGGTGCCGTACAAGAGCACGACCGACGCTCTGGTCGACCTCCTGGCCAACCGCATCCAGATCTGGTTTACGCCTGTCGCTTCGGGCATCCCGGTCCAGAGCGCCAGGCAGGCCCGCATGCTCGCCGTCACCGGCGAGACCCGGGCCCGCGTGCTGCCCGACATCCCGACATTCAACGAAGCGGGCTACCCCGACATGACCGTCGACGTCGCCTACTTCCTGCTGGCGGCGAAGGGCACGCCGCAGTCGGTCGTCGACAAGCTGTCCGGTGCGATCGGCAAGGGGCTGGAGAACCCGAAGATAAAGGAAACCCTGCTGGCCCAGGGCATCGAGGAAAAGCGCGGGACGCCCGCCGAGGTGGGGGCATATCTAGTTGCTGAAATCCGCCGCTGGGGCGACATCGTGCGGCTGTCGGGCGTCAACAAATAGTCTAAGTCTTTGATTTCACTGATACTTGCATTCGAGGGCGTAAGCCTTTAGAACCACGCCCACTTCGCACGCGGGTTTGCGGTCGACGGGGAGACATCCCGCCGCTCGCTCCGGTGCCCTCCGAAGCTTCGGCCCAGGAGCGCGACGCCCGCGGAGGCCCAACCGGAAAAGGAGAAACGGCATGGCTATGCCGACCTTCACGATGCGTCAGTTGCTGGAAGCGGGTGTCCATTTCGGTCACCTCACCCGGCGTTGGAACCCCAAGATGAAGCCGTACCTCTTCGGGGTGCGCAACGGGGTCCATATCATCGATCTCACCAAGACCGTGCCGCTGCTCGAGCAGGCGCTGATCCAGGTGCG
>JAEWIV010000446.1 GCA_023386865.1 Pseudomonadota bacterium
CGGCGCGCGCGCCCCCCCGCGGCCCCATGACCTTAGAGCAGCTTGCGCAGCTCCGTCTTGAGAATCTTGCCGTAGTTGTTCTTGGGCAGCGCCGCGATGAACCTGTAGTCCTTCGGCCGCTTGAAGCGCGCGATGTTCTCGAGGCAGAGCTGGTCGAGCTCGGCCGGCTTCACGGCCCTGCCGTCCCGCGCCACCACGAAGGCCACGACCTCCTCGCCCCATTCCGCATGCGGGCGGCCGACCACCGAACACTCGGCGACGGCGGGATGCAGGTTCAGCACGTCCTCGATCTCGCGCGGATAGATGTTGGAGCCGCCCGAGATGATCATGTCCTTGGAGCGGTCCTTCAGCGTCAGCAGGCCTTCCTCGTCGAAGGCGCCGACGTCGCCGGTCCACAGCCAGCCGTCGCGCAGCGACTTCGCCGTCGCCTCGGGATCGTTCCAGTAGCCCGCCATCACCGTGTCGCCCTTGACGATGATCTCGCCGACTTCGCCCACCGGCAGCTGCCGGCCGTCCTCGTCGACCACCTTCACCGCGACACACGAATCGGGCCGGCCGGCCGAGGCCAGGCGCTGTTCCCAGCGCGGATGGTCGCGATCGGCATGCATCTCGCGGCTGAGATGGGTGATGGTCATCGGGCTCTCGCCCTGGCCGTAGAGCTGGGCGAGCTTGTCGCCCAGAAGGTCGAGCGCGCGCTTGAGGTCGGAGACGTACATCGGCGCGCCGCCGTAGGGGATCAGGCGTAGCGCATCGGGCCTGAGGTCGGCCACGCTGCCGTGCTCGATCAGCCGCTTCACCATGGTCGGCGCCAGGAAGATGCTGCACTGCGGCCAGCGGTTCATCAGCTCGACCGTCTCGGGCACCTCGTACTTGCCGCTCTCGGGGAAGACCTGCACCGCGCCTCGGGTCAGCAGCGGAAAGTTCCACAGGCCCGAGCCGTGGCTGATCGGCGCGGCATGCACGATCGAGCCGCCGACCGGCGGGCGGTCGACGTCGGCGAAGTAGTTGAGCGCCATCGCCAGCAGATTGCGATGGGTGAGCGTGGCGCCCTTGGGGCGACCGGTCGTGCCCGAGGTGTAGAACAGCCAGGCCGGATCGGTCGCCTCGGCCTCGGCCATGGCGATCGGATCGCCGACCTCCATGAAGCTGTAGGAGCGCGTCGTGACGTCGACGATCTCCTCGAGCGCAGGCGCCTCCTTGGCCGCCTCGGCGATGGTGTCGGCGAGGTCGGGCGTGACGAAGCAGAGCCTGGCGCCGGAATTCTCCAGGATGAAGGCGAACTCCCTGGCATGCAGCTTGGCATTCATCGGCACGGCGCACAGGCCGGCATGCCAGACGGCGTACATGACCTCGACTGCCTCCACGCAATTGGTCATGGCGATAGCTACGCGATCGCCGCGCTGGAGGCGGAACCGCCCAGTCAGATGCATGCTCATGACCGAGACCTTGCGCCACAGGTCGCGATAGCCGAGATGGACCGACGTCCCGCGCGCCAGCGCCGGCAAGTCGCGGAACTCGCGGGACGATCCCAGCAGGAGATGAGCAATATTCATGGTGTCCTGTCCGTCCGACTATTGCAGGCCCGGCAACGGGCTTGCAATGTGCCGGCAATGCAGGATTTCGATTTCGCCGTCATCGGCGCCGGCATCGCCGGGGTGTCCGTCGCCTATCACCTTGCGCCCAACGCAAGCGTGGTCATTCTCGAAGGCGAGCACGTGCCCGCGTATCACACGACCGGCCGCTCGGCGGCGCTGCATTCGGAGACCTATGGCAGCAAGGAGATCCGCGCCATCACGGTGGCCTCGGGCCGCTTCTACCGCAAGCCTCCCGACGGCTTCACCGACCATCCCCTGCTGACGCCGCGCGGCGCCCTGATCGCCGGCCGCGCCGAGCAACAGGCCGACATGCAGAAGGCGGCCGCCGACTACGCACTGCTCGTCCCGAGCGTCCGCTGGATCGATCCGGTGGAAGCATTGCGTCGCCAGCCGCTGCTCAGGCCCGAGGCGGCGGCCGGCGGCGCGATCTTCGAGGACGCGGAGGACATGGACGTCGCGGCGATCCATGGCGGATTCCTGAAAGGCGCGCGTGCCGCCGGCGCCGAACTGCGCCTCGACGCCGAGGTCGTCGATCTCGGACGAAGCGGCGGCCAGTGGACGATCGGACTGCGCGGAGGCGACGAGGTCGTCGCCGCCAACATCGTCAACGCCTCCGGTGCCTGGGCGGACGTCGTCGGCGGCATGGCCGGAGCGCAGGCGATCGGGCTCGTCCCGAAGCGCCGCACTGCCTTCACGTTCGACGCGCCGGCCGGCCTCGACCTCGCGCGCATGCCGATGGTGATCGACTTCGACGAAAGCTGGTACTTCAAGCCCGAGGTCGGCCAGTTCATGGGTTCGCTCGCCGACGAGACGCCCTCGCCGCCGTGCGACGCGCAACCGGAGGAGATCGACGTTGCCACCGCCGTCGAGCGCATCGAGACGGCGACGACGCTCTCGATCAAGCGCATCAAGAACAAGTGGGCCGGCCTGCGCAGCTTCGTCGCCGACAAGAACCTCGTCGTCGGTTACGACCCCGATGTCGACGGCTTCTTCTGGCTCGCCGGCCAGGGCGGCTACGGCATCCAGACCGGCGAAGCAGCGGGTCGCCTCGCCGCCGACCTCGCCCTGGGCAAGGGCATGCCGGCCGACATCGCCGCGCTGGGAGTGAGCGAGTCCGCACTGTCGCCGGCGCGCTTCAGGCGCCTCACATGACAGTGATCGGAAAATCACGCATCGTCGCCGAGGGCTGACTTCACCTCGGGGAATGCCGGAGGCATGGTCGGCTGAAATGTCAGCCAGGGAGAGGAACATGACCAGGAAGACCCTTGCCGCCACGGCGACCGCGATCTTTGCCGCCGGCACCCTCGTCACGGCGGTGAACGCCCAGCCCTCCGGCTCGGTGAAGTGCACCGGGGTCAACTCATGTAAGGGCACGAGCGCCTGCAAGACCGCCAATTCCGCCTGCAAGGGCCAGAATGCGTGCAAGGGCCAGGGCTGGGTCTCGACCACCGACGTGGTGAGCTGCACCACCCGCGGCGGCAAGGTCGTGCAGTAAGACCGGTCCTGCTTCACCCTGGACCTCGGCGCCTGATTTTATCGAAGCTGTAGAGCCTCATCGTGAACGTCGCCGTCGACTTCGGCCTCGGGCTGCGTCCCGAGCACTACGAGGACATCGCGGCCAGCCCCGGACGGGTGAGCTGGTTCGAGGCGTTGTCGGAGAACTACATGGTGCGGGGCGGCAGCCCGCTGCGCTGGCTCGACCGCATCCGCCGCGATTATCCGATGGCGCTGCACGGCGTGTCGCTGTCGATCGGCTCGATCGATCCGCTCGATCGGCGCTATCTCGACGAGCTGAAGACCTTGGCCGGGCGCGTGCAGCCGCTGTGGATATCCGACCATCTCTGCTTCACCGGCCTGCGCGGCCAGAACATGCACGATCTTCTGCCGCTGCCCTACACCGAGGAGGCGCTGAACCACGTCGCCGAGCGCGTCATGCAGGTGCAGGACCATCTCGGCCGCCGGCTGGTGCTGGAGAACGTGTCGAGCTACGTCACCTATGCCGCCTCCGAGCTCACGGAGTGGGACTTCATCGCCGAGCTGGCCGAGCGCGCCGACTGCGAGATCCTGCTCGACGTCAACAACGTCTACGTAAGCGCCTTCAACCACGAGTTCGATGCAAGGGCGTTCCTGCGCGCCATGCCGCGCGAGCGCGTGCGCCAGTTCCATCTCGCCGGCCACACCCACAAGGGCAGCCACATCATCGACACCCACGACGAACCGATCGTGCCCGACGTGTGGTCGCTCTATGCCGAGGCGGTAAAACTCTTTCCCGGCGTGCCGACCATGATCGAGCGCGACGCCAACATCCCGCCCTATGCCGAGCTTCTGGCCGAGCTCGACGAGGCGCGGCGCATCGCGGGCACCGTCACGAAGCAGGCGGCATGAGCGGCAACGCGGGTTCTTTGGGCGATCTGCAGCGGGCCTTCCAGGATTACCTGCTGGCGACCAGCGACACGTTCCAGTCGGCGGTGCGCGACACCAGCAAGGCCGATCGCATAACCCTGCTCGACGTCTACCGCGACGGCTATGCGCTGCGCCTGATCGAGGCGCTGACGACGGACTATCCCGGTGTGATGGCGATGGCTGGTCCTGCCGATTTCGACCACATGGCGCGCGCCTACATCGCCGCGCACCCGTCACGCCATCCCTCGGTGCGCTGGTACGGAAGCGACCTCGCCGACTTCCTCAGCTCAACCGAACCCTACAGCCGCACGCCCGCAGCCGCCGAGATGGCGCGCTTCGAATGGGCGCTGGGCGAGGCTTTCGACTCGCCGGACGCGACGCCGATCACCGCCGACGCGCTGATGGCCCTGCCGCAGGAGGCGTGGGAGACGCTCGCCTTCGCCACGCTGCCCTCGTTGCGTCGCCTGACGCTGGCCTTCGAAGCGCCGCAGGCCTGGCACCAGCGCGACGAGGTCGCGCCCGGCAATCTCGACGTCGCCCGTGCCCCCGAACCACTCACCTGGGCGATCTGGCGGCCCGACCTCGTCTCCAACTTTCGCTCCCTGGACGCCGATGAGGCGGCCATGCTCGACGCGCTGGTCGAGGGCCAACCCTTCCCCGAGTTGTGCGAAGCCGTGGCATCTTTCACCGGCGAGGACCAAGCGCCGGCCCGAGCCGCCAGCCTGTTACGGGCCATGGTCGAGGGCGGCATGATCGCCGGCTTCCGGTACTGAGTCCTCACCGGAGCGCGGACCTCCAGGTCCGCTCTAGCGTCTTGATGCGGGCCTGGAGGCCCGCGGTCCAATGATCGCCGCTTCACTTCCTGCTAGCCTCTGAATAATGTCGCGCCCGCCGCCCGCTTGATGGAATGGTAGACATACGAGACTTAAAATCTCGAGGCCCGAAAGGGCCGTGCTGGTTCGAGTCCAGCAGCGGGCACCAGATCGGGCAGCGCATGCTTGGCAAGGCTGCCCCCACGTCACTGCGATTGCCTACTCCGGCATGCCCGCCGACCGAAATGCTTCGACGCTCTTGGAGCTGTTCCCTGTCTGAATCATGGACGTCACGGTTACGGTCGGATTGTCCTTCAAGATCTCTTTCATGAGTACCTTCGCTTCGTCCAGGCGGCCCGTCGCGACGTAGCAAACCACCAGGCCGCGGCATGCCTGAGGGAAGCGAGGCCGTATCGTGATCGCCTCCAGGAAAACCGCTTCCGCAGCGGAGTACGACTCCATGGCAAGCAGCGCGTTTCCCTTGTTCTGCAGCAGCACGTGCTTGAGCGGGTCTCGGGGATTGAGTCGCAAGGCGATGTCGGTGGCTGCAAGCGCCGCCGCACCGTTGCCGGATCGCGCTTCGGCAAAGGCCAAAGACGTGTGGGCGAGGGACGAGTTCGGATAGAAATTCACCAGTTCCTTGAAGAGGTGAACGGCGGTCTCCTTCTGGTCCTTCATGACCTGCACGCGCCCCAGCGCCGAAACCGCATACAAGTCCCAGGTGTCGAGCTCCCGACCCCGGACAGCCCATGTCTGTGCCCGCTGAATGGTAGCCGCGGTATCGGTCGCATGGCCAACGAAGATCGAGACGGTCTCGGCAAGGGCCTTCATGCCGTAAGCCTCGGCACAACGGGGGTTTTGGACGAGAATCTGATCGGCGATGGTGTGAAGATCGCTCCGAACGGCAGGATTGAACACCTCGAAGATCTGTCCACGTGCCTTGGTCAGCAGCTCCCACTCTGCGAGGCTTTCGGGACGCTTGCGCGCTATTTTGACGACTTCGACGGAGAAGATCTTGGCGTCGATTGCCGCAACGATCGAGCGCGTGATCTCTTCCTGCAAATCAAAGATGTCCTCCACCTTTCGGTCGAAGCGCTCTGCCCATAAGTGGTGACCGGTTTCGGCTTCCAGAAGCTGCGCGTTGATCCGCACTCGATCGCCGCTCCTGCGGGTGCTTCCTTCGAGCACATAGCGGACGCCGAGGGCACGGCCCACTTGCCGGACATCGACTGGCTTCCCCTTGTAGGTGAAGGTCGAGTTGCGAGCGGTGACGAATAGCGAGTGAAACCGGGAAAGTTCGGTCGTGATGTCCTCGACCATGCCGTCAGCGAAGAATTCCTGCTCGGGGTCACCGGACATGTTCTGAAACGGCAACACCGCGATGGAAGGCTTGTCGGCAACAGCGAGCCGTACGTCTGCGGTCGGCCCGATCGCAGGTGACGGTGCGGCAGCGGCGGACGACGTCTGCCAGTCCGCCGGCTTCCAGCGAACCCGGAAAGCCTGAATGGGCCGCTCGATATTCTTCAGCGTCAGACTGCCAAGGTCCTCGAAGCTCGCCTTGAGACGCCCGTCAACGGCCTCATGGACCGTTCGGGAGATCACGATACCTCCCGCTGGAGCTTCTCCCTCCAGCCTTGCCGCCACGTTGACGCCGTCGCCGTACAGGTCGTCCCCATCGACGATGAGATCACCCAGATGCAGTCCGATTCGGAACACGATCCGACCGTCCTCGCGTTCGTCGCGGTTTGCCTCGTCCATCGACTGTTGGAACTCGATGACCGCTCCGAGGGCGTCGACCGCGCTGGAAATTCGGCCAGGACGCCGTCTCCGGTCAGCTTGACCAGCCTGCCGCCGCGGCGTGCGAGAGCGGGTTCGAGCCGTCGCGAGCGATGTTCCCGCAGACGCGCCAGCGTACCTTCCTCGTCCCGGCCCATTAGCCGGGAATACCCAACGACGTCCGCCGCCACGATTGCCGCCAGCCTTCGCCGCTCTCGCTCCACGGTTGGTCATCCCTCGTCCGCTACCGAATCGAAGCCTATCGGGCAGTCCTGTAAGTCGCAACGACCGCCAAGGGTTCCTTATGGGGTGGCCGCAAGCCACGTCGAGTTTGCGGACCGGCGCAATCGGGAGGACGATCGATGGGCGGCCGGCCGCGTTCATGGCCTTGCCGGCGGGAAGCTCGATCGGCGGCAAGCTGCCGATCCAAGCACAGGGAGGAACCGATGAAAGACTTCTCCGGCAGGATTGCCGTCGTCACCGGTGGCGGCTCGGGAATGGGGCGCGAGCTGGTGCGCCTGCTGGTGGCCGAGGGCTGTCACGTCGCCATGTGCGACGTCTCGAAGCCGGGCATGGCGGAGACGCGGCGACAATGCGAAGCCATGGGACTGCCGCAAGGCCTGCGCGTCACCTCGCATCTCGCCGACGTGTCCAACGAAGCCGACGTGATGCGCTTTCGCGACGAAGCCGCGGAGCAGCACGCGACCGGCCGTGTCCATCTGCTGTTCAACAATGCCGGGATCGGCGGCGGCGGCAGCATGATCGCGAACGGCCGCGACGAGTGGGAACGCACCTTCAACGTCTGCTGGGGCGGCGTCTATCTCGCCACCCGCGCCTTCCTGCCCCTGCTGCAGGCGGCGGACGAAGGGCACATCGTCAACACCAGCAGCATGAACGGCTTCTGGGCCTCGGTCGGCCCCGGCGCGCCGCACACGGCCTATTCGGCGGCGAAGTTCGCGGTGAAAGGTTTCAGCGAGGCCCTGATGACGGATCTGCGGCTGAACGCACCCCACATCAAGGTGTCGGTCGTCATGCCGGGACACATCGGCACCGGCTTCCGCACCAACTCGCTCAAAGTCCAGACCGGCAACGAGTCCGACGAGCTGGATGCCCGGCAGATCGCCCAGGCGCGGGCGCGGCTCATCTCGATGGGCAAGGACGCCTCGGCGCTGTCGGACGACGAGATCAAGGCCGGGCTCGCCGAACGCGCCAGGCGCTTCCTGCTGGATGCGCCGACCAGCGCGGCCGAGGCTGCGGCGATCATCCTGGACGGGGTCAAGGCGGACCGGTGGCGCATCCTGGTCGGATCGGACGCCCACCTGATGGACCGGATGGTGCGCGAGGACCCCGAACATGCCTACGATGACCAGTTCTTCGCCCGCTTCGCCGCCGCGGCGGGCTGGCACCCGGGACGCTGAGGCCGTCAGGTCAACCAGGAGATATCGATGAGCATCGCACTGGAAATGACGACGCCAATCGCGGATCGAGCGCGACTCTGGCAGTTGCTCGTTGCCTCTACGGCCATCGTTTGCGCCGTCGTGAGCGCGAAACTCCTGTCCATGAAAATGGACGCGATTTCGGAGTTTCCGCTCCCGCTCTGCGCTGCCGATGCCTCGTCCGGCCCATCGGACAACAAGGTGGAGTTGATCAGCTCGAATGCCTTGCCGGACATCCCGGGCAAGCGCGTGACGATCGTCCGGGTGACCTACGGACCGGGCGGCTTTACGCCGCCGCATCGTCATGCCGGTACGGTCACGGCCTACATCACCAAGGGCCAGATCAGGTCACAACTCAAAGGTGGCCCGGTGGAGGTCTTCGATGTCGGCCAGTCGTTCTTTGAACCGCCGGGCGCGATACATGTCGTATCCGCCAACGCGAGCAACACCGACTGGGCCGAATTGATC
>JAEWIV010000149.1 GCA_023386865.1 Pseudomonadota bacterium
TGATCTGGCCGTCCGCCAGCAGGCGCGCGGTGGCATGGTCGGCGCCGCCGGCTTCGCGGATGGTGGTGTAGCCGTCCATCAGGCAGTTGCGCAGGTAGTTGGCCGAGGCGATGGCGATGTCGGCCGCCGGGTTGGCGATGTTCTTGGGCGTCAGCGACAGGCCGGTGATGTGGGCATGGGCATCGATCAGGCCGGGCATCAGCGCCCGGGAGCCGACATCGATCACCACGGCATCGCCGCCTGCGATGGCCGTCGTCGAAACCTCGGCGATGCGGCCATCCCTCACCAGCACGTTGAAGCCGCGCTGCAATGCGGCGAACCCGTCCAGCACGAGATTTGCATTGGTGAACAGCGTTTGCGGCATGCCGATAGTCTAGGCGGTGCAGGACGGGCGAAGAAGTGGCTATATCGTCGGCCTCGGATGCCGGAGGACAGATGGAATTCGCCAATCTCGACTATGCCGTCAGGGACCGCGTGGCGGAGATCACGATGCGGCGCGAGCCGGTGAATGCCATCGATCATGGCCTGATCGAGGACATCAACAACGCCTATCGCAAGGCCAAGGGCGACCCCGAGGTGCGTGCCGTCATCCTGACCAGCGCCTTCGAGCGCTCGTTCAGTGCCGGGATGGACCTTGCGATGATCCGCCATGCTCGCGGGCTCGGCCTGCGCCGCTACCTGGAGAAGCTCTATTTCGAAATGCACGACCTGCAGTACCGGCTGGGCAAGCCGACCATTGCCGCGCTGACCGGGCCGGCGCGCGCCGCCGGCGTGACGCTGGCAGTGTCCTGCGACGTGCTGATCGCGGCCGACACCGCGAGCCTCGGCTATCCGGAGATCCTGGTCGGCGTGATCCCGGCCATGCACTTCGTGCATCTGCCGCGCCAGATCGGCCGCCACAAGGCATTCGAGCTCCTGTTCAGCGGCAAGCCGGTGTCGGCTGCCGAGGCGTGCGCCATGGGGCTGGTCAACAAGGTCGTGCCCGCGGCCGAGGTGAAGGAGGAGGCCCGTCGCATGGCCCGCGACTTCGCCGCCCGATCGCCGTTGGTCATGCAGCTCGCCCGCGACTCCTTCATGCGCGCCAACGACTTCGAGTATCGCCGCGCCATCGAGAACGTGGTCGAGACGATCTGCAACATCATCGAGACCGACGATGCCCAGGAAGGGCTGAACGCCTTCAACGAAAAGCGCCGGCCGAACTGGTGAGCCGGTGACCATGGATCCTTCGTCGGCGCTCGTTCTCTTCTCCGGCGGGCAGGATTCCACCACCTGCCTCGCCTGGGCGCTGTCGCGCTACGAAAGGGTCGAGACCATCGGCTTTTCCTACGGCCAGCGCCACGCGGTGGAGATGGCGGTGCGCGAGCCGGTGCGTCGCGGCATCGCCGCCTTGTCCGACGCTTGGGCGCGCAGGCTCGGGCCCGACCGCGTGGTGCCGCTTGACGTGCTGGGCTCGGTCAGCAAGAGCGCCCTCACGGCCGACCTGCCCCTCGACACGCGGCCGGGCGGCTTGCCGGCGACGTTCGTGCCGGGGCGAAACCTCGTGTTCCTGACCTTCGCCGCCATCGTGGCCTACCAGCGGCGGCTGAAGCACGTCGTGACCGGCGTCTGCGAGACGGATTTCTCAGGCTACCCGGATTGCCGCGACGACACGGTCAAGGCGATGCAGGCGGCGATCAATCTCGGCATGGAAGCGCGGCTGGTGTTCCAGACGCCGCTGATGTGGATCGACAAGGCGGAGACCTGGCGCCTCGCCCACCAGCTCGGCGGGCAGGCGCTGGTCGAGCTTATCGTCCGCGAGACCCACACGTGTTATCAGGGCGACCGCTCGCACCGCCACGACTGGGGCCTGGGCTGCGGCACCTGCGATGCCTGCCGGTTGCGCGCCGGAGGCTGGGCGCGATACCGGGCCGGATCGACCCCTTGAAAGTCCTCTGAGCGCAACCAAATGGTCCGGCGCTGGGCGCCGGATTTCGGACCCGTTCATTTGTCTCGGCATGTTGCTCCAAGGAGGACGTGATGATGCAAATTGGCGATCTGCAGCCCCAACCGCAGGCCTTTCCGCACCCTGCGCCCCAGGAAGCCGGCGAACGGCCACAAGCGAGCCGCCCGCTGCCGGCAGACGAGCAGGAGGCGCCGTTCGTGTCGCCGCCGCCACTCCCTTGGCCTCGCGTGTTTCCGGGGCTATAGCCGGTTCGTGACGCCGAAACCAATGGACGGAAACGGATGAACGGGGACGCCGGTAGCGCGCAATCGCATCAATTCCAGGCGGAAGTCGCCGAGCTTCTGAACCTGATGGTCCACTCGGTCTATTCCGAGACCGACGTGTTCCTTCGCGAACTGATCTCCAACGCGTCCGATGCCCTGGACAAGATCCGTTACGAAGCGATCGCCAATCCCGCGCTGCTGGTCGGCGCCGAAAAGCTCGAGATTCGCCTCAGGCCGGACACCGCCGCCAAGACGCTCACCATTGCCGATACCGGCATCGGCATGGACCGCCAGGAGCTGATCGACAACCTCGGCACCGTGGCGCGCTCGGGCACCAAGGCCTTTCTCGCCGGGCTGAAGGAGGCCAAGGAGGGGCTCGGGCTGATCGGCCAGTTCGGCGTCGGCTTCTATTCCGCCTTCATGGTCGCCGACCGCATCACCGTGACCAGCACGCGCGCCGGCGCCTCCGAGAGCTGGGTCTGGACGTCGTCGGGCGGGGCGGGCTTCGAGGTGACCCCGGCCAGCCCCGAGCAGGCAGCCCGCGTGCCGCGCGGCACCGAGATCGTCCTGCACCTGAAGGACGACGCGGCGCGCTATCTGCAGTCGTTCGAGCTGGAGCGCGTGGTCCGTACCTACTCCGATCACATCCTCTTCCCCATCCAGCTCGTCGACGACAACGGCGAGGTGCGCCAGGTCAATGCCGCCAGCGCGCTGTGGCAGCGGCCGAAATCCGAGCTGAAGCCCGAGGACTACACCCAGGCCTATCGCTCGATCGCCATGGCGTTCGACGAGCCCGCCCTCACGCTGCACTACAAGGTCGAAGGCCGGCAGGCTTACGCCGTGCTGCTGTTCGTGCCGACCACGCCGCCGTTCGACCTGGCCGACCCCGGGCGCAAGGGGCGCGTGAAGCTCTATGTGCGGCGCGTCTACATCACCGACGATGCCGACCTCCTGCCGCCCTGGCTGCGCTTCGTGCGCGGCGTGGTCGACAGCGAGGATCTGCCGCTCAACCTGTCGCGCGAGATGCTGCAGAACAACCCGCAGGTCGCGCAGATCCGCAGCGGCCTCACGGGCCGCGTGATGGGCGAGCTGGAAAGCTCGGCCGCCAAGGAACCCGAGACCTGGGGCAAGATCTGGAACGCCTTCGGCGCCGTCCTCAAGGAAGGCCTGTACGAGGACCACGAGCGGCGCGGCCAGCTCCTGGCGCTGGCGCGCTTTGCGACGACGGCGGGGGACACGCCGCGTTCGCTCAAGGAGTACCTCGCCGACCTCAAGCCCAACCAGACCGAGATCTACTATCTCGTCGGCGAGAGCGCGGAACGGCTGAAGTCGAGCCCCAAGCTCGAGGCGGCGCGCGCCCGCGGCGTGGAAGTGCTGCTGCTGACCGACCCGATCGATGCTTTCTGGACGGCGATGCCGCAGGACTTCGAGGGCAAGCCGCTGCGCTCGCTGAGCCAGGGCGACGTCGATTTCGGCCAGATCCCGCTGCTCGACGATGCGGCCAAGGCCGAGAGCGAGGCCTCGACCGGCGACGATGCCGCCATCTTGAAGGCGGCGAAGGAGGCGCTCGGCGACAAGGTCTCCGACGTGCGCGCCTCGCAGCGCCTGACCGAAAGCGCCGCCTGCCTAGTCGCCGGCGCCCAGGGCCGCGATCGCGAGCTGGACCGGCTACTGGCGCGGGCGAACCGCGGCAGCGGCGCCAAGCCCATTCTCGAGCTCAACATGCGCCACGATCTCGTGAAGGCGCTCGGCGCGGCGCCGAACGAAGAGGCGACCGAGCTCGCCAATCTCCTGCTCGACCAGGCGCACATCCTCGACGGCGAGGTGCCGGCCGATCCCGCGGCGTTCGCACGCCGGCTCAACGCCCTCGTCGTGCGCGGGCTGGCGAAGGGCTGACGCTGGTGTCTTGCGGGCTGCGCGTGTTCCCGCGCAGTC
Source organism: Pseudomonadota bacterium (assembly GCA_023386865.1). Lineage (GTDB taxonomy): Bacteria > Pseudomonadota > Alphaproteobacteria > Reyranellales > Reyranellaceae > Reyranella. The sequence goes on from JAEWIV010000149.1 coordinate 4,141, forward strand.
CGGAAGATCACGACAGCTCGACCACGACGCCTTCGTTGTCGCGCAGCGCCAGGGCGTCGGCGACGGGCTCGCCGTCTCGATCGCCATGTGTCGAAACGACCATGCGGCCGCGCACTTCGCGTTCCGCGAAGTCGACCTCGACTGGCTCCTCGCCCAGATTGAGGGCGACCACGAAGCGCTCGCCGCCGAGCACGCGCTGGAAAAGCAGCAGGTCGCCGGCCGCCGTCATCGGCCGGTAGTCGCCGACCGCCAGCGCCGGATGGGCGCGCCGCAGGCCGATCAGGCGCTTGTGCAGGGTGAAGATGGAGGTGAGGTCGGCCCGCTGGTTCTCGACATTGAGGTGGCGATGGTCCTCGCCCAGCGGCAACCACGGCTCGCCGGTGGTGAAGCCCGCCTTGTCGGACGCGTCCCATTGCATCGGCGTGCGACAGCCGTCGCGGCCCAGCCCCAGGCCAGGCACGTTCAGCTCGTAGGGATCGCGCACGCGGTCGGGCGGGATCCTGGTTTGCCGCATGCCGATCTCGTCGCCGTAGTAGAGTGTCGGCATGCCGCGCAGCGTCAGCAGCAGCATGGCCGCCACCTTGGCCTGTGCGTCGCCGACGCGCGAGGCGATGCGCGGCTTGTCGTGGTTGCCCAGCACCCAGTTGGGCCAGCCGCCCTCGGGCAAGGCCGATTCGTAGCGGTCGATCAGTCCGGCGAGATGCCGCGCGTTCCAGGGTGCGCTGAGCAGCGCGAAATTGAACGGCAGGTGCAGGCCGCCGAGATCGCGGCCGTAGTACACGACCAGCTTCTCGAACGGCAGGTTGAGCTCACCGATCAGCAGCCGGTCGGGGAATTCGTCGATCACCCGGCGCAGGTCGGCGATGACGTCGTGGGCTTCCGGCCGATCGGCGGTGTAGACCGGCAGGACCGCCGTATCCGGCGGATCGCCGGCGCGATGGGCGGGGTTGGCCGGATTGTCGCGAAATTCCTCGTCCTTGATCAGGTGACGGATGGCGTCGACGCGAAAGCCGTCGACGCCGCGCTTCAGCCAGAAGCGGACGACCTCGGACATGGCCTCTCGTACCTCGGCGTTGCGCCAGTTGAGGTCGGGCTGCGAGGCGAGGAAGGTGTGCAGGTTGTATTGGCCGGTCGCGGCGTCGTGCCGCCACGCGCCGCCGCCGAACTCCGACAGCCAGTTGTTGGGCGGCCCGCCGCCGGGCGCGGGATCCCGCCAGATGTACCAGTCGCGACGGGCGGAGCTGCGCGAGGCACGGCTTTCGCGGAACCAGGGATGCCGATCCGACGTGTGGTTGGCCACCAGGTCGAGGATCACCTTCAGGCCGCGCGCATGGGCGTCGGCCAACAGGGCGTCGAAGCCGGCGAGCGAGCCGAACAGCGGATCGATGTCGCAATAGTCGGCGACGTCGTAGCCGAAGTCGGCCATGGGCGAGGGGAAGACGGGCGACAGCCACAGCGCATCGACGCCCAGCTCGACCAGGTGGTAGAGCCGGCGGCGGATGCCGGCGATGTCGCCCACGCCGTCGCCGTCGCCGTCCCCGAAGGATCGCGGGTAGATTTGATAAAGGACGGCGCGCTGCCACCAGTCGGGATCGGCCATGCTGCGCTCGCTCGCGCCGTCAGGAAAGATCGACGCCCAGCCGGCCGCGACGGCCCAAGACTTCGATGGAGAGGTCGCTGGCGCGGCGGTGCAGGGCGACGTCGACGGCCGCGTCGCCGAGTGAGAGGCGGCGCAAGGTCACGTTGTCGAGGAAATCCGGCAGCAACGGCTCGTCGAACGCCACCGAGCCGCGCGCCGTGTCGAAGCGCAATCCCAGGCACGATTGCAGCAGCGACAGCGGCGTCGCCGCCGCCCACGCCTGCGGCGAGCAGGCGACGGGATAGAAGGTCGGACCGTGGGCGCGCTCGCGGGGGAAGCCGCAGAACAATTCGGGCAGGCGACGCAGATCGATGTAGGCCGAAGCCGCGAACAGGCCGCCGAACAGGCGCGCCGCCTCGTGCCGGAAGCCGTAGCGGGCGAAGCCCGCGGCGATCAGGGCGTTGTCGTGCGGCCACACCGAGCCGTTGTGGTAGCTCATCGGATTGTAGCGTGCCTCGCCGGCCGCGACCGTGCGCACGCCCCAGCCGGAGAAGAATGCGTTGGAAGAAAGCGTTCTCACCACCGCCGCTGCCCGCTCGGGCCGGGCGATGCCGCTGAACAGGGCGTGGCCGGCATTGGAGGCGCGCACGCGGCAGGGCCGCTTGTCGCCGTCGAGGGCGAGCACGTAGGTCCCCAGCGACTTGTCGAAGAAGGCATCATCGAAGCGCTGCTGAAGGCGTCTGGCGCGCTCGGTGTGGACGTCGGCAGCCTGCTCGTCGCCCAGACGGCGTGCGATCCGCGCGGCGGCCTGCCAGGCGCCGAACGCGTAGGCCTGGACCTCGACCAGGGCGACGGGACCGGAGGCAAGCGCGCCGTCCGCGTGGAAGATCGAATCGTGGCTGTCCTTCCAGCCCTGATTGATCAGGCCGGTATCGCGCATGCGGCCGTACTCGATGAAGCCGTCGCCGTCGCGATCGCCGGAATCGTCCATCCAGCGCAACGCCGCCTGGACGTTGGGCCACAGTCGGCGCACGGTCTCGACGTCGTCGGTGCGATCGAGGTAGGCCCCGGCCAGCATGACGAACAGCGGCGTCGAATCGACGCTGCCGTAGTAATGGCGGAACGGCACTTCGCCGAGCAGCGCCATTTCGCCCTGTCGCATCTCGTGCAGGATCTTGCCGGGCTCGGCGTCGGCTGCCTCGTCGGTGGTCTCGGCCTGGTGGCGTGCGAGGTGGAGCAGTACGCCGCGGGCGATCGCCGGATCGAGCCACAGCATCTGCATGGCGGTGATCAGCGCATCGCGGCCGAACACCGTGCTGAACCAGGGGATGCCGGCATAGGGATAGGGACCGTCCGGCGTGTCGGTGACCAGCATGTAGAGGTCGGAGATCGACCGGCGTATCGCCTCGTTGAAGGTGGTGCTCGAGCTGCTGATGGTCGCGGCGCGGCCGGCCGAGGTCCGCAGCATCCGCCGCGATCGCCGCAGTGCCTGCAGGAAACCCGGTCGCTCCCTGTCCTGCACGTTCTCCTCGGCGGCGCAATCGATCGTCAGGTCGATGTGCCGTGTCTCGCCGGGACTCAGCAGGATGTCGAAGAGGGCGCCATCGACGGTAAGCTTGTCGGGCGGTGTCGCAAAGCTGATCACCGTGCGCCGTGTCAGGCCGTCGAGGCCGGTATAGCCCAGCGTCACCGTGTCGGTGCTCACGGTGCCGGCGTGACGCAGGCCGTGACGCTCGCGCCGCGTGCCGCGGACCTCGAACAGGTCGGCGAAATCGGCAGCGAAGGTAAGGCCGAGCCGCAGGCGTTGCGGCGTGCTGCCGAAATGGCGCACCGCCAGCCGCTCGTGGCAGGCCGCCTGCCACAGAAAGCGCATGCGGCGCAGATGCACCAGGTCGTGCTCGAGGACCAGCCGTCCCTTCGTGTCGTAGAGGTCGGGATTGGTGAGATCGCAGGTCAGCATGGCGTTGTCGTCGCGCAACGTCGAGCTGAGCAGCATCGGGCGCTGGCCGTCGATGGTGATCAGGAGATGGGAAAGGTGGCGGGTGTCGCGGTGATAGAGACCTTCGGGACTGCCCGGCCCGGCGACGGCGTCGCCATTGGGATCGAACACGCCGAAGCTGTCGCCGTGCTTCAGCGTGCGCGGCCGACGCTCCTGCAGCGAGGTCGCGGCGGGAATGACGAACTGCGCTGTCGGCAGGCCCGGCCCGGCGGGCGCGGGGGCGTGGGCCACTTCCCCGGCGTTCTTCATGCCGTCTCGTCCTTCATTCGGCGGCGCTTAGCTCGATGGGCTGGCGCGCGTCCACGCGCTGCGCTTGCCGGTTCCCGCCCTGCAGCAGACGGTGATAGATCGCGACATAGTCGTGTGTCATGCGCGATGCCGTGAAACGCTGGTCGAAGACCTCGCGGATGCGACGGCGGTCGAGGTTGCCGACCAGGCCGACGGCCGACACCGCCTCCTCGACGCTGTCGACGACGAAGCCGGTGACGCCGGGGTCGACGACCTCGGGCACCGACCCACAGTTCCAGGCGATCACCGGCGTTCCGCAGGCCATCGCCTCGATCATGACCAGGCCGAACGGTTCGGCCCAGTCGATGGGGAACAGCAACGCCGAGGCGTTGCCGAGGAATTCCGACTTGTCGGCCTCGCCGATCTCGCCGACGTAGCGCACGTTGGCATGGCGCCGAACCAGCGGCTCGATCTCGTCGCGCCAATAGTCCCGGTCGACTTTGTCGATCTTGGCGGCGATGCGCAGTTCGCGCCCGCTGCGCGCGGCGATCTCGATGGCTCGGTCGGGCCGCTTCTCGGGCGAGATGCGGCCGAGGAAGGCGAGATAGTCGCCGCGGCGCGAGGCGAGCGGCTGCAACAAGTCCCGCGGAAGGCCGTGATGGATGCAACCCGCCCAGTTCACCGGCGGCATGGGACGGCGCTGGCTCATGGAGATCGACACCAGCGGCACTTCGTCGAAGGCACTGTAGAGCGGATGCATGTCGGCGAGGTCGAGCCGGCCGTGCAAGGTCGTCACGGTGCGCCAGGCGAAGTCGCGGATCACCGGGTAGTGCAGCATGTCGACATGGAAATGCAGCACGTCGAACGATGATGCAAGTCGGCGAACCTCGTCGAGCATCTTGAGATGGTAGGGGATCGGGTCCTTGACGTCGCTCAACCGCAGCGCCCGGGCCGTGCACGGCACCAGGCGGGCGCGCGTCAGCGAATCGCCGCTGGCGAACAAGGTCACGTCGTGGCCCTGTTCGACCAGTTCCTCGGTCACGTACGAGACGATGCGCTCGGTACCGCCATAGTATGTCGGTGGCACGCTTTCCATGAGGGGCGCGACCTGGGCGATCTTCATTGGGGTCCCTCGCTCGGCATCCCGCCGGCTCGAGCCCGGGATACTATAAAGAACGCAACGATCTCACGGGGGAATTGGTTGCGACCCCGCTCAGGGCGGCGGTTTCACCGTGAACGGAATGTCGCCTTCGGTAACCTTGACGTCCTGCATGGTGCGCACCGCCCAGTGCAGCATGTAGTCGCCGGGCGGCAGGGTCGGCGCACGCGCGAACAGCACATCGGGCGCCGATTCCAGGCGCGGCTGAAGATGCTCGACGAGCCGGCCGTCGCGCCAGATCGACAGGCGCGAGTGGATATGGTCGACGGGCTGGTCGAAGCGCACGAAAAAGGCGCTGCCCGGCTCCCCGATCACGGCCCGCGCCTTGGGCGCGGAGTCGAGAACCTGAACGTCCTGCGCGCCCGCGGCGGCCGACAGCGCCATCGTGCACAATGCGAGCAGGCCGAGCGAGACCACGCGCCGGAGAAAGTCCATGCGGGATAATTTCGTCAATCATGCAGGGAGTAAAGGCGGAAGTGGAGGTCACACGACCTTGACAGCGATGTCGTTCGACACGTCGACCGTCGACCGATCGCCCGAGGCGCGCAACAGCACCGAGCCTTTGCCGGCCGCCTTGGCGTACTTCATCTTGCCCTCGAAGCCGCCGTAGCCCTCGATGCGGCAGCCGTCGAGCAGCATGCTGCCGCCGTTCAGGAAGGCATCGACCAGATAGGGCTGCGACTTGTAGGTGCTGGCGCGGCACGCGAACAGGCGGCCCTCGTTGGCGAGCTTGATGCCGCAGCCGCCGTTGTTCTCGAAGCCGCACCCTATGGCCATGGAGAAGCCGCTGGTGGCGAGCAGGCCCGGCCCCTTGTTCTCGACGAAATAGGTCTGCGATATGTTGAGATCGCGCGGCTCCTGGTAGGGGATGCTGCTCTGCGTCTCGATGCCGGCATTGCCGTTCTTGCGCATCTGGCCGCCGAAGATCGCGATCGCCGAGACGATGCCGATGTCGCCGATCGACCCGTTGTTGCGGAAGGTCATCCCGTTGCGCCCGTTGTCGGCGCAGGTGACGGCGTGGCATTCGCCTTCGAACACGCTGCCGTCGAAGTGCAGCCCGTCGCGCGCGAAGTGCTCGATGTCGAGGTTCATCAGCTTCCAGCTGTAGAGCCAGCTGTGGTTGGTGAGGCACTCCAGGCCGATTGCGTCCCGCGCCGGGCTGGCGGCGAGGAAGGTGCCGTTCAGGATCTTCATGCCGCGCAGCGCCACGTTCCTGGCGCGCGGGGGAATGCGGATGGTGATGGCGCGCCTGCTCGCGTCGTTGTAGTCGGCGATCAGCTTGGCGCCGTTGAGGTCGAGCCCGGGCCCGAGCAGGTTTTCGGTGACCTCGATCAAGATCGGCCGGCGCAGTCGCACATTGCCGCCGCGCCAGTCCAGGACGTCGCCGGCGGCGAACTTGGCGCGCAAGGCCTCCTCGAAGTCCGCGGGGTCGGTCTCCTTGGCGCGCGCGAGGGCAGGGGCGGCAACGGCCGCAGCGGTCGCCGACGCCGCGGTAATGAACGTCCGTCGGGTCGTGGGCATGATCGACAGTGTCCTGCGGCGCCGGCCGCCCGGCGAGTGATCGAGTTGTGGCTGGCATTGGACGGCAAGCCTGGAACAAAGCAGGGGACGCGCCGTTTCCCAACGCATGGCCCGTCTCCTGAGGTTCACGGCCTGGACGGCCGGGGTCTTGGTGATCCTGATCGCCGGTGTGATCGGGGCGGCATACTTTTACGTCACTTCGGATGATTTCCGTGGCCGGATCGAGGGCCACGCCAGCACGCTGTCCGGCCGCAAGACCACGATCGCCGACGTCTCGGTCGATTGGGGCTTCACGTCGCATGTGCGCCTCGGCGGCGTCCAGCTGGCCAACGCGGAATGGGCCAAGGAACCCCATATGCTGAAGGCCGAGCAGATCGACTTCGAGATCCGCCTGTGGCCCCTGCTGAAGGGGGACCTGGTGCTGCCGCGCCTCACCCTGCGCAAGCCCGAGATCGTGGTCGAGAAGGGCGACAACGAGCGGCTGAACTGGGAACTGGGCGAGGCGCCGGCTGCGGCTACCGCGGCGAAGCAAGCGGTCGAGCCCGACAATCGTTTCGAGACGCCCCTGATCGGCCGCCTCGAGGTGACCGACGGCAAGCTCAGCTACCGCGATCCCAAGCGCAAGCTCGATCTCGACGGCACGGTCTCGACCGCCACCGGCCAGGCCGGCGAGCAACCGCAGGCCGAGCTGCAGCTCAACGGCAAGCTCGAAGGTCAGCCGCTCGCCCTGCGTTTCGTCGGCGGATCGATCGTGATGCTGCGCGACACCGAGCAGCCCTATCCACTCGATCTCGACGTCACCTTCGGCGCCACCAAGCTCAAGGCCAAGGGCACCGTCATGGATCCTTTCCAGTGGACTGGGGCGGACGTGCAGCTGTCGCTCTCGGGCCACGATCTCGCCGATATCTATCCATTGCTCGGCATCCCCGGCCCGCCGACGCCACCCTACAACGTCAGCGGCAAGCTGCTGCGCGAGTCCGGCGTCTGGAAGTTCACTCAGAGCAAGTGGCGGGTCGGCGATAGCGACCTCACGGGCGACGTTTCGGTCGACACGCGCCGCAAGCCCGGCCACCTCACGGCCAGGTTCGCTTCGCAGAAGCTCGTCTTCGCCGACCTGGCGCCGTTGGTCGGCGCGCCGCCCGACAAGCCCGGCGGCACCGTCTCGCCGCGGCAGCGGCAGACCCAGCAGCAGCTCGAGGCCACCGGGGATCTTTTTCCCAACGTGCCCCTCAAGGTCGAGAAGCTCAGGGCGATGAACATGGACGTCACGCTCGACGCCAAGCGGGTGATCGCGCCCAGCTACCTGCCGGTGCAGGCCTTGTCCTTCCGCGTCGTGGTGCAGGACGGCGTGGCGACGGCCAAGCCGCTCACCCTGATCCTGTTGGGCGACGGCCAGAGCGCCGGTGCCGGCAAGATCGCGGGCGAGCTCGTGGTCGACGCCAAGACCGACACGCCCAAGGTGCGAACCAGCCTGGCCTTGAGCGACATCGAACTGCGCAACTTCTTCCGCAACTCCCGCTACTTCGACGCCACCTACGGAAAGGTGCAGGGGCGCGTCGTGCTTGCCGGCACGGGACGCTCGCTGGCGCAGGTCATGGCGACAGCCGACGGCTACATCGCCGCCGCCCTCGGCGGCGGCTCGGTCTCCAGCCTGATGGTGAGCCTCGCCGGCTTGCAGATCTTCGACGCCCTGATCCTCTATGTCACCGGCGACAACCGCATTCCCATCAAATGCGCTATCGGCCGGCTGAACTTCAATCGCGGCACCGTCACCTTCGACCGCACCTTGCTCGACACCCAGAAATCGGTGCTGCGCGTGCAGGGCCAGGCATCGCTGATCACTCAGGCGGTCAAGGCCGAGATCGACGCCGACGCCAAGCAGTTCGATCTCCTGGACTTGCATGGGGCCGTGGTGGTGCAGGGCAAGCTGCGGCAGCCGCAAGTGTCGCTCGGCCGCGTCTTCCCCATCCCGACTCCGGTCATCGGGACCGCCAAGGACGTGGCCTGCGGGCAGGCCACGCAGCAGCTCTTTTCTGGTCAGCAATAGGCCCGGCCAGTCCCCGGACCCTGGGAGGCCGTTGGCCGGCGACCAAGCCCTTCATCGCGACACCTCACTCAAGGTATAAGGGATCGGGGCGGAGCGAGGGCAGGAAGAGGACTGGTCGCGGTGGCAGGTCGGCAGACGACGAGACGCAGGGCAAAGACGAGTTCCCAGGCTTCACCGCGGGGTGGCCGCGCCTTCCGCCCTGCCCCCACCACCGGTTTCTGGCCGGGCCAGCAGGGTTACGCGATCATCCCCTGGTGGAATCCGCTGCACTGGAACTGGCGGCGCGGGCTGGTGCGCCTGTGGCTGCTCGCCTCGCTCGTATGGGCCGGCTACTGGCTCTACAATCTCCAGCTCGCCTGCGCCTTCTGGTTCGCACCCTGGTGCGAGGCGCCGGCCCATGTCGAGTGGCCCAAAGGCAGCATGGTGCTGGGCTTGGCAATGGTGCTGCTGAGCGGGCCTCTTTTCATGCTGGCCATGTGGTGGGTCGTGCGCTGGGTGGTCCGAGGTCTGCTGGCGCGCCGCGCCCGCTGATCCGGCGAGACGCCCTGAAAATCTACTTGTAGGACGAGATCTCGATCAGGCTGCCGTCGGGATCGCGACAATAGACCGAGACGATGGTGCCGCGGGCGCCGCGCTTGTCGGTCGGACCTTCGATGACATGGACGCCGCAGGCCCGCAGATGATCGGCGACTGCCTGGGGCGTGGCTCCAGTCAGGAAGCACAGGTCGTCGCTGCCTGCCCGTTCGTGGTCAGCCGTGAACCATTCCTCCTTGCTGGCCGACAGCGGCCGCAGATTGATCTTCTGGCTGCCGAACTTCATCGATGTGCGCCGCAGCTTGCCGGGCCCGGGATCGAAATCCTCGCGCGTCATGCCGAGCACGCGCTGGTACCAGGCGGCGGCGGCCTCGACGTCGCGCACATTGATGACGAGGTGGTCGAGAGCTTCGACGGCGAGCGGCATGGCAGGCGCCTCCTCTCGCCGATGCTATCACATCCGTGATCAGGGACGGACGTATGTCCAGCCCTGTTCCTGCAGTTCCATCAGGCGCACCACGCCAGATTTCACCAGGGTGGCCTGGGCCACCAGCGGGATCGCCTTGTTCTCCGCCTTGCCCATGTTCTCCTGGGTATTGCCGCAGGCCTTGAAGGAGATGGCCGGACTCTTGTCGGCAATCGCCTTGATGCGATCCTTCACCGGCGAGGTGTCGTCTCGCAGCATGTGCAGGCCGGGGCCGAACGTGACGATCTCGATCTCGATCTTCTCGCCGCGCTCCCTGTAGTATTGCTCGACGTTCGTCGCGTTGTTCAACGCGAGAGTCATCGTCGCCGGCTCGTTGCTGTTGACCTGCAGCACGAGGCGATGGGCTTTCTTGGACGCCACTGCCGGTCCTGTCGCGGTCAGCTCCTTGCTCTGCGCCATGGGCGGCAGAGCGAGCAGGAAGAAAGCGGCGCACACCGCCGCCAGGCGCATCGCCCGATCGAACCTTGTCATCGTGCTCTCCTCAGTTGGGTCGCCATTTGCACGGGCCGGCCAGCCGGGCGACCAGCGCCTTGATGCCGGGCAGGTCGTATCGCCCCTCGAGCGCTTCGCCTTGTCGGTCGGCGACGCGGAAGGTGATGGCGCCGTCTTCCGGAAGAGACATCAGAAACCTGCCGACATCTCCTTTGAGGGCGATGCCGCCGCCCGACGATGCCGCCCCGGTGGTCACCATGACCGGCGCCGCGTCGTCGATCGTGTAGCTCACCACGTGGTCCTCGGCGCGAGGCATCGGAGGCGCGCCGCGGACCACCATCTCGCTGCGACCGCCGCGGCATTGGATCGAAAGCTGCAGGACGCCGTTGGATCCGCCGCTGGACGACGCGGTGGCGATGGCGACCGGCGAATAGTCGACGGGCGATCGCGTCTCGCTGACGATCCACTGGCCGCTGGGTGGCGGCGCAGCCGGGGCGGCTTTGGCAAGAGGACGGGCGACCGCGGGTGCGGCGACCGGGGCGGGAGCAGTAGCGGGCTCAGGTGCGGGTACGGCGGCCGGCGCGGGCGTCGGCGTATGCGTGGGCGCAACCGCTGCTGTCGGTGCGGCTGCCTCGGCCGGTGCAGGGCCGGCCGCCGGTGTCGCCGCCACCTGGGGCGGCGCTGGCGGACCGCCGGCAAGCTTTTCCAGGCAGCGCATCCGCTCGGCATAGGAGGGCAGCGAACAGGCACTCAACGCATCGCTGCCGACTTGCCCGAACGCCGGCGCGCTCATCATCGCGAACACCGCAGCGGGGACCGCCGAGGTCTTCATCGCCTCTCCGCCGTCTTGCGCGTCTGCCGGTCGAGCCAGTCCTGGGCTGCCGGGAAGCGCGCGAGGCCGGGCACCGTGGCGCCAAGGTTGATCGTCTTCCACTTGGGGTCGAAGCCCGCGACCTGGAGCTTGTCGACCCGGTTGAACAGGTGATCGGTGAAGCGGGCGACGCGCTGGTAGCGATTGGAACCGGCAGGCCAGTTGTAGGAGACCAAGGCGGTCGATACCGCGATGGTCGGGATGCGTTCGCCGGGCTTGATCAGGCCGGGATAGTCGGCTGCTTCGAGCGCAGCCGGCAGATAGTAGTCCTCGAACTTCGCATCGTACGTCACCGGCAGCAACTTGAAGCCCGGCTCCCACTGGCCGCGCAGGAATGCATCGACCGGCTTGGAGGTGATGAATACGACCGCCGCCATGTCGCCTTCGCCCTTCTTCATCTGTTGCAGGGCGAGCGGATGGGGGATGAAGGTCTTGTCGATGTCGATGCCGAGGCGGCTGAAGATCAGCGGGCCGGAGTAGGCCGCCGCGGTGCCGAGCGTGTTGAAGTTCACCTTCCTGCCGGCGAGATCCTGCAGGCTCTGGATCTCGGGCCGCACGAAGATATGCAGCTCCGACGGGAACAGGTTCAGCAGGTAGGAGACGTGACGGCGGATCTCGGGAAGCTGGATGCGGTACTCCTCCAGCGAGTCGGAGTTGATGATCGCGAGATCGACGCCGCGCAGGTAAAGCAGCGAGTTCAGGTTCTCGGTCGGTCCGCGCGTGACGATTGGCAGGACGTGCAGGTTCTCGCCGTCGTCGACCACGCGCGCCATCTCCGAGGCGAGCCTGATCGGCGCGCCTTCGATCAGCCCGGCGGCCAGGCCGACGGTCCAGGCGTTGATCTTTTCCTGCTGTGCGCCGAAGTTCAGCGGCCGAGCGGTCGCTGGCGGCTCCGGCCGCGCCGTCGCGGGCTGCTCCTGGCGGAGCGGCGCCACGGCCTGCTCGCGAGTCTGGGCCGCCCCCTGGCTCGGCGTCAGCGCCAGGGCGATCGCTGCCGAAAGCGACAGCACGCTCGCGAGGCGCACGCCGGACATGGTGATCATCGTTCGTCCTCCCTGTCGGGCTCGTTCTTCATCGTCCAAGGACCGCCAGTCGATCCCGCGCTTCCGCGACGCCGCCGGCCAATGCCCTGGCATAGAGCTCGCCGGCCCGATCGGCGTCGCCTTGTGTGCCCACGGTTCCTCGGCTGGCCAGGACAGTCGGATCGAATGTCTCGGCCAGCGCGAACAGCGCCGGGGCGCTGCCGGTCTCGGCCGCACGCTCGAGCACGATTCGCGCCGCGCCGATGTCGCCTTGGGCGAGCAGCAGGCTGGCGCGGGACATCAGGCGCAGCAGGTCGGTGTCGGCCATTTCCACCGTCGGCCGTTCGTTCGTCGTGTCGGCCGCCGGGGCGGCCGGGGCGGCGGAAACGGCCGGGACGGGCGCCGGCGCCGGTTCGCGAAGGGCGGCAATCTCCTGCTGGAGCTGCTGAGTGCGCTCGCGTTCCTGGGTCAGCGATTGGGCGAAAGCGGCGGCGGTCGCTTCCGCTTGCCGCCATGCCTGTTGCAATGCGTCGCGTTCCTGCTCCCGCGTCGCCTTGTCGAGCAATGCAACGGAGCGTGCCTCGATCTCGCGCGACGCTGCCGCCAGCGCCGTGCCGAGCTTCTCGGCCTTGTCCTGTTCGTGCTGCAGAGCGTGCCTCGTTTGCGCCAGCTCGTCGCCGATGCGCGCCGCCGACGCGCTCGTTACCCACCAGCTGGCCAAGGCGGCACAGGCGCAGGCGGCGAGCGAGGCGATCCAGAACGCCGGCGCAGGCCAGATGAAGCGCGGCTCCTCAACGGTCGTGATGGCGGCGAGGCTGGTCGCGGGCCTGCGGTTGCGCAGGGCTGCAACCTGCTGGTCGAGGCGGTGGCGATAGCGCAGCAGATCCGGGTCGATCGGAATGGCCGGCAACCTCGGCCGCGGCGCTTCGGCGGGCCGGTCGGCTATATCCGGCTCAGGCTCGGGCTCGCTGAGCGCCTCCGTCGCTGTTGGTAGCGCCGTCTTCACCCCGTCCCGAGCGCGTTCGATATCGCGCGGCATGCCCCGTCACCCTCGATCCCACGGTCGGCCGCATGCCTGCTCGGGACGAAGTCCGCGCCGTTCCGGCATGAAGCGAAGGGCACACTAGGCCCGGGCTGAAGTTCTGGGGTGTGACAACCCTGAGGTTTCCGTGAATCGGCGACTCCACCGAGAGGCGCGGCGCACGGTGACCGACGATGCTTGGTAAGCCTTCGGCGACTTTCTTCATATGAAAGATAATTTGCATATAAAGCAAACACGGGCCATGCTGCCGGCCATGGACAAGGTCGCCACGGCTACCAGGGAAATCGGCAGCCGCCTGCGTTCGGCGCGGATCGGCGCGGGCGCCACGCTGTCGTCTGTTGCGAGTCAGGCCGGCCTGTCGGAGAGCTTTCTTTCCCGGCTCGAGCGCGGCCATGCGGTGGCGTCGATCGCCAACCTCATCCAGCTCGCCGAGGCGCTGGGGCTCGGCTTGCACGAGCTCTTCCAGAGTGCCAGCGCGCCGGCCAGGACGCGCGTCACCGTCCATCGCGGCGACGTCCGCGATCTCCAGCAGGTCCCCGCCACCGGCTATCGCTTCCGTCATCTGGGCGGCGGTGCGCCGCTCGACCGTCTGGAAGTGTTCCACCTCGTCTTCCCGCGCGCCAAGGGCATGCAAGCCACGGTCTCCCATCCCGGCCAGGAGCATTGCTATGTGCTGTCGGGCGAGGTGCTGTTCCATGTCGATGGCGTGGCCCACCGGTTGAAGGCTGGCGACGGCATCCTGATCGATTCGCAATTGCCGCACCGCGCGGAGAATGCCGGCCGTGGCCAGGCGCACGTGCTGATGGCCGTGGCGCGCCCGGCCGAAGCGGCTAAGGGCGCCGCGTGGCCCGACTGGTGGTGCCTCGCAAGCTCGACCGAGAAGGACAAAGCCAAGCCATGAGCAAGAACATTCCCGACACGGCCGCGGCCAACGCCGCCCTCGTTACCGGCCGCGAGGCCTCGCGGCGCGATCACCTGCCCTATCAGGTACGCCATCTCGACGAGATCGACTGGGAAACCATCCGCTGGCCGGGCGAGACCGGCAAGATGCTGTTCCATCCCACGCCTGAGCAGCCGACCGCACCCAACGCCGGCATCCTGAGGCTGGAACCGGGGGCGCATCATCCCGAGCACTATCATGGCTTTGCCCAGGTCTGGCTCATCCTGAAAGGTGAGTTCACGATCGACGGCCGCCTCTGCACGCCCGGCACGATGCTGTACCACCCGGACCCGCATTTCGAGGGCGAGTTCCATACGGCGAGCGGTGGCGAGATCTTGATCGTCCAGTATCCCGGGCCGTCCACCGGGGAGCGGCCGATCTATGCCGGCCGCTTCAACATGGCCGAGCGGAAACCGCTCGCCGACGAACGCGTCGATCTCTGATCAGGCGCCGGTGCCAGCTGTCAACACGCGGGCCGCGGAGCTCGCTGAGCGCATCGCGGCGACGCCGTGACGGTGTTCACCCCTTGGGCGTGTGGAACGGCTGCGTACGTTGGTCGTCGACTTGGTCGGCCATCTCCGCGAGCCAGGCGCGCGCCTCGTCTTCCGTCTGGAAAAGCTGGGCCGGCCGCTTGGAGGGCGAGACGTTGATGAAACGGCGGAAGGTGTTGCGCGCGATCTTGCTCAAGCCGATGACGGCGAGCGGTCCACTCTTCAGCGTGGCGGTATAGGCGCTCAGCCGCGCGCCCATCGCCATCACGTCCTCTTCGGTGTAGATCGGATCGGCCGCAGTGGCATCGAACAGCTTGCCGTACTGCAGGACGTCGGCTACCGCCAATGCGTCGAAATGCTCTTCCATCTCCGGCAGCGTCACGCGCCCTTCGGCGACGATGTGGACCAGCTTCTGCTCATGGAAGATTTGCCATTTGAGCGGCATCACATCGAGAGTATTCCGGACGCCGCGGTCGGACAAGGTCATGGCTGTCGGGGCCGTGGGCGCCTGACGCGGCTCATCACTCCTGGGAATAGTCGATCGGCACGATGAACGTATGGCTGGCCGCGGTGAGCTCGGCCGGCAGCGGCGCGAAGGGCGAGGCCCTGCGGATCGCCTCTACGACGCCGTGGTCGAGGGCCGGCGATCCGCTGGGTTTCGCCAATGCGAGATCGACCACTCTTCCATCCCGACCGATCGTCAGCCGGACGACCACCAGGCCGCGCTGGCGCTCCTCGCGTGCCGCCGGAACGAAACGCGCCTGGGACAGCTTGCGCACGATTTGCAGCAGATAGTCCTGTTGCGCCTGGTGAGCGCTGTAACTCGTGGCCGTGCGCGTCACCGGCGATGCCGCGCCCGGCGCCGTGCCATCCGACCGGTCGACCTCGTTCTGCTGCACCGCCCGTTTTGGCACGGCCTGCCGCACCACCTGCTGCGGTGGCGGTGCCCGCGGCTGGTCCTGCAGGACGGACGACTTGGCAAGCGCGCTCGGCGCGGTTCGCGCGAAATCGCGGCCGCTGATCAGCGGCGGCGCATCGATGGCGGGAAGCACCGTCTCCAGCGTGGCCTGTGCCGCGATGGGCGTCGCGCTGGTCCCGAAGTCACGGGCGTGCAGGGAGGGCGGCGGCTCGGCCGATGGCAAGGTGAGGGCTATGTGCGGCTCGGCCGGAATTGGCAAAGGCGCCGATGCTGCCTCCGACAAGCCGGGAGCGAGGGCAGCAGAATCTTCGGCCGAGCCGCCGGATGGCAGCCTTTGCGCGGCCCGTTCCGCCGCCGGCATGGCCGGCGCCTCGAGCGGCGCCGTCGGCCGCTCGAGCGTGACCTCGACCGCCTGCTCGCTGATTTGCTCCTGGCGCGGCAGCACTTCGGGAAGGAGGGCCGCGAGTGCAGTGGCGTGCAAGAGCATCGATCCCGCGACGGCCACCCCCCAGGGACGATGAAGGTGCACCGCAATCACTGGCAGACTTCCAGCGGCAGACGCTGGTTGTAGGCTGCGGTGAGGCAATCGGCCGTACTTTTGAACTGGTCGCGCCGGAAATAGATAGCGCGGAGAGAATATGGCCGCGCCACGCCTTGCAGTGCCGCCGCGCTGGAAGGATCGCCGCCTGCTTCGCCGGCGTTGCCTCCGGGGGCACCATTGCCGGCAGCGCCGCCGCCTACACCCGCATTGCCGCCCGCACCGATGCCGGCGCCAATGCTTCCATCGAGAGTCGAATTGCTGCTGCTGACGGCCGCGCCGACCCCGGCGCTCGCTGCGGCTGCGCTGCTGCTCGCGCTCGAACTGCCGCCAGCACCTGAACCGCTGCCGCTGGCGCCCGCACCGCTGGCTCCCGCGCCTCCACCACCGGAACCACCGCCCCCGCCACCGGAACTGCCGCCGCCGGAGCCAGCACCGCCGGAACCACCACCGGAGCCGGAACCACCGCCACCGCCACCGCCACCGCCACCGGCACCGCCCCCTCCGCCGCCGGAACCGCCACCACCCCCGGAACCACCGCCACCGCCGCCGGAGCCCCCTCCGCCGCCCCCGGCGGCGCAGACGTTGGCGTTGGTGTCGGCTGTCCAGGCGTCATGGACCGTCCAGGCGTGCGCTGTCGTGCAGAGCCCAAGCACTGCAACGAGGCAGACTGCGGTCGGCAGGCCTTTCACTGTCATGGCCGTCTCAAAAGCTGGTCGTCCCTCTGCCAGACCGAAACGCTGACGCTGCGGCAATCGTTGCCGTTCCTTACATTCGGTGCGGTCTCGGACGAACCTGCACTACACGACGGGCACGCGCTTGGCTGCGAGCATCGCGGGCGAGATCACGTCCATGTCGAGCGGGACGTGCCAGCGCTTGGTGAGGCGCACCTCGGGCGGCGCATTGAGGGCCTTTGCGCCGTCCAGCACGAAGCCGGCGTAGCCCCTGTCCATGACCTCGTTGCACTTCTGCACATAGACCGGAAAGCCGCCGATGTAAGGCATGAACACGCGCGGCCGGCCGGGTACGTTGGCGCCGACGTACCAGGAGCTGCAGGTCGAGCGCAGGGACACCTGGCTCACCTCGTTGACGTGCGCTACCCACTGGTCTTCGTCTTCGACCTGCGGCTCGAAGGTGCGGGCGCCCGAATCGCGCATGTGTGCCATCAGGTCGACCATCCAGTCGACGTGCTGCTCGATCGCCTGGATCATGCTCGCGAGCACCGAGGGGCTGCCGGGCCCGGTGATCATGAAGAGATTGGGGAAGCCCGCCGACGCGACACCGAGATACGTGCGCGGACCCGCGCGCCACTTCTCGGCAAGCGTCAGTCCGTTGCGGCCGATGATGCAGATCTTGTCGTGCGAGCCCGTCATCGCCGCGAAACCGGTGGCGCAGACAACCGCGTCGAGCGGATAAAGCGTGCCCGCCACCACGATACCGTCGGCGGTGAACCGATCGATCGGCGTTGCCGAGACATCGACAAGCTTCACATGCGGCTTGTTGTAGGTGTCGAAGTAGCCGGTATCGACGCACAGCCGTTTGCAGCCGAACACGTTGTCGGGGCAGAGCAGCTCGGCCGTCGCCGGATCCTTGACGATGCTGCGGATCTTTTTCCGCGCGAAGTCGGCGATCGTGTCGGTGGCCTGCTTGTTGAACAGAAGGTCACCGTACGCGCCAAGGAAGGGCAGCCCGCCATTGGCCCAGAACTCTTCGTATTGCCGTTGGCGCTCCTCGGGCGTGGCCTCGAGCGCCGGCTGGGCGTTGAACGGGAAATAGAACCCGGTCGGTCGCGAGCGTGCCTTGGCGCGCAGCGCCGGATAGTCGGCCTTCACTTTTGCCACATGCTCGGGGTCGAGCGGCGCGTTCCAGGCCGGCACCGAATAGTTTGGCGTGCGCTGGAATACGGTCAGCGCATCGGCCTGCTCGGCGATCAGGGGAATCGACTGGATGGCTGACGAGCCCGTGCCGATCACGCCGACTCTCAGCCCCTTGAAGTCGACGCCTTCCTTGGGCCATTCGCCGGTGTGCCAGATCGACCCCTTGAAGTCGGCCATGCCCTCGAACGGCGGCTTGTTGGCCGAGGAGAGGCAGCCCACCGCCATCAGGCAGAAGCGCGCCTCGACCTTGTCGCCGCGGTCGGTCTCGACCACCCAGAGCGCGCGCTTCTCGTCGAACGCGGCGGCAACCACCCGCGTCTCGAAGCGGATGTCCCGCCTGAGGTCGAAGCGGTCGGCGACGTGATTGGCGTAGGCCAGGATTTCCGGCTGCGGGGCGTACTTCTCGGTCCAGGTCCATTCCTGGTCGAGTTCCGGCGAGAAGGAATAGGAGTACTGCAGGCTCTCGACGTCGCAGCGCGCGCCGGGGTAGCGGTTCCAGAACCAGGTGCCGCCCACGCCATCGCCGGCCTCGAAGCAAAGCGCGCTGAAGCCCATCTGGCGCAGGCAGTGCAGCGCATAGAGCCCGCCAAAACCCGCGCCGACGACGACGGCGTCCAGGCTGACGGACGTGGGAGCGGTGGTGGAGGAGGTTTCGGGCATGTGCCGATTTTCACTGGCCAAGCCCTCTCTGCAAGATGCAAGGCGCAGCCGTCCGACTGGCGTTCCGTAGCGCGAAGAATCCCTGCCGTGGCGGAGGGCGGCAACGCCTGGCCTCGCCGGACGTTACGGATAAAACCCGTGGAGGCACGCATTGACCTCGATCGACGTCATTCAGAAGGAGCTCGAGGACATCGAGCTCAAGCTGAGCAGTGCCCGCAAGGCCGCGGCTGCGCCCGAGGCGACGGAAAAGGACAAGGCCGATCTGAAGCTGATCGAGCAGGAATATCTCGCGGCGCAGGCCAAGGCGCGGCGGGGCCAGTCGGGCGGTGCCGGGAAGGCCGAGGACCAGCCCTCGGATCCCAAGAAGAAGCTCGACAAGAAGCTGGATGAAGCCCTGAAAGGGAGCTTCCCCGGCAGCGACCCGGTGGCCTTCGTCGAAGCGGCGCCCATCAAGGAGCACGACCGCTCGTTGCCGGACGTCAAGCTCGCCGAGCAGCAACACCCGAAGAAGACGCAGGCGGCAAAGGAAACCGCCAAGCGGAGGGGCAAGTAGGCCAAGAGTTGACGCCGGGCGGCGACGAAGTCGCCGGCCCGCCTTGTCGTGCGCCGTCGCCAATCCTATGGTCGTGGCAACGCAGGAGGTTGTCATGACTTCGATTGGACGCCGGAGTGTCCTTGTTGCTTCCTTCGCGGTGCCGATGGTGCACATTTCCTCGGCGTTCGCCGTGGATGCGCTGCCGGATGCGCGCTTCGTCGGCTTTGCGCAGGCGGTGAACGAATTCGATCTCGCCTCCGGGCAGCTCGCCCTGCAGCGCTCGGCCAACGAGAACATCCGTGGCTACGCGACCCGCATCATTGCCGATGCCAACTACGATGCCGAGGCATTGCGCCTGTCGCGCTCCGAAGCGGGTGTTGCCTATGCGCCGGACGGCAGCATGGGCCCCAGGACCCAGAATCTCCTGGCGCAGCTGCAGGCGCTGCAAGGACCGGCCTTCGACACTGCTTTCGCCCAGGGTCAGCTTTCCGTGCAGACCGATTGCGAGGCGCAGTACGGCGCCTATTCGCAGAACGGGAAGAGCGGTCCGCTCAAGCGTTTCGCCCAGAACGCCCTGCCCAAGGCCAAGGAGCGTCTGGAACTCGCGCGCCGACTGGCCGGCAGTCGCTGACGACGAGCGGCGAATCCAAGGACCGGTCGGGCGTCAGCGCCCTTCGCGCCACCAGGCGCTGCCGATGGCCAGCAGGAAGGCCATCGCCACCAGGATGCCCGGCAGCAGCGGGAGCTGGTTGATGCCGGCCACAGTGTAGCCCTCGTTGCGGCGCAGCCCGATCCAGTCGGAACCGCCGGCGGCGCGGCCGGGCCGGACGGAGCGGATGTCGGGGTCGCCGGTGTCGGCGAGCCACATGATCGAGCCGCCCGAGGCGTCGGTGAGCGGCTTGAGCTTGGCGTCGGTGGCGCGCACATCGGAGAATTCCAGCGGGTCGGGATTTCCGACCGCGGCGACGGTGCGCAGCGTGCCGTCATCGAAGCGGTACAAACCGGGCTTGTCGACGTCGATCACGCCAAGGCCCAGGCCCGGGCTGGTCTGGCGAAGGTCGATCACCTTGGTACTGCCGTCGGGCGCGGTCATGGTGACCTGCGGGAAGGTGGCGGCGAGTGTGCGGCGCGTGACTTCGATCCGGCCGCCGACGGAGGTGGCGCGCAGGGCCTCCTCCTCGAGGTCGGGCTCCTTCATCAGCCAATGGGCGACACGGCGCACAAGCTCGGGCTGGGGTCCGCCGCCGTCGATGCCGCGGTTCCACAGCCACAGGTGATCGGACATCAGCTGGGCAACACGGCCCTCGCCGACGCGGTCGAGGACAACCAGCGGCCGCTCGTCGGCGCCCGACAGCACGGCATTGCCGCGCTCGGTGCGCGAGGTGACCAACCGGAACCAGCGGCCCCAGTCGGGATCCTTACCGGGATCGCCGGCCTGCGGCAGGTTCGCGCTGACGGGATGGCGCTGGCCGATCTCGGTGACCTTGGGCTTGAACGGCGTCTCCAGCACGTCGCCCAGCGGCGCGGCCGGCAGCACGGCGCCGAGCGGCGTGCGGTAGAGCGAGCGCTGGGTGGCGAACACCGGCCCGACCGAGACCAGCAGCGCTCCGCCGCCCTTCACGTATTCGGCGATGTTGCGGAAATACTCGCGGGTAATGAGGCTGCCCGATTCGTAGCGGTCGAAGATGATGAGGTCGAATTCCTTCAGCTTCTGCTCGAACAGCTCGCGCATCGGGAAGACGATCAGGCTGAGCTCGCGCACCGGCGTGAAATCGTCCTTCTGCGGGGTGCGCAGGATGGTGAAATGGACGAGGTCGACGGCCGGGTCGCTCTTCAGCAGGTTCCGCCAGGCCCTCTCGCCCTGGTAGGGCTCGCCCGAGACCAGCAGCACGCGGAGCCGGTCGCGCACGCCGTTGATGGTGAAGAGGCCACGATTGTTGTCGAGGGTGAGCTCGTTCTGGCCGGGCGCCACCTCGAGCTCGACGACGTTGGCGCCGGGGTTGCCCACCGTGATCGGCAGCTCGACCGACTTGCCGACCGGCACGTCGATCCGCCGCACGGCCTCGCCGTTCACCGACAGCGTCACCGGCGCGGTGCCGCCGGCGGGATCCTCGATCTTGAATTTGGCGGTGACCTCGCGACCGACCACGCCGAAACGCGGCGCCTGCTCGAGCACGATCAGCCGGTCGCGCTCGTTCTTCTTGCCTGCGATCAGGGCATGGACCGGCGCGCCGCCGAGCTCGGGCGGAAGGCTCTTGCTGGACTCGACGGCGGGCACGTCGTGCACCTGTCCGTCGGTCAGG
The DNA here is from genome assembly GCA_023386865.1 of Pseudomonadota bacterium. Taxonomy (GTDB): domain Bacteria; phylum Pseudomonadota; class Alphaproteobacteria; order Reyranellales; family Reyranellaceae; genus Reyranella. The sequence goes on from JAEWIV010000149.1 coordinate 25,325, forward strand.
AGCACCACCCCGGCCAGCCGCTCCGGCGGCACCTCGACCAGCGCCGAGCGCATGGTCTCGATCAGGCGCGTGCCGCCCGGCCGCTCGCTGCCGAGCTGGATGTGCGAGGGCGGCAGCACGGCTTCGCGCACTTCCAGCCCCTCCTGCTGGCCGAGCTTGCGCTTCAGGGCTTCGCGCGCGGCCTGGACCTGGGTGCGGCGTTCGCCGATCGCCATGGAATCGGAATCGTCGACCACGACCAGCGCCACATCGGCGATCGGCTTGCGTTGCTCCTCGATCAGCGAGGGGTTGGCGAGCGCCAGCAGCACCACGGCGAGGGTGCCCAGTCGCCAGAAGGTGCCGCGGGCGCGTGCGGCGAGACTGAGCGCAATCAACGCCAATCCGATCGCTCCGAGCCCCGCCAGGAGCTCCCAGCCGAGCAGCGGGTCGAAGGCGACGGAGACGGCGGAGGTCGGGTTCATCGCCGCAGCCTCTGCATGATGTCCTGCATGTGGACCATGTCGTCCTTGTAGTTGCCGGTCAGCGCATGCATCACCAGGTTCACGCCGACGCGGTAGGACATCTCGCGCTGGGTCTCGCCGCCCGGCGACACCGGCATGATGCCGCGGCCGCGCTGGTCGGCCGCCCAGGCGCCGATGTAGTCGTTGGAGCCGATGACGACGGTGGTGACGCCGTCATTGACGCGACCGCCACCGGCTTCGATCCAGAGCTTGCCGCCCGTCCAGCGGCCCGGCATGTCGGACAGCAGGTAGAACGACTTGGTCAGCACGTGCTCGGGCGGCATGGCGACCAGCGGCGGAATCTCCACGCCGCTCAGCAGCCGCTTGAGGTCGGGGTTGCCGCCGGCCGGGCGATCGAAGGTCATCTGCTGATCGCGCGTGTCGATGAACAGGATGCCGCCGGTCCGCAGGTAGCGATCGAGCGCGGCCGCGGCGCGCGGCGACAGCGCGGGCTGGGTCGACGTGATCGCCCAGTAGATCAAGGGATAGAGGCGCGGCTCGTCCTTCTCGAGGTCGAGGCCGACCGGATCGGCCGGCTCGACCGAGGTGCGGTTGCGCAGGATCTCGCTCAGGCCCTCGAGGCCCTGCTTGGTGAGATCGTCGACTTCCTTGTCGCCGGTGGTGATGTAGGCCAAGCGAATGTCGAGCGAGCCCTTCAGCGCCTGCTCCTCACTGAGCGGCGGGGGCCCTGGCCGCTGGTCGGCAGCCTGGGCGTTGGGCATCGGCAGGAAGACCGCGGCGGCCAGCAGGATCGCAGCGGGGGCGGAACGGCTGCCGAAGCGGAAGGCGCGGCCCATCAGCCCGCGCATCCACAGCGAGATGAAGATGTCGGCCAGCAGCAGCAGAAGGGCGGCCAGCAGGAACCACTTGGAGAGGTCGGTCTCGCCGCCTTCGCTCAGCCGGTCGGTCGACACGCTGCCCGGCAAGACGATCGGCTTGGGCTCGCCGACGCGGCCGCCAATGTTGAAGGCGACCTGGGCGTTCTCGTCGCCGTAGAGGCCGGGAGGCGTGCCCGGCTTGGGCTTGAACGTCTCGTTGGCGTCGGCCGGCAGGATCTGCGCGCCGGCGGGCGGAGCACCGAGGCGGCCGAAGCCGTCGAGGGTGCGCCAGGGCTTCAACGCCTTGTTGACGCCGTCGCCGGCGACGCCGCGCGACAGGGTGACGAGACGCTGCAGCATGTTCACGAACAGGCCGCTCAACGCCATGTTGCTCCAGCCGGTGTTGGCGGTGGTGTGGATCAGCACGAGGTAACCTTGCCCGCGCTTCTCGCCGGTGACCAGCGGCGTGCCGTCGGCCAGCCGGGCCCAGGTCTTGTCGGCGAGGTCGGGCGTGGGCTCGGCCAGCACCTGCTGGCTGATGCGCACGTCCTTGGGGATCGGGATACCGAGGAAGGGGCTGTTGGCCGGGAACTCGCTGAGCGCGCTGGGCTGGCCCCAGCTCATCACGCCGCCCAGCGCGCGGTCGCCGAGACGCAGCCGCGTCGGCACCAGCGGATCGTTGCCCGAGGCAAGGTTGGGGCCGGCGAAGCGCACGGCCACGCCGCCGCGCTCGATCCACTTGGCGATCTCGTCCCGGTCGGTGGCCGAAGGCGCGGCGCCGTCGGGAATCAGCAGCACCGCCGTGTTGCGGTTCAACACCGTCTCGCGATCGCCGATGGTGAGGCTCACATAGGGGTCGAGCGCACGCTCGAGGAAGTAGACCTCCTGCAGCAGCGGCTGGCCGGTGGCGGTCGGCCGTTCGCCCAGGATGGCGACAGGCCGGCGGCGATGGCGCTCGTCCAAGAGCACGGCCGAGCCCGCGCCGCCCTGGGTCTCGATGTCGAGACGGGCCATGCGGTTGCGCAGCTCGGGCGGCGTCGGCAGGACGCCTTCGCCCTTGGTGGCGGTGGCGGCGAAGTCGAGATCGATGCGCGCGACGATGCGGCCGCCTTCGTCGGAAGCCTGCACGGCAACCTTGCGCGGGCCGTCGGCCGAGGGGCGCAGCGCCTGCACCTTGAGGTCGCGGCCTTCGGCGACCGGCGGCAGCAGAAGAAGAGGCGTCGCCGCCTGGTCGGGCAGGAGGACCTGCAGGCCGTCGAACTTGCGCAGGCGCTCGGTGAGCTTGGGCGTACCTTCGTCCTCAAGGCCGTCGCTCAGCCAGACGACATAGGAGCCGGCATCGACCTGCATCTGGTCGATGGCGGTGACGGCGGCGGCGCGATCGGTCGGCCACGGCTTGGGGCGGAAGGCGCGCAGGATGGTGCGCGCTTCGTCGGGCCGCATGGCGCCGCGCCGGGCGGCCGGTGCGTCGAGCGGAAGTGGAGCGGTGCCGACCAGCACCACCGGGCGCTGGGCGCGTTCGGCGCGCTGGATCAGGCGCTCGGCATGGGCGATGCGCGTGGTCCAGCCCGGCGCCGACGACCAGCCGTCGTCGATCACCAGCATCAGCGGGCCCCTGCCCGGCAGGTCGGCCTGAGGATTGAGGAGCGGGCGGGCGACGGCCAGGATGATGGCGGTGGCGAGCAGCAGCCGCAGCAGCAGCAGCCACCACGGCATCTTCATCGGCGTCTGCTCGGTAGGTTCGAGCCCGATCAGCAGCCGGATTGCCGGGAAACGCACGAGCCGCGGCAATGGCGGGATCAGCCGCAGCAGCCAGTAGATCACCGGCAGGACCAGCAGCAGGGCGAGCATGCCCGGTGCCGCGAAAGCGAAGGCGCCGAGGCTCAGCACGAGTGACTCATGGGACCGCGGGCCTAGCGGCCCCCCCCGCGAGGGCGGGCCGGGGGGGGGG